>JBGVAV010000093.1:0-58641 GCA_045224915.1 Treponema sp.
AACTGCTGTGTTAAAGACTCATTCGAAATATAACCGATGTTTTTTGCTTGTGCAAAAGATTCCCATTCTGCTTCGCTGATCGAATAATCATCTGTTGCTTTATTTTTAAAGGCATTATAGTCACCTTCAGAAAGCTTAGTTATATCAAGGTTGTGCTTAAGAACATAGTCATCAATATATTCTTCAAGAAGATGAAGCGGGCTTGTTAATTCAAAACCTAAATCGGCAAGAATCTTTTCGATGTTATCTATGTATTCCTGGTCTGTAGTTTTATCTTCTACATCATTTATATAATCTATAGCCCTTTTGTATTTCTTATATTCTTCTGCAATTCTCTTTTTGTTACCAAATGTGTTTTGAACACCTTTTGGATTCTGGACAGAATATTCCTTAAACCATTTTGTAAACGCTTCTTCAAGAGATTGTACTTTTGCATCTCTTTTCTTTATTTCTTCATTCAGTTTTTCTCGGAAAGCATCTCGTGTTTCTTTATCATAGAAAAGACCTAAACGAATGGCATTCTTATACAAGTTTTCCATTTCGTCAATTTCTACAATTTTGTCTTCACACTTTTCATCAATTGTAGTTTCAAATTTATTCCATTCAAGAGTTTCAAGACGTTCCTTAATAAGAGTACTCTTATTTGTTGTAAAGAAAGCCTTTAATACACCAATACAGTCAATTAATGTATCTCGCTTTGCCTGATCTGTCTTTAAAAAATCTTCTGCACGTGCAGATAATTTGGCACAAAAATCAATAATTCTCTGCTTGTCGTCATCAGTTGGAATTTGAAAAGGTTTGAGTTTAAAATAATCATATAATAATCTTGAGTTGATATTACCCTGAAGAATAAAGTCGTCGTATTCACGTTCCCTGTAAGTTGAGTTTACATAGCCTTCAACAAATTTTCTATAAAACTCATCTATATCTACATCATCATCAGTCTTTTTTTCTGTAGGAACAGAATCACCAGAATCTCCAAGAGATAAATCATCAGATTCGCCAAGCGCAAAGTCATCAGACTCACCCAGCGAAAAATCATCAGACTCGCCTAAAGAAAACTCTTCATCGTCGGCCTGATTATTCTGATCAGCATCATTATTTTGAATATTTTTAGACTTACTCATTATTTATCCCCTTTATGGTAATTCAAATTCATCATTATCAACATCTTCTTTTGCTTTTGCGATATCGTCAGATGAAAGTGTATTTTTTCTTCGTATTTCGGCTTTTACAGATTTATTAGTTTTAAGGTCAATTCCAGAAACCTGAATAATTCCGTTTTCATCAACATTAAATGAAACAGAAACTCTATCATCCTTGGAATGCTGACCTTCCAAAGGCAGAACAGCACTTCCAAGTTCTATACAATAAGCAGGATCTTCTTTTTCACCTTCAAGAACTGTTAAAGTTACATCAGGCTGATTATCTCGGCTCAATTTGAAATCTTTTACAAACGAGCATGGATAAGGCTGGTTCTGACTGAGCATTTGATATGCATGATCTTTACCGCTTTTAAGAAGCTTAAGGCGAATAGATGCAGGAAGAACGCTTGTTGCAGATTCAATAACTGTAGAAACACGTTCTGCATTATTTGTCTGAGCTTCGATTTTTGCAATTGCATCTGGATCATCAGAATCATAATTAAAGGTCTGAGCATGAGTTTTTACAACAGTCTGGCGTCCTTCCGAAGCACAAAGTTTTGAATAAGCACGAATAGCGGCACCTTCTGAAACACAAGTTTTTGGATTAACAACACCAAAATTAACAGGCTTTCCACTCCACTGTGCAAGAGCTTCCTGCAGGAAAAGACAGTTGCTCATACTTCCAACCATTAAGATTGTATCTATGTCGTCCCATGTAAGATTATTATCAAGCAACAGATTCTGACAATATGTTTTACACTGCTCTGTAAGCTGATTTGTAATTTCGGCGTATTTTTCTCTAGTAATTACCTCTTCAAGCTTAGCTCCACCATATTCCATTACAATTTTTGTTTCTGTAACATCAGGCTTTGATAATTCCTTTTTTGCCTTTTCTACATCAAGAGTAAGCTTTCCGTAAGTTATTTCTTTTTCGGCGCCTTCTTCAAAAGCCAGGTCAACATGATATTCACGGTCAAAGCAGTTCAGCATATAGTCGAGCATGTAGGCATCCCAGTCTGCTCCACCAAGCTTAGAGTCGCCACCACAGCATTTTACATCAATCTTTTTTCCTGAGCTTCCAGTTGTAACGTCTACGATTGTAATATCAAAGGTACCACCACCAAGGTCAAAAACAAAAATGCGTTCATTGTCTTTTTTTGATGTTGTTCCGTATTGAAGACAGGCAGCAGTAGGTTCAGGAATTACCTCTAAAACCTCAAGGCCTGCAAGTTCTCCGGCAAGACGTGTTGCTTCCTTTTCATTCTGACCAAAATATGCAGGACAAGTAATAACTGCTTTTGTAATTTCACAATCAAGGGCAGCCTGTGCATCCTGCTTTAACTGGTTCAAGATTTTTGAAGAAACTTCCTCTGGAGAAAATGTTCTTCCCCAGTAAATATATGGATGAAATTTTCTATCATATCTGTTGAAACGAACTTCTTCCTTAACCTTACCCATTTCTCTTTTTACAAGAGTAACAAGATTCTTAGGATCTGTAGAAGCCTTTTCTTTTGCGCGTTTACCGATAATGTAATTATTTGGAATCGTATTAAAATACACTGCAGATGGAGTTATATATTCATTATCTCTGTTCTTTACAATTGTTGTGTTTCCGTTTTCATCAATCGCAGTAACACTGCAGTTAGTTGTACCTAAATCAATACCAAGTAATATACTCATTTCATTCCTCGTTTATTTAACCGTTGTTTTTTCTGATATATTTAATAATCATATCAATCTGTCTGTCTTTTACAGGACTCAATGGACAACCAATTTCCTTGGCGTAATCATGAAGCTGTTTATCATCAAGACTCTGAAGCAGATCGCTCATTTCAATTGCCTTAGAAAGCTTTCTTACTTCTCCATCTGTCAAAGTTTCTTTTTCTTCATCAAACTTACCTTTATACCAGGCAAGTCTAACCCAAGGCTCACAGAAATCAAGCAGGATAGATCTTACGTTCTGATCCATAAAGTTCATTTCGTCTTCTGAAGGATAGTCTCCATCTGCATCTGCCGACGCACTTGAAACGGCTGGTGCAGGAGCTGGAGTTGGCTCTGGAGCAACAGGGGCTGCTGGTGCAGCAGTATGAGTAACTGCAGCAGGCTCTGCCTTTGGTGTAGAAACAGGAGCAGTCTTTGGAGCCGAACCAGAATCTGAATATTTAGGAACAGGAGCCGGATCATTTTCGTACTTAAGAAGATTGTCATATTTCTGGAATTCATCCTTAGCCATCCAGAGCCAGTCCTGGAAGTATACAACAGAACCAAGAGTAAACTCGCGTGGAATACTAAGCTGTTCCATTCCTAAAGAATCATCAAATCTTTCTTTAACTTTTTCCGAAAGCTGATCAAGTTTTCTTTCTGGATTAAGAAGAACTCGTTTTTCGCCAACCTTTTTAGAGTCAGACTTGAACGACTTATGAGTAAGCTGCTCTGTTCGTTTTTCCATGCTTCTAACAGCATCGTCGGCCCAGGCTCCAAATTCATCGGCACTTGTTCCGGAATAAACATTGTCCATTGCAGAGACAGTTTTGCTTTCAATAAATGAATCAAAGTGGCGGATAAACTCAGAAGAGTTTGTGATTTTCTGTCTTGTCTTTCCTTCGGTCCATGTCTTGAAGAACTCTTTAGCCTGTTTTTCAAGATCAGACTTTTTAGCTGTACCAAAATGTTCACTTCTTATCTGATTGAGCAATTCTGAATATTCTTCCTGCTCTTTTTGCGAAATGACATAGTAGTAAGAAGGCATGTTTGAAATATAATTAATCTTCTGCTTAATCAATTCCTTCTTTGCAGTCATAAGATCTTTCATTTTCTTTAAGGCTGCAATTAATTCTTCACAATCGCTTACCGGATTTCTGGAAGAAGTTGACTTATCCTCCCACTGATCAAGGAACGACTGCGCAAGGTTTTTCTTAATATTTTCGCGAAGATATTTTTCAAGAGGCAGACTAAGAATAATGCTCTCTATTAATTTTCTTCTGATTGGAACAAACAATGGAAGCTTATAAATAAGGCTGTTCTGAATCTTTGTGATTTTCTTTTCTGCAGCTTTATAGTCTGCTTCCATTGAAAGGTTCTGTGTTTCTTCAAGAATTCTTCTAAGGCTTGCTTCCCAATAGCTTAAGCGTTCCGAAAGATTTTCTACATAAAGGATATATGTATTAATATTACCTGTAAGACGGTTTATATTGAAAAGCTGCTGATAACCTTTTTCGAGAGTCTCGAGCATGTGGTCAATCTGGAAACGTGTAAACTCTGTATACTTTGGAGTAAGTTCCTGAAGCTTAACTTCAATTTTAGATTTACATGCGTTAATGTAATCATTAAAATCTTCGCTCTGCTTGCTTTGATAAACATCAAGAAGCTGAGACAAAGCCTGTTTGTTTTCATTAATAAACAGGTTTACGGCACGACCAATTGGGAATTCTCTGTCTTTAGGAATATCAATTAAATTAAAGAACTGCTGCTGATAGTAATCAAGGTCTGTACCCTTAATAGAATCGGCAAGAAGATATTCAGAAATCTGATCTTCTCTTGTGTACTTCAAGAAGTAATGCTGTAAATCTTCAAGACGAGAAATTTGAATCATAGAGAAGCTTGAGAAGAGTTTTCCGGAGCTTCTGTCGCGTTCACCATGCTTTTCTCTTTCAAGATCAGCAAAGGTAGAAGACAAATAGAACAACTCATAGAAGATTCTTTCTGCAAAAATCTGAGATGTATCTCGGTCTACAGCATCCTGATTTCCTGGAGTTACAATTACATAGTTTCTGTCAAAAGGACCGGTCGGGCTGCTGATTGAACCAAAATCGTGGCCGTTAGGATCTTTATATGGAGGGATGTATTCATTCGAATAGTCAATATCATTCATTCTCTTAAAGTAATTAAGGATTGAAGCCATTGATCCGCTGTCGGCTTTTACAGTAGCACCATAAGCATCTGCAAAAGTAAAGAAGCCCAAAACATCCTTTTTCTTTAAAACCCCTGCTCTTTCCATTGTCCATGGTAAATAAGCAAAGTCTACTGCATACAAAGAAGTTCCCTGGTCATATAAGTCTCCAACAAAAATGAAAGAGAAATTTCCATTAAACTTCTTTGCCTGACTATCTTTTACAAGGTCATCAATTCTTTCTGACAAATATGTATAACTAAAAGGTCCCTTTGTCTGGAATTCAATAGGATACACATTTGTCTTTTTAAGAATCTCTGGTTTAATCTGGTGTCTTCGTTCATCAAGGAAGTTTTTAAACAGATTAATTGTTTTACTTCCAAAATCACCTAAACCAATAAGAATTACATCACGCTCTTCTATTTCCATATTTACATCCTTTGAGAATTTTCACAAGCTTACCACAAGCCACCATCTTTTGGCTTTTGAACAAGTTCAAGACCACAAAGCTCTTTTGCAACCTCATCAATAAGATCGATGTCTGCAGGAGTAATGCCAGCTGGTGGATTTTTATTCAATTCTTCAAAAGAAGCCTTGAGTTTTTCTGCAAGACTATTCTTTATTTCGTCGTTAGTGGCAACCATATCTTTTACATACTTCATCTCTTCTGTAATCTGCTTAATTGCATTCTGATCTTCTGTTCTTGTACTCTGGAAGCTCTTGTAAATATCAGCAATGCTTTCTCCAAGATGAAGACTAGGATTATCACGTCTACCGGCATCAAGGTCACGTTTTGTAATGAAGTCAACAGAAAGTGGTCTTATAACAAGACGCCCCAAAGCAAGAGCAAACATTACAGTTTTCTTGAATGGCTTCATAAGTACAAGTGGATCTTCTGAACGTTCTGTCAAATCTGTAAAGTCGATTGGACCAAACATGTGAAGTCTTTCTTCCTGAATCTGGCGGGATCTGTTCTCTTCTTCATTCTTGCGCTTCTGCTGTTCATAAAGAGACTTACAATCATGAATTGCAGTAGTAACAGCATGCAATGGATATCCGGCTACAGTTGTTACAATGTTGATTTCTGCAGTTTCAGATGTTGGAACAATTGCAAGGTTTGTGCGTCCATTATCAAGGATTCTCTTCTTGAGACAGTTTGGATAGAATGGACAAGCATTATCTCCCTTGTATTTTTCTTCATCATCATCAACAGGACAACGCTTTCCAAGACCATTAACACCCTTAATTGCACGACAAGGTCTTGCTTCATAAACATCAGGAATTGTAATGGCAAAGAATGTTGAACTGTCAAGGTTAAGACCAACCTGTGAAAGCTGACCACCATCAAGTCCAAGATAAACACTTGCGTTGTTATAATAGTTTCCGTTAAGAAGAAGATTAAGCTTTTCTTCATTCTTCAACAGCTTGTCGGTAATATTAATCTTTCCAATAGGCTCCTTAAAGTATTCTTCTGTAGCACGCAGGATACAAATAAGCATCTGTGAACGGATTAAATCTTTAAGGTTTTCGTAAGAATTACCAAAGGCATTTTCTTTATCTTTAAGAGACTGTGAAAGAGTCTGGAAAATCAAATCCTCACCCTTTTCTGCAATCAAAGCCTGGTAAACGCCTTCAACATCATCCTTATAATCAAACAAAATATCACAAAGATAATTTGATTCATAATTCTTGTTTTCAAAAAGATATTTTTTAACTTCTTCCTGAATTGCCTTGAACTCTGTAACACCTCTTTCGAGCATCTGATTTTCGGCTTCGAGCTCTGCAATAAGACCATTGTATTTTACAATTCCAAGCTCTTTAATACCTGTCAACAATTCATAAGCCCATTCTGCAATAAGGTTTTCGCGTTTTGTGTTGAGGTATGAAACACAAGAATCAAGGGTACTTTCAAGATCTTCAGAAATCTTTTTCTTTGTAGAAAGAAGAGAATCTATTGTCTTTTCAAGATCATCAAGCTTGCTCTTGTATTCTGCTTCGTTGTCTTTAATTACATCAGCAGTTGAATCCTTTTGTTTTCTGTAGGTTTCTGCAGCATCTGTATAAATACTAAGCAAGTTCTTTGTAAACTTCTGAGCTCTTACAATAGAACCTCTTACTGCTCTTGGTTCACCGCTAACTTTATTTGCTTCATCTTTGCGCAAAGTAAGGTCTACAAATTCTGCAATGCGTTTTGTAAGGGCATCAAGGAACTGCTCTCTAAGAGTTCTTGCAGTAACAGAATTCTGCTGTTTGAATTCTATTACTCTCTTTTCCATCTGCTCCTTCCATTCTCTTACCTTCTGGATAATTTCTTTTTTATCGCAGTCGTCACATGAAGAAAGGAAATCTTCCTTCTGAGTTTCAATATAAGAAGCAAAGCTGTCTGCACCGGCTTCATCAGAAGAATAATTATCAAACATATTCTTGAGCAAATCGCTGGTTGGGTTGAACTTTGTATTGTTCATAAATCTTTCTACAAGATTTGTAATTTCCTGCGGATTGTAAGTATCATCAAGGATTTTCTCAAGGTAAACATCAGCAAGCTTGTAAGCACAAATCTGAATTGCCATACGGCGTGGGAACATTACAGAGAAAGTACCCATAGAGCGGTAATTATTTGGCTTCTGGAATTTCTGATACAAGTAAGCGTTATCAAGATTCTTACGGATGTTGTTATCCATTGACTGCCATTCCTGAGCAACTTCATGACCTGTCAAAAGATAAATAAAGCGGGCAACCATTTCGCTAAAGGCAGCAGTAGAACTTAAAGAGAAGCCTGCGCTGTTTGTTTTATCAAAAAGGAATGGGAAATCAAATGGTCCGTTTTCTGCAGACTTTGAATAATCCCACTGCTTTGGTCCGATGTTTTTATATGCAGGATAGAATTTTCTGTATTCGTTCTGATAGGTAAACGGATTCATAAAGTGATCCATTTCTACCAGAGAAGCATAACAGTTCGGTTTGATGTTTGCATCACCCTGAATGCCTTCAAAAAGCGAAGCGAGTCCAAGCATACCATAAATGTAGATGCTTCTGTTTGAAATATGGCTTGCAACGTTTCGAACAAGATAAGCCATATCAAGGAATGTACCGGCACCAGTACCACCACAAATAGAACCACAAATAAATACGTTTGTGAACTTTGCAAGGTTTGATTCACCAATACCATTCTGCTTTGCAACATCTGTATCAACAGGATTTCTAAGAAGCTGTTCAATCTTTGGTCTTAAAGTATCTGCGTTCCAGGCAAAAGAGAAACGTCCGATTGGCTTACGCTGTCCAGCACCCTTTTCGAGTTCAGAAGGAGTAAGATAATGTTTCTGAGAAAGAGGATACCATGCAGCAATATCAGGGAAGTCCTTTAAATCTGGAACAATATTAAAATCTGCGTGAAGAGAAAAAGTTTCTTTAGATCTGTTTAATTCAAGTTCAGAAGGCTTAATAGTCTGAATAGTTGTATTAACAGTAGGAGTAGTAACGTCTGTATCTACGCTTAAAAATCTCAAAAGCGGATAGTCACCCATTCCCTTTGGAGAATTTTCTGCAATCATTTTTTTGAGGGCAAGGATGATTCCTTTACCTGTACCACCTACACCAATTACTACTGTTGGTTGAAAAATCTTAGCCATAATATTTACCTCTCTTAGTTTCCCGTTTAGTTATATTGATTGATTTCTTCAGAAATCTTCTTTCCTGTGTTTTTATTTCTTCTGTCAAATTCAAAAAGCCATCTGCGCTCTTCAAGATCATCATCCTTTTCTTTTGGATCTTTAAGCATAAGAATAATGATAAAGATTATTACACAAAGAGCTGCACAGCAGATTGAACTTAAAACAATAAAGAATCTTGATAATCGTTTTGTAATTGCTTTTGTTCCAGCCGATACCATTTCTGGAATTTCAATTCCTGTAACAGGAGCAAACGAAGTTGTATTTCTAACCTTATTTGTAAACAGCTTCATGAAGTCCATTTTTACAGAATTCTTTATAGCTTCTTTTCCATAAGGTTCCATAACCTTTGGAATAATGCCGCCTATTTCAGAAGCGTCAATATTCAAAACAGGAACATCATCAACCTTGAATGTTTTTAAAGCTGTTTCAATTTTGTTGTAAAACGGCTTGTTCTTTGCATACTTTATACCATTGCTGATTGCACTATTTTTTAAATCCTCAAGCTCCGGAGTTAATGAAATTCCTTTGTCTGCAAGAAAACCATCAACAACATTTGCAAGCTCCTCTTGTGCATGAGGTTCAAAAAGAGCCTGTGCATCTTCGACAATTGAATCCTGCAAACCTCTCATTACCTCTTCAATAGCAGTATCTGCCTGAGTTATCAAAAGAGGAATAAACATAACTGCGGCAATTACAGCGAGCATTACGCCAACGCCCCAGCCCATAACCGATTTTTTTGATTCATAACCAGTTCGTGTACAAAGGAAGAATTTCCAGAACAAAAAGAGAAGAATTGCTGCAACAACAACTACAATTCCCCAAATTATTAATCCCTGCATAAGTCCCATACAAAACTCCTATCTTGCCTTAGTAAACTTTATAGTAACAGTGCTTCCGTCTCTAAGAGTAATTTTAATTCCTGTTCCAAGCTTGTAAGCAGAAAGATTACCCTGTTCATTTTCAAAAGAAGAACTGTCTAACTGATTAATTTTCCATGACTGTTTTCCGGTTCGTTCAAGGCTTCCTATTATAGGAGCATAATTTGAACCTTCCAATTTGAATGCAGCAGAAGGCTTTGAACCAAAATCTTTTTTAGCATGAACCTTAAAAGAAACGTTCTTTGATTTACCTTTTCCTACAACTTCCATTCTTACCTTTATTGGGGCATTTGCCTTAATAATTTTAAGAATGATTATGAGCAAAATAATTACAACCAGGATGATAATAGGAGGAATAATTTTTCCTAATAAAATTGCCTGTGGAGTCTTGAAATCTACATAGAAAAGATATTCAGGAATCTCATCATCAGAAGAACGGTTGGCTGTATTTAATTCTGTTTTTACATCAAGCTTGAGTTTTCCTTTTCCAAGGATTTCTGGCAAAGCAACATTAAGAGTTGAATCTCTCTGAGACTTTGGCGCAAACTCAATATTTCCAGATTCTGGAACTAATTCGAAACGTGTTGTTTTACCAGTTACTTCTTCCTGGAAGGTTGCTGTAACGCTCTTGAAGGTCATTACAACTTTGTTTCTCTGATAAGAACTCTTCATTATCCATGAAAGTTTGCTTGCTTTATTTGAAACAACAGTATACTTTGAGTCTTTTGTACTCAAGGCTTTTCCGTCAAACTTTACATTGCTAAAGGTGATGTTTCCTATATCCTTTGGAGCCGGATCAGGAATATTAGAAAGCCACAAGTCAAAGAGCATTCCAAACTGATCCATATCATTTAAAGTTTCATAACGATCCGGGTAAGCACCTACTCCCTGAGCAATAGCTTTAATGTGCTCAAGAGGAACACCTTCGTTTTCAATTCCAAGGAACCACCAGTTGTCATAAGAATTAAGAGATGGGCTCATAACAGGGTCTTCAAAAATCTTTTCTGGTGTTGTACATACTACAGGCACCTTGCTGTTAGGGCTCTGATAAATTTCACCATCTGTAATAAACAATACAAGAGGTTCATACATATCGCCATTGTTTTCTTCATTAATCATATTTATATAGAAGAAAGCTTTTTTCATGGCAGCGCCAATATCTGTGTTAAGGTTAGAAGGCATCCAGCTTTTAATCTGATGAAGATAGCTCTGAATCTTTTCTTTATCGTTGCTGAATTTTACGCCAAAAGAATCGGCCTTGTCTGAATTTGTTGAATCTCCAAGAGGAACTACTACACAGTAATCGCCAGACTGAAGACGCTTTTCAACAATTTCTTCGCAAAGTCCGTCAATAATAGCATCAAGCTGACCTTTGATACTCTGCGAAATATCAACAACAAGAACTATAATTCTTCCCTGTGGAGCACTAGGAGTTTCTTCTTCTGGAGCAACCACACTCTTACCCTTGTCTGCAAACAAAAATGAATTACAGAACAAAGAGAACAAAACTAATAATATAGAAAATTTCTTTACTGATTTTATATTCATACGAGCCTCTTTTATTTATCTTTAATACCTGTATTCAAAAGATATCTTCTGTTTGTGTTTTTCATTAAATCTGGAAGGACTTTTCCTGCCATTACAGAAGCAAAAGTTGTTACAAGAATTGTAAGGCCCATCAAAATGTAAAGTAATATTTTAACAGAGAAGCCAAAGAACAAAGAAAGAATAATCAAAACTTCTGGAAGAATCATTACAATAAAGAAGATTACATCATAAAAACGTCTGAAGTATCTGTCGTCTTTAAGATATACTTCCATAACCTTTGTCATAAAAATAAAGGAAACAACGCTAAGGATAACAAAAAGAACAGACTGAATAATGATAATAGCCAATGCCATATTACCAAGTTGACCTGTAATGCCTTTTAAGCTTCCGCAAAGGTTAGAAACAACAGCTGCAACAGTTGATTCACCCGATACGATTCCTAAAAGTCCCATTTTAATCAACAGCATAAAAGGTGCACTTATGAGCAGCATAATGCCAATATACGCAAATGCAGCTAATAACCCCACAAGGACAGATATAATCAATTTTTTCATCAAAAAAAACCTCGCTTATCTATAAGAATCTTATATTTTTGGATGAGAATAATTACTATGTAATGGTTAGAAGAAATGTAAGCACATTTTATTGATGCATGCGGCCTGCAAAACTTTTTCTCCTCTCTTTTAGTGCGTTCTAGTATTATAACACGGTTTTATTGCGTTGTAAATTATAAAAAAATTACATAAGAGAGAGGTTTTTGTTAAAAAGCGTTAATTTTAAGGCACTGATTTCCGTCAAAAAGAGCAATTCCATACCAGGAATCTGGTAAAAGAACGTCTTTTGCAAGATAATAATAGCCTGCAGATGTGCTTCCAAGAGGAGCAAGGCAGCCTGTTGCCTCATTAATTACTTTTGAAATCGATTTTTTTTCAAAATCATAGGCTATAAACGAAATTATTCCGTCTATACTGGCAGGAAGAACCAGGTTTTGGGCCATTACAAAGCCATAGCCAAAAAAGCATTCAAAACCAGAAGGCAGTTTTGTGTCTGCACTAAGATTTATACATGCTCCAGGAGCAGTTCCCTCTGCAAAATCATCAAGGGTAAAATTGTAAATCAAAGGTTCCACAGCCACTTTTTCTCTTCCGCTTACAAAAGCATAAACTCTGCTGCCGGTATTCATGATTCGTAAAAAATCAGAATTTTTGGTAGTACTAAAGCATTTATGAATGCCGTTTGCAGTTATATAAAAAACATTGTGTTTAGAATCATCTTTTGTTCCGCCGCCTATACAAATTCCATCGTCTGTAAAAAAGCAGTCGGCTACAAAACAATCAATAGATCCGTCCCAAAGTTTTTTAAGGCTGATTTTTTTGTTTGCCCGTGAATATTTAACTGAGTAAAGTGTAAACGAAAAGCCTTTATTATCTATAAAGCTGTTTGTTTGTGCCAGAATATATTTTTTATCTGCATAGACAATTGATCCGCTAAGCTTAAGCTTTGAACTTACATTCCCGGCCGAGTTAATATGATACAAATACTGGTTTTTAGAATTCCAGGCCAGTATAAAACCTTCTTTCTTAGAAGCGCATACAGCTTTTTGAGTAAAGTTATCTGGAACCCCATAAAAATCGTAAGTTTTGATTTTAGAAGAAGGCTGCTCTGTATCAAAAGAACAAATCTTTCCAGCTTTTACAAAAGGAAGGCTTGCAGCCTGAGAATCAGAAGCATTAGCAGGACATCCGCAGAAAATAAACAGGCACAATAAAAAAAATACCGCAAGTTTTGTGCAACCTGCGGTATTTATTCTGCCCTTTGCGGTTGCATCGGACAGGTTATACATTAGTTCTCCCGAATGTTTTCAAATACTTTTGTGAAGTATGGAGAAAGCATGATTTCTTCTGCAAGAACGATGTTTTTCTTTGCACTTGCAAGATAATCGTTGATTGCAGCCTTTCTCTTAGAAGAAGAGTAGAAGTAGCGTACATAGTAGTAATCTTTTACGAGAGTGTACAAGCCGGAAGTTGTCCAGTCAATCTGATTTGAGTTAGAGTCGATATCCCAGCCATATTTGTTGTAAACCCACCATACTACCTTTGTACAGTACCATGTGTATGTATCTGATTTTGTAACAACATTGAAGATGTTTACAGTATTCTTGAAGAAACCGTATTCCATGTTTGTGTTGTTCATATCGCAGTAGTAGTCCATGTAAGCCTGAGCAGAGTCGAGCTTAGATTTTGTCAAAGAATACTTTGGATTAAGAACAGCAGCATTTACCTTTGTTCTCCACTGATATGCTGTTTCATAACCTGCACCTTTAGAAATTGCAGTTTCAAGACAGTAAACGTTTTCGTTGTTTGGATCGTATTTATCAAGGTCAAGAACTGCACCATGATAATAACTTCCAGGAAGAGTTTTTGGAGAAACCCAGTCAATTACAGTACCAACAAGGTCATCTGTTCCACCAGAAATGTAAACAGCACCATCTTTGTTGAACGGCATGTTTTGCATTGCAGGATAACTGCTTGAGCCAGAACTGCTGCTGCTTCCAGAACGAGCTGCACGTGCTGCTGCATAGCGGGCACCTGTTTCTGCCATGTCTGTTCCATACTTAGCATCAAAAGCCTCAAGAGCTTCAAGATCTCCGTCGTTTCCAAGGGCTTCAATAACAGCTGCAAAGTCTGCATCTACTTCGCTTTCCCATGCTGCAATATCAGCAGGAGCAACGCCAGAAGCGATTACATCTTTTTTACTGTCAGGATTTTCAAAACTGAGCGAATTACCGCCACAGCTAACCAGAGTTACAGCCACAGCTGCTACAAGGATAAGAAGTTTTTTCATTTTTTCCCCCAATGAATTCATTGTACTATATTATCGGGATTTTGCAACAATATTTCTCCTATAGAATTATATTTGTTACCATGAAATTTCCGATTTTACAGTAAAGAATTTACACGAGAGTTCAAAAGAATGTAAGTATATACGGGAAGCGGGAGTGCCTCCATAAAGGGTGTCGCCTAGGATGGGGAGGCCTTGGGTGGAGAGGTGGACGCGGATCTGGTGGGTGCGGCCGGTGTAGAGGGTGCATTCTAACAAAAGACACTTTTTATTTTCTATTGTGATTGGGCGCAGGACTTTAAAATCGGTGCGGGAGTATTGGGCGTCTTTTGCAGACTCTGGAACCTTACCCCATTTTGCGGCCTGACTTTTAGACGAAACTCTTGCCATGTACATTTCTACGCTGAAGGCTGGGCTCACATCACCCGCTTCTACAACAGCATAATATTTTTTTGTAAAGGAATGGCTTTGGAAAATCTCGGAAATCTGTTTGTTTACTTCGCGGGTTTTTGTAAAAAGAATTACGCCGCTTGTTTCACGGTCAAGACGATGCATTATGCCAACATAGGGCGGATTTCGTAATGAAGGATTTTTACTCCACAAATATCGCACCACAGCATCATGAAGATTGTCGCGGTTACCGGTGATAGTCTGCTCAACAGGAAAAAATGCCGGCTTATTTATAAAAATGTAATTGTCATCTTCATATAAAACAGAATCGGAAGTTACTTCAAACTTAATGTCATCAGGCTGTTTTTCGTACAGGAATTTTTCTTTGTCAAAAAGTACGCAGACATCAGAGCGTGGATTCAAAACAAAAGCAGGCCTTGTAATAACACGACCGTTTACACTAACAGCCCCCGCAATAATAAGACGTCTGATTTTTGAATTGGAAAAATCACAGTTGTAATGAGCAGGAAGCTCCTTTCGCAAAAGCTCATCAAGGCGGATTTTATTTTCATTATAAAAATGCAGCTTTTCGGCCATGTTATTCGTCTTCCATTTTTTTCAAAAGCTCTGGAAGCTCGTAAATTGAGTTAAGCCTGATTGTTTTTCCAGGACCGCGGCCTTCATTTTCCTGTCGTGCACGAATCATGGGCTGAGCATCATCAGAAAGAGGTTTTCCATTTGGATATCCTACAAGAATTGCAGTTCCGCCCATAGCAGCCCAACCGTCTGTATATTTTTGCATGTCATCAAGAAAGAGTGTATTTTCAATAGTTGCGCCAACCTTTTTTAAAGCCGCTTTGTATGCATCGGGGTAAGGCTTTCCATAAAAATCAGCATCGCGGATATCTGTAACTGCATCAAAAAGATCGGCAATCTTCAATTTTCCAAGAACTCGGTCTGCATGCTCATGAGGTGCATTTGTAAGAATAGACATTGGATAATCAAGAGAAAGAAGAAACTCGCGAAGGCCCGGCTGAGGCATAAGTTCATCTGCTTCGTTATCAGGATGTACATGAAGGAGGAAGCCTTCTACATCAGACATGCCTTCTGCCCTAAGCCATTCAAGCGTTGTAGAATAATGAACTATTCGTTCCGCCCGCAATTCAGCTGCTTTTTGAATATCGCACTTAAAAAAATCAGCAACACATTCAAGCATTCGGCGTGTAATACCTTTATCCATATCTGAACTTGAAGGATAAAGCGTATTGTCCATATCAAAAAGCAGATGAGAAAATTTCATAAACTCCTACTTCTTCAGTTTCTTAAACAGTTTTACAAGCAGGCCTACTTTTCCAAACAAAAGCCAGAAGAAGAAAGCTGCAACTGCAACAACTGGAATACCAAAAATTACAATATAGAAAAGGATTCTTAAAAGTCCCCAGAAAAATGCGATTATATTAGAAATAAATGTGTTCCATGATTCTTTTACGTCAGGAAGGATTATTCCGCTTTCATTTTTTCCGTGTTCAAAATGCATGTCTATATAAATTGTAGAATAATCAATTTGGTTCGAAAGTCTTTTGAAACGGCTCTCTGTACTTTCAATATCTTCTATTACAGAGTTGAGCTGACGTTCAATTTCAAGAAGATCTTTTATATCCTTTGCCTGACTCAAATAATTTGTTAGCTTGTCGCGGAGGATATATTTTGTTTCAAGACGTGATTTTATATCGTAATAATTATCACTTACATCCTGACTGTTTACGCTTCTGTTTGTAATGCGTCCAAAGTTTCCGGCATCTGCCATTGCTTCGTCAAAACGTTCAGAAGGAACGCGTACTGTAAAGCCGGCGCCCATTTCCCAGGTATTTGCATTTGTAACATAACCGCCAAGCGATTTTGCCCACTGAGCAATTTTTTCTTCTGCATCAGAAACAGACTGAACTTCTATAGAAACGTTTCCTGTGCGGATGAGTTTGCGTTCGAAAACTTCTTCCTGCGAGTCACCTGCTTCTCTTGGAGCCATAGGGGCTTCTTCTTCCATTGCATATTCCGCATTATCAAAAGAAACACTATCGGCCATAGCCACAGTATTAAAGCCTTTCGCAGAAATCTTAGCTTCCGTAAATGATGTACTGTTTGCACGTTTCAGGGCAGAAGGAGCACCTTTTTTACTGCATCCGGTTGTTAAAAGGGCAAAAGCAATAAGACAGATACTTATGCATAATTTAATTAATTTTTTGATTGAAAGTTCCATTATAACACCTCGTAATCAGGGCCTTCTTCATCCGCAAAAATGCGAACCTTACATTCTTCCATGCAGACATTTTCGCAGAAGGCTGCAAGGTCAACGGCCTCTTCACTTAATAAATCATCTGGATTATATGAGGTTACAATTGTACTTTCTTCCCCTTCTCCTGCAACTCTGGACATTGCACCATTAATTGCAACAATATCCTTTACCAAGAGGAGAAGAGAATGCTGTCCTTTTTCTTCATATTTCTGCTCCAAAAAGAGCATCTGCATTTTTTCAATATCTTTATGTGGTACTGCTTCCGGGACAAAGCCACTTTTATAGTCGCAGTTGTTACAGCGCTGCCATTCTGCAAAATCAGCAAAAAAGCGCGAAGCATAAATGCGCAGAGGCTTTAACACAGACAAAAACCATGGAACTGCACGCCCCGAGGTATAAAAGGTTCTGCATGAAAAAGCCACGTCGCGTGCATAACGGATATCCTGGGCAGAGAAAAATCCTGTTACCTTTGCAGTTTTTTCTTCTTCGCTATTCATTGTCTGTGCAAAATCAATATGATTAGGATACTGCTGAACTGCAAAATCAAGACGATCTAAAAACAGTTTGAGGGAATCGCCAGGCACCTGGGCATATGTAAGCTGAAAGCCAAACACAAGACCAAAATCATTAAGAAGGCGTGCCTTTGCAGAATAAAACTTTTTATCAAAAAGAATCTTGCCACCCTTTGACTGAACTTCAAGCGGAATATCAAAAGAACAGAAAATCTGTGTAGCGGCTGCAGCAACTTCGCGGTCTATAACAGAGGCATCGGTAAGAATAGAAACAAAAACGTCCGGTGCATACTGTGCAATCAGGTTGATTATTTTAAGAACCCGACGCTTATCTTTTGCAACGGACGCATCGTGAATTGAAAACTCAGTTATGCCCTTTTGTGAAAGAGTTTCAATCTGAGCTTCCAATTCTGAAGTTTTGAATTTATATTCGGTCATTATTACAGAAGAACAATTCCTCTTTTCTTGCAGTCGGCCTTAATCTGATCTGTCCAGATGCTAACCTGTGTTTCACCAATGTGTGCCTTGCGCAAAAGGAACATGCACAAACGAGACTGACCAATACCGCCACCAAGAGTCTGTGTAAGTTCACCCTTAAGAAGCTTTGAATGGAATTCAAACTTTGAACGCTCAGGGCAGCCTCTTTCTTCGAGCTGAAGCTTAAGGCTTTCCGGGCTTACACGAATACCCATTGAAGAAAGCTCAAAGGCACTGTCAAGAACAGGGTTCCATACAAGAATATCTCCATTCAAACCACGGTGACCGTCTCCACATTCTGTAATCCAGTCATCATAGTCTGGAGCACGTCCGTCATGAATAGTTCCATCAGGAAGCTTGCCGCCAATACCGGTAATGAAAACTGCTCCGTATTCCTTTGCAACCTTATCTTCGCGCTCTTTTGGAGTAAGCTTAGGATATTTTTTCTGAAGGTCGTCTGCGTACAAAATCTTAATTTCTTTTGGAAGCACTGGCTTAATTGCAGGATAGCGATCGTAAATAAAGAATTCAGTTCTTTGAATACAGCGGTAAACCTTCTTTACAATTTCGTGCAGGAAGAATACTGTACGGTCCTTTGGATCAATTGCCATTTCCCAGTCCCACTGATCTACGTAAATAGAATGAATTGGGTCAAGGTCTTCATCAGGACGAAGAGCATTCATATCTGTATATATACCAAAGCCTGGTTCAAGTCCAAGTGAAGTAATCTTAAGGCGCTTCCATTTAGCAAGCGACTGAACAATTTCCATGCGGCTTTCGTTCAAGGCCTTTACAGGAAAGCTTACAGGACGCTCAACACCGTTAAGGTCGTCATTAATTCCTGTTCCCGCTCCAACAAAAAGAGGAGCAGTTACGCGGTAAAGGTTGAGCTCTGTACTCAAAGCCAGCTGAAAAAAGTCTTTAATTGCAATAATCGCGTGTTCTGTTTCGCGAGTGCTAAGAATTGATTTATATTTTGATGGTAATTTAATCATAATTATTCTCCGTGATAGTTAATTAAAGTAGTCACCTTACAAGGTGCGAGCACGGATGCATAATTTAAGTCGGGAAGACCGATTACTCCGAAGAAATCAGTGACTTCCCCTCCTCCCTGCTCAATCAGATTTTTGGCGGCTGCGAGCGTACCACCAGTTGCAATCAAATCATCAACAACTAAGAACTTCTGACCTGGTTTAACATCAGACTTGTGAACTTCGACAGTTGCTGTTCCATATTCAAGGGCGTAGCTACATTCATAAGTATCGCCCGGAAGCTTTCCTTTTTTGCGGATTAAAACAAGAGGGATTCCAAGACGTTCTGCAAATGGAGCGGCAAAAATAAATCCGCGGCTTTCTACAGCAGCAACAGCGTCTACCTTAGAATCCTTAAATTTTTCTACCATCTGGTCTATGCAGAATTTGAGAGCTTCAGGGTTTACAAGAACACCTGTAATATCATAAAAAAGAATTCCTGGTTTTGGGAAATCCGGAACACGGCGTACAGCCTTATCGAGCATCTCAAGATTCATCATAGAAAATACCTTCAGAAAAAAAGATTATGTGAGATATTTTAATACTATGTGGGTTTTACATCAAGTATGCTTTGACATGAACGAAATTGACATGATGACCATTAATACAATGTACACGGCTGCACCAAGAGCAAGAGCGCCAATTCCGCTGGCAACACACAAAATTGTATAGTTTATGAGCTTGAACAAAATGTATACAAACTTGTAGAAGAAGGCACTCATAACTATTAAGAACGGGAAGCTGAAAACCCAGACAAAACGGAACATCTGATTTCCGCCAACACGATTGTTCCAGGCAAAGCTTGCAAGCATAATAAAGAGCAAAAGGAAGAACAGCGGGAACAAAAGTCTGTTGAGCATAGTCTGCAAATACTGTTCACGTGCAAAACCAAACTCATCGGCATGCTTAACAAACTTGAACAGGAAGAACATAGATGTATTTTCTGGTTTGCTTGGAGACTCTTCGAGCAGCAGGAACTCTGAATATTTCATTGGGAAAATCAAATATTCTGGAGAAGTTGCTGTTGTTCCGTCCGGATAAGAATAGGTTGGCCCAAACTGAATATTTGGATCATCACGACCTACAGCTTTGAGTAATATATATGGAACAAAGTCTGTTTTTTCTTCAATCTGGAGCATTTCCTTTGTAGCAGCAGTAAGATTTTTTACACTTACAGGCATCATTTTTGCATAAGGAACTGTAAGCTTTCTTGTAACACGTCCGTAGCTGCTAAGGCTTATAATAGTCAAATCGCGCAAATACTGAATTGACTGTCCTGAAGACTGAACAGAAGTTACCCCCTTATAATATACAATCTCTTTTGCACCATTTGGATGTTTGTAAGCAAAATATACATCATTTGCACTTTCAAATGATTTTAACTCAAGCGTTTCATCAACAAAGAAGTATTCCTGCTCAATGCGGTTAGTTGCAACTTCAAGATAGAACAAAACATCAGAATCGCGCTTGAGGTCATCGTAATTTTCATAAAGTCCGCGGAAGATATAATATGCTTCAAGATCGTTTTTATTTACAAGAGCAAGATATCCTTTGTATTTCTGATCGTAAATTTCATATTCTTCGCCGGTAACTGCCTTATGAAGCTGAGTGATATTATTCCAGGCCTGAGCCGAAATTGTTTTTAATTCATCAATATTTGGATTTTTTGGATCGGTAAGCTTTAAGCCAAGCTCTGCATAATAATGAGCGTTAAACCACTGTTCATTATCAAACGCTGCCTTTGACTGAAGCAGGCATTTATATGAATCATTAATCTGCTCAACGTTCATGATAAGAGAATTATCAGTTTTTTCGAGCGGCTGAGCACTTGTAAGATCAAACTTAAGTCCGCTTGTGTAGATTCTGTTAATTTCCATATCTGCACGGCTTTTAAGGTCGCGGGCTTCCTGTGAATTTGGATTAAGCTTAAGGGCTGCATTTGCATAAACAAGGGCACGTTCATTTACCCCGTTATCAAGCAAAAGATTTCCAACATCAATATATTCTTTGATAATTTTAGTCTTATTTACAAGCTCTGTGCGTTTTTGCTTTGACCACAAAAGGAAAGTTTCATTTGTAATAGTAACAAGGAAGGTACAAACAAGACCAGAAATGATTACAAGCTTAAAGCGCTCGCCCATTGCCTGAGAAAATCCCTGAGTACTACCCTGAGAATTATGACCAAAATAAACAGAAAGAGAAATTACAAAGCCCGAAATAGCCATTGCTGGAAGAAAACGGGCAAAATATTCAATTCCAATACAGAACTTATATAGAAAATTTCCGTTTGAAGGAACTTCCTGAGGAACTGCGCCAAACATACCAGCTGCAAAGCAAACTACAAATCCAAGGCATAAAAAAACAGATAAAATAGTAAAAATCTTTTTCATATTAAACCTACAGCCCTCTCTTATGTCTTGTTGCAAAGCGTACAATTCCAATAATTACAAATACAAGACTAAGTGTTACATTTGCCAGAACAAGCAGTGGTTCATCCATATACTTTGAAAGGAAGATAAAAAATCCTTTATTATTAATAAACTGACGTCTAAAAGAAGTAAAAACAGGATGATAATAAAGAGTATGCGCTGCCAGGATGCAGAAGGTCATTATCATTAAAAATCCTGTATTCAAAAGTCTCCAGCGGAATAAATCTGCTGTACCATAAAGCGATGCAAGTACAAGTCCAAGTGAAAGGAAGGCAAGGAAGAAGGTCCAGCCCTTTGTAAAGGAGTTTCTTGCCCTTTCCATAATCATTGCAAAAGAAATAATTGGCTGAGTTTCTGACTGGTCAAAGGCATTTTTAATAAGAATATCGCTGTAAGGAGCCGAATCGCGGAAAAGTATAAAATCACGGGTAGGTTTAATTTTTTCTACTTCTACAGTTCCTTCTGGAGTGGTATCAATTACAATTGCAGTTGTATCTAGATAAGGGTTTTTATTGTAATCGTTAGTAAAATAGTAGATTTTATCACCATTCTGGCGGAAATATCCCTGAGTCAGGAATCGGGAGCTGTCTTTTGTATTATAGAAGGCTTTATTCTCAAAATGACCTAATAATGGAACAAATATGCCCCATGTAAGTGCCGAAAGAACAATAAAGAAGATAAAATGTAAGATTCCACCTTTATTACTTATTCGCACATAAACCATTGCAGGACATATAAACAAAAGCAGACATCCAAGCACATAAAAAAGAACTCTAAGTAAATCTTCTTTCTTAAAAGCCTCAAAAGGAATGCCTGCAACCGCAGATTGTACATTCAAATAAACGTAATAAAAGAACATACCAACAGCAGTTCCAATTATGAGAAACAGAAAATAAGTGAGAACAAGTCCAAACGCTTTTTTCATAAATAATAAAAACCTACCCCTTTTAATATCGGCAGAAAAGTTTTATTCAATTATATACTATTTTTCTATAGTAATCAAAAATAATTTGACATTATTCCCATTTATATAGTAAAATATAAGTTGTATAATTGTAAAACAAAAAACGTGGAGTAGTTTTCAGATGGATGCAAATAATGTAATTATTCCTGGCTTTGACGCTGACAAGGACGACAGCCTCCAGATCAGGCTCGACAAGTCTTTTAATGTGCCAAATGGATTAATTATTTATCTAACAGGATATATCGACACATATAATTCAACTTATTTTCAGAAAAAAATCACACAGGTAATCGAAGCCGGATTTGTAAATCTCATTTTCAATTGTGCTGCTCTTAATTATGTATCTTCTACAGGAATTGGATCCTTTACAGTATTCTTAAAAATGGTAAAACCAAAGGGTGGAGACGTTGTTCTTCTTGAAATCCAGCCAAAGGTTTACGAAGTATTCCAGTTGCTTGGATTCTCTCAGTTCTTCAATATTAAGAACTCTACAGAAGAAGCAATCAACTTCTTCTCTGAAGGAGGCCCGGCAACCTCTTCTATCTTCCCACTTGTTATTGAATGCCCTGTATGCCGCAAAAAGCTTAGAGCAACAAAAGCAGGTCGTTTCCGCTGTTCAGGCTGTAAATCAATTCTGGCAATCAACGAACGCGGTGAAGTTTCACTTGGCTAAACAAAATTATGATTAATACAATCCGGTCTAATACAGGCCGGATTTTTTTTTGCACACGCGGAATTGTTGTGGGGCTACACGTGGAAAACTTGTGGAAAACTCGGTGCCAAACTTGTATTCTAGTGCTTTTTAGTTAAAAACAATTATTAAACCCCGCATAATACATTACATAAAAATGTAGTTTTTTTGTGCAATTTGTATACTATATTTGTTAAATCCTTATATTATAACGATTTAGCAGAGTTTTTTGTATTAATTCTAAAATTGTATCTGCGTAAATATTGACCCCAAAATAATAAAGGTGTGTCATTTTTATCCATTTGAACTAAAAAAAATGTGGATAACTTGTGGATACATCGTGAATATATTGGTGACTTTCCACATAGCCCGAAACAGAGAAATCAATTCTATAGATTGCATTAAAAAAATAGCGCGAGCCGAATTCCAGCTTACAAAAACGCTCTAAACTGCTGCCGCGAGAGCGGCAACGTAAATAATTCCAAGGCAGTTTAGCGCGTAGGGGGTGAACCCCCGGTTTTGGAAGATGAAATTCGGTGGGAGCTATTTTTTTTATGAAAAACGAATCTAATTGATTTCTCTGTTTCGTCCTATAGTCATTGCGAAAATCGAATTATAATATATAATATAAACATGAATCCAAAATTATCCACCCTTCTTGAGAAGATTGAAAAGGCCTTGTCAGAGGCTATTTTATATGATTATGATGCCAAATGGCAAAATGCTTCTTTTGGTGCGTTGCCAGATGCAATTACACATAATAAGACATTTATAACAAAACTCCTTGAGCCAAATATTGACCTTATAAAGCTTGGCGGTAAAAGATGGCGTCCGCTATTCCTCATGCTCTGCTACCAGATGGCAAAAAAACAGGAACAGGAACAGGAACTGGAAGCATCACCACTCAGTGAAAAAGCAGCCCTTTCGCTCACTCCTCTTGTAGAATTTGTTCATACAGCAAGCCTCATCCATGACGACATAGAAGACAGTGCCGACCTTCGTCGTGGAAAGCCTGCAGCTCATATTACATACGGCATAGACCACGCCTTAAACAGTGCAAGCTGGCTTTATTTTGAAGCACCAGTCTGCCTTGAAACAGCAAAGCTTACAGATGCTCAGAAGCTTGCTTTTTACAAATTATATACAAATGAACTTCGCCGGCTTCACCTTGGTCAGGCCATGGACATTTACTGGCACAAAGAAAAAGATGTTTACCCTGCCATAGAAGAATATCTTGCCATGGTACAGAACAAAACAGGAACATTGGCATCTCTTGCAGCCCAGGTTGGTTTTATGGCAGGTGGCGCAACAGAAAAACAAGCCGCTACATACGGAAAAACCGCAGCCCAAATTGGAGTTGGCTTTCAGATAATTGATGATGTAATAAACCTTACAAAAGGAAATCCTGGAAAAAAACGCGGCGACGACATTGTAGAAGGCAAAAAATCGCTGCCGGTACTTCTTCATATTCAGCAGTTCCCGGGCGACAAAGCAAAAATCAGCAAGCTCATGACACAGGCTGCAAAAGAAGGTATAACCTCCCCTGCTGTAGAAAAATGTATTGCCCTGCTGGAAAAGAGCGGGTGTATACAAACTGCCGCAGAAAAGGGTAAAATGCTCATTCAAACAAACTGTGCAAAATTTGCAGCAAATCCGTTTATACCAGAATTATTCAATGCAATGATTCCTAAGGATTTGTTTTAGAGGAAAACACATGACAGAACGTCCAGATAAACTGAACAATCAGGCAATAATTCTCGCAAATGGTGGTGAATACTACGAAGCCATAGCTTGTTTTAAACGGGCATTAACAATAGAGCAGAATAACTATCTTTTATGGTATAACCTTGGAATTACATATAGAGACTCCGGCGATATTAAAAATGCACGTCTTTCTTTAGAAAAGGCCCACAAAATTGCCCCGGGACGCATTGATGTTCTTGATACCCTTAGCACAATCTGCATAAGCGACGAAGATTATGCAGCCGCTCTTGATTACAGCCACGAAGGCATTGATCTTGCACCAGATAATTCATCGTTCTGGAATATTGCAGGAGTTGCGCTTTTTAATATGGAAAAACTGGATTTAGCAAGTGAGCATTTTGAAACAGCCCTTAGCTTTAATCCATACGACGCAAATGCCCTTTATAATCTGCGCGACACATACGAAGAGCTTCATAATCATGTTGGCGCAAAAGAATGCGAAAAGAGGCTTTCTGAGCTTGGAATTAAGAATTAAAATTAGTTTGTAAGATGAGCGTTTGCAAGCTTGCTTATTTCTTCGGCAAGATTCTGTAATGGAACCTGACGCTGAACACCGCCCATTTCCCATGCAACCTTTGGCATTCCGTAAACAATACTAGAAGCCTGATCCTGACCTAAAGTCCAGGCGCCCTTTTTACGCATTTCGGCAAGCTGTGCAGCACCATCGCGGCCCATACCAGTCATAATAACACCAAGAGCCTTGTTTCCATATTGCTGGGCAACAGATTCAAAGAGCCAGTCGGCAGAAGGCCTATGTCCATTACGCAAATCATCCTGTGTAAGCTTTATAATTGCATTAAGAGAACGCTTTTCTACCAGAAGATGATAGTTTCCTGGTGCAATGTAAACATGACCGCCAAGAACAGGTTCTCCGTTTTTAGCTTCGGAAACTTCAAGCGGACATATATGATTTAAGCTTTCTGCAAATTCTGCAGTAAATCCGGCTGGCATATGCTGAACAATAAGAATTGGCTGCTTTAAGTTAGGGTCAATTTTTGCAAGCATATCGCGCAGGGCATTAGGTCCACCAGTAGAAATACCAATAGCAATAATTTCTATGCGGCCACCTTCACGCTCCGGAGTAATAACAACAGGCTCTTTATTTTTAGGAGCAGACCAGGAAGCAGGAGGTGTAAACTCTGTTTTAGAAATAGTCGCAAGCTTAGCAGCATCCTCACCCTTTTTCTGGGCAACAAAACGAGCCGCAGCCTTTAGCTTAACAATGTGACTGAAATAATCAGGATCCGGAACATGTTTACCATGCAGAGCAGCATAAGAAGCACCATAGCTTGAAACATATTCGATAATTTCATCAGAAACATCGGTAATTTTTAAAGAAACAGAAGATCCACCAGGCTTAGTAATAAAATCTGCAGCACCAAGCTCAAGACAGCGCATGGTAACAGAGGCGCCTTCGGTGGCAATACTTGAAAGAATAATAACAGGAATATCAATGTGACGGAGTTTTCTTTGTTCAAGGAACTGAAGGCCCGTCATAACAGGCATTTCAATATCAAGAAGGATAACATCAGGTTTGTAAACAGGAATTTTATCGAGCAAATCCTGACCGTTTTCTGCTTTTGCTACAACTTCGAGTCCATCATACTCAGCAATAATACGACCAATCAGATTCCGCATGAGCGCAGAATCATCACAAATCATTACCGAAATTTTATCCATAACAACTTACCTGTTCTTCTTATATAAACACGCCCATTCAGTTTTCAAGAATTCAAACTGGGTCTTCATACCAAACAAAGACTCAGAATGTCCAATAAACAAATAAGACTGTGCTGCCATAGAATCCCAGAAACGATTGATTACAGTAAGCTGAGCAGGTTCATCAAAATAAATCAGAACATTGCGGCAAAAAACAACATCAAGATTTCGGGCACCAGAATCGTTCATAAGGTTATGGTAGTCGAAATGAATCTTATCCTGAACTTCTTTTTTTACCTGATAACCACCTTCGACCTTAGCAAAATACTTAGCAAGATAATCAGCAGGAATACCGTCAACCTTGTTATCTGCATAAAAGCCCTGCTGACCAACCATAAGCGATTTAAGAGAAATATCAGAAGCAGTAATTTTAAAATCAAAACCAGGAGGGCAGATTTCTTTCATAATCATTGCAATTGTGTAAGGCTCTTCTCCGGTAGAACAACCGGCACTCCAGATACGGATAGTTTTATCACCAGTTTTCTTTTTTTGTTCAACAACTGCAGGAATTACATAATTAATAAATGCATCAAAATGAGGCTGATTACGGAAAAATCTTGTAAGGTTTGTAGTAACCGAGTCAAGCATAAGCTTCATTTCTTCGGGGTTCTTCAAAACAAGGTCAAGATATTCCGAAGGAGTTGCAATATTCTTTTTACGAAGCAAATCCTTTATACGACTGTCCAGAATAGACCTGTTTGTAGCCGAGAAAGTAATTCCACACTGGTCATAAATAACCTTACGGTATTTTTCATAGTCCTGATCATTAAGTATTTCTAGCATGATATTATATTATACACCCGTTAAACTGAAAACACAAATAAAAAAGGGGGATGCTATCCCCCTCCATAACGCAAATATTAATTATTTAGTCTTCACCAAGAAGTGCATTTATAAGGCATCGTTTCAATACCTTTTTCCACTGAATCTTCAAATCTTCAGCTTCATCACCTACCAGAATAATACATTTTTCTGGATTAGCAGAAACTTCTGGTTCTTCTGATTCTTCTAAAGAAACATTTGTTATCAAAGCAGCCCATTTAACTGCACCAAATTGCTCTTTTGTATACTGTTTTGTTCCACCGGTATATGTAGTTATTTTTTTAGATGCGAGTCCACCAAGCAATTCAACATTCTGCTCTGTTTCTGCCTGAACAGCAACTTTAAGACCTTCATCTGAATCAAAATAAACATATAACTCTACATCGTTCAAAGATTTTCCAACAGTATCACTTTCATCATCTGCATTTGCTCCCAAAGGAATGGTTATAGTTTGATTTCCAGTGTACAAATACCATGTATCATAAGTACTCTCTATAACATTCTTTGCACTGTTAAACAAATTGCATCCTGTTACAGCTAACATAGAAGCAAGAATAAATGTAAACAAAAATGCTCTAGTTATTTTTTTCATAATAAAACTCCATAAATTGTGTATGTAAAATCACCGGCAATGCGAACGCATGCCTGAAGAACTTTTTGGTTTAACTTAATAGTAATATTATACCGCATACAAAATTATATGTCAAAAAAAGTTGTATCATTATATGTAAGATAGTTGCCTGGAGCTAAGGTTTCTGGCAGTTTCAGGGAACCAATGGCAAGGCGTTTGAGTTCTACAACTTCATTTCCTAAGGTCTTGAAAATACGACGAACTTCGTGGAACTTTCCTTCTGTGACTGTAATTTGAGCTTGAGTTGGAGAAATGAATGTAAGAGTGGCAGGAGCAGCAATCTGTTCGGGCGCTTTTTTTTCTGCAGGAAGAATGAGTCCTTTGCCGGCCTGTTCATTGTATTGTGTCTGTTCTTGTAGTGTTACGGGATTTGCCAAAGTTGCCATATAAGTTTTAGAAATTCCCGCTGCTGCAATTTTATGTGAAAACATTCCGTCTGTTGTAAAAAGGAGAAGGCCTGTTGTGTCTGCATCAAGGCGGCCTATTGTATGAAGGCGATGACCGCGTTTTGCATTTTTTACAAGGTCCTGTAATTCTTGTGGTAAAAGCTCATAAACTGTTTTGTGAGAATCAGAAGCGGCAGAACATACATAGCCGGCAGGCTTGTTCATAAGTAAATAAATCTCTGCCATATTAATCCTGTTTTTTCTGAAGCTGTGCTGTATTGCGTTCCCAGAAAACTCCGTCACTGTAGCCCTGGATTGATTTATCTTCGTCTGCCAGTTGCAATCGTTTTTGAGCAAGCAGACAGTATTCTTCGTTCATTTCTATTCCGCAGTAATGACGGCCAAGTTTTTTAGCAACAACGCTTGCTGTTCCGCTTCCTAAGAATGGATCAAATACTATGTCGCCAGGTTTACTTGAAGCAAGAATTAATTTAGCATAAAGCTTTTCAGGCTTTTGGGTCGGATGGTCTGTATTCTCTGGCATGGACCAGAATGGAACGCTTATGTCATCCCAAAAGTTTGAAGGATATGTTAAGCGGTAATTTCCATCATCACTTTCTTCCCAGTCCTTTGGTTTTCCGTCTACTTTATATGGAGCAATTACGCGGCGCTTCTGCTTTACTGCTTCTACATTAAAATAATAATCGTCAGGATTTTTTACTCCAAACCAGATATCTTCCATAGAGTTTTTCCAGTTTGATTTTGCGCCCCTTCCCTTTTCGCGCTGCCAGGTTATGCGGTTTAAAACTGTAAGTTCTTTTTCCATTGCACGCTGCAAGGCTGATGTACATTTCCAGTCACCACAAAGATAAAGGGAGCCGTTTGGTTTTAGCTTTTTACAAACTTGTGGAAACCATGTTGCAAGATATTCGTCGTAGGCCTGCTCTGTGCGCGCATTGAATTTATTACCGTTGAAATCTTTTGTAAGATTATATGGCGGATCTATGATGATAAGGTCTGCAAAGGCATCTGGTAATAATGGCAGGGCCTGCAGAAGATCAGCGTTGATAGTGCAATCAAGTGGAGTGCCCTTCGACAGGGCGTTTAAAAAAACAACACTCTTACGAAGTTGAATTTTTTCTTCTTCCGTAAGAGTGATTGTTCTGTTTCGTTGTGCACGAATTTTTTCCATTTACTTCAAATTGATCATTGACTTGTCATAATCAGCAGGTGGCACATACCCCATGAGCATCATGAGTGTTGCAGGCCAAGAACTGATTCCAAGTCCGTCGTTCAATTTTGTATTGTCATATTCACCCTTGTATTCAGGGTCGTAAATAATTCCAGGAACTGGGTTGAGTGAGTGAGAAGTTTTTGCTTTTGGCTCTCCATCAGCATCCTTCTTTACGCTGCCGTCTTTTGCATGCTCATACATATCGTCTGAGTTTCCGTGGTCAGCAGTAAGACAGAGGATACCACCAGCTTCTTCAATTGCAGCCTTAAGACGTCCAAGCTGAAGGTCCATACCTTCCATAGAACAAACTACTGCATTGAATACACCTGTGTGTCCAACCATATCACCATTAGGGAAGTTCAAACGGATGTGATCATATTTACCGCTCTTGATTGCTTCAATTACTTTGTCTGTAATTTCTGCACATTTCATCCATGGGCGCTGTTCAAATGGAACTACGTCAGATGGAACTTCAATATAATCTTCGAGCTTTTCGTCGAACTTGCCCTGCTTGTTTCCGTTGAAGAAGTATGTTACGTGTCCGTACTTCTGTGTTTCAGAAATTGCAAGAAGCTTTACACCAGTCTTTGTAAGATATTCACCCATTGTGCGGTCAATGCTTGGTGGGTTTACAAGATACTGTGCTGGAACATGAGCGTCTCCGTCGTATTCCATCATTCCGGCATATTCAACAGCTGGAACGCGTACACGATCAAATGGAAGATCTCCACCCTTTGGTGTTTCAAATGCACGTGTCATTTCAAGAGCACGGTCACCGCGGAAGTTGAAGTAGATAACTGAATCTCCGTCTTCGATTGTGCCAACTGGCTTTCCGTCTTTTTCAATTACGAACTCGTGCATATCCTGGTCGAGTACGCCTGGAACTTCGGCACGGTATGTTTCAATTGCTTTTGTTGCAGATTCAAACTTGCGTCCTTCACCAAGAACGTGAGCTTTCCATCCGCGTTCAACCATAGACCAGTCTGCATTGTAGCGGTCCATAGTCATATACATACGTCCACCACCGGAAGCAATCTGATAATCAAAGCCTGCAAAACCTGCAAGGAATTCTTCAAGTGGAGTAATATAGTTCAAGGCAGAAGTAGGATCTACGTCACGTCCGTCGAGAAGAGCGTGTACGCGGAGCTTTTTAACTCCATCCTTGCTTGCCTGTGTAATCATTGCTTTAAGATGGTCAATGTGTGAGTGAACATTTCCGTCAGAAACAAGACCAATAAAATGAAGTGTTGAGTTTTTGTCGTTTACATTTTTTACAAGCTTTTTCCAGGTGTCTGCAGCAAACATAGAACCGTTTGCAATTGATTCACCTACAAGTTTAGCACCCTGAGCAAATACACGTCCGCAGCCCATTGCATTGTGGCCTACTTCGGAGTTACCCATATCATCATCGCTTGGGAGTCCTACAGCAGTACCGTGTGCCTTGAGCTTTGTATGAGGACAGTTTGCAGTAAACCAGTCCAGATATTTCATGCGAGCTGCTTTTACAGCGTCACCATCTTCGAATTTACCATATCCAACGCCGTCCATAATTACAAGAACGACAGGACCACGACGACCCTTCCAATTTGGGTTCTTTTCCAAAACGTGCATTGTGTCTGCCATAATAATTTTCCTTGATTTTAATTAAGATTATGGAGAATAGGGGGCTCGAACCCCTGACCCTCGGCTTGCAAAGCCGATGCTCTAGCCAACTGAGCTAATTCCCCAGAAGATAGTCACATTCTATATTATTTTTGTAGTTTATACAATTCCTCGGTTGCAATTCTTGCTTTTGCTACAATATCGCCCGATTGTTTTGGGAAGCAGTAGTACAAGGTTTTCATGTCGCCAATACAAATCATATCGCCAATTTCGTACCAGTAGTAATCGGAATAAAGGCTGTAGCTTGCTTTAGGAGACTGTTCATAGTGAAGCTTTCCCTTGCAGCCGTCGAGAACAAAACCGTTGATGTCGTGTTTGAGAGTACCCTCGCCTACATGATAAATTGCTTTTGTATTTACAAGCATGTAGATTTCTACAGGAGTTTCAAGTTTATATGTGCCTGCTTCAAGTTCGCCTCGTACCTGTTCACGTTCCCAGCGGAACCAGGCCGGTACAGAAGAAAATGGTTTTGCAGGCTCCAGTGTACCGTCTTCCTGGAGCGTCCATTCTGTATTGCAGGCACCGCAAGTAAGGTGAATGCCTTTTCCAAGCATTTTACCTTCTGCACCACAGTTTGAACATTTATACAAAACTCTGTTCAGATAATCTGCGCGGAACGGCTCTGTTATGTGTACATTGTTCTGCTTTTGCCATTCCCAGTTATCAAAGGTAAACTCGCGCTTAAGAATCTCGTTCAATTCTTCAACCGGCTTTTGCTGGATATCTTGAGGCGATAAAAGATATTTTATATCTGCGCTTATATCAACCTTTCGTTTTTGAAGATTATTATAAAGAGGGTCACGTGCAAAAGCGCCGTAAGTGCGTACCATTACAACAGGCACATTAAAAAGCTTAAGGCATTTTCCAAGAGTTTCCGGGAGCGGAGTTGCAGTACCGTCAAAGGTGTAGCTTGCTTCGGGGTACATAAGAACAGAAGTATCAAGCTTTTCAAAGGCATATTTCATATTACGTACAAGAACAAAATCAGTTACGAATTTGTTTGTTGGAATACAGCCCAGATGACGCATGAGCCAGTTCTTACCTACAAAGCCGTCGCTTGTACAAACAATATTCATCGGGCGGTGTGCAAAAACAGTTTCTGCAATCAGTAAATCTGTAAAGCACGAATGATTCATAAGGATGAGACAAGGCTCACGCTTTCCAAGCTTTTCCATGCCAATATAATTTGCCTTAAAGTTAGTTGCCTTTAACTCACCTTTACCAAGCACACGCATAAGCCATCGCCAGAAAAGTCCGGGCTTTACAGGCTTCTGAAGTTTTTCGGGTTTAAGGGCAAGCACCTGCTCATATGAAAGTTCTTGTACTTTTGTTTTCATTTTATTGCTCCTGAAGGGCTTTTGTCATTTTTCCGTCTAAGTATTCAACTTTAATGGAAAAAAACGGTGTACGATTATCAATAAGTTTTAGGAAAATCTCATCACTTTCCCAATGAGGAAGATCATTCATTTTTTCTTTTGGAACCCACTCAAGTTCACCTTCATCACATTCGGGCAACACATTAGAATCAGAGTCACCAGGCATCGAAAAATCATCAGACCAGAAAACATGCATGAGTTCATAGTAAGGTTCAGCCCCGTCACTTGTGCGGGAAATAAAAGTAACAAGTCCTCGATATTCAACCTTGTTTAAGATAAAACCAGTTTCTTCTTTTACCTCGCGCATAATACAGTCAAAAGGACTTTCGCCTTCTTCAAACTTTCCGCCAATGCCAATCCATTTATCTTTATTAACATCCTTGATTTTTTTGGTGCGGTGCAGCATAAGGTAGGAGTTGTTTTTTTCTATATAACAAAGCGTTGTGTTAATCATTTTGAATATCCTTAACTTCTACTTTATCGTTTTTAGCTTTTTTAATCAAAAGCATAATGATGAGGATTGCATCGGCAATAAAAAAAATCAGACTCACAAGCTGCGAAATTGAAAGTACAAAATTTTTGCCGAATAAAAACTGTCCTCTTTCATCTGCACGTAAAAATTCCAGACAAAAGCGGACTATTGAATAATAAAGAATGTACCATAAAAAAAGAGGGAACCCTTTAGTTTGCACATGCTCTTTACGCATAATCAAATAGAGCATTACAAAAGCAAACGTAAAAAGTAAAAGGGTCTCCATCAGCTGAACAGGAAACCGTCCCGCAACAGCAAGAAATCCGTGATACTCAATACCATAACAGCAGCCGGCACAAAAGCAGCCTATTCTGCCAAAAGCATGAACATAAGGAATTGCAAAAGCAAAGGTATTCAAAAAGGTTGTAATGCCAACACGCGCAATTTTTATTCCAAAAAAATATCCGGCAATGCCACCAATTAATCCGCCATAAAAAACAAACCCGCCAGAAATCAATCCCGAAGTTTTTGGATGTAATAGCATCTGGCCCAGGACTATAAAAAAGTTTGAGGCCCCGTAATAATCAATCAGAAAAAAAAGTTTTGCACCCGCAAAGCCAAACGCACCTGCAGTTGCAGAAATAATTATAAAATCATAAAAATCAATATTCTGAATGGAGCACAACCTTTTGCAGATTGCGCCCGCACTCAGAATACCCGTTACAATCATAAGACCGTAAAGAGGAAGCTTTATAAAACCAAGATTTATAAAAGGAAACGTAGAATTGCTTCCTGAAATTAGTCAAAGAGCCCCAGACTTGCTCCTATTCCAGCACCTGTTCCAATGCAGGCAAGGCAGGCAACTGTAACAATGAGTCCCCAGCAAAGAGAAACAATTCCAAGGATCAATCCTGTTTTGGCTGTTTTTTTCTGGTCGCCGCCTGATTTCATTCCAAGGGCACCAAAAACAATTGCAAGGATACCACAAACTGATCCTACCCAACCTAATCCCGCTGCACTACCACCTATGGCAATTACGAGGGAAATTATTCCTAAAACTAATGCTGCTGTTGGCATAACATTTTCTCCTGAATTTTTGTTTTTTTTATTATATCACAAGAATAAAAAATAGTTTATAAAAAAACATTCATTTGAGATTTTTATTAGTTTGAAGTAAAATAAAGATATGGTTATTCTTAGTGTTATTATTTATACCCTTTTTGGTGCAATGTGTCTCTGGTTTATTATTTCTGGAGTTCGTAAAATTAAAGAAATCCGTTCAAGCCAGGCGCTTTCGGAATTTTATACAGATGAAGAAGAACATAACAAAGCTATTGCCGATGCCGAAGCTTACGAAAAAGGATATTTTGAACGAATACGTCAGGGTGAACAAAGTCAGCAGTTTTTAGCAGTTGGAAGCTTTGGTGTATGTTCATTTTTGAGAAGCCTTCTTGCCGCCGAAAATATTCCAACCTATACAGAAAACGAACACGTAAACAGCATGTATTCGCTGAATGCTTTGAGCGGAAGCTCAAGCTTTTCTATAAAGGTTTTTATTCTGATTTCTGATTATGACCGCGCTTACGAAATTATAAAAGATTTTATTGATTCTCATGAAAAATCAAAAGAAGAACAAACTGAAAAAGAGGCTGTTAAAGATGCTGTAAAAACTACAGCAAAAGCAGTAGCAACAGGAATGTTCTTTGTAAGCATTCCGCAGGATGCAGAAGAAACAATTCACGGAATTATGATTCTGCCTCGCGTTACCGGAAATGATTAAAGCCTGTTTTTAGAAAAAAAGCTTTTTGATATTTTCATCAACTAACTGATTCAGATTTTCAAGTGAGAGCCCTCTAACCTGTGCAAGGTAATTAAATACATGCTCAACAAGAACAGGAGTATTGGCCTGTCCACGGAAAGGAACTGGCGCAAGATAAGGAGCGTCTGTTTCTGTAAGAAGTCTGTCTGACGGAATATAACGGATTAATGCTTCCATCTGTTCAAGCTTTGATTTTTTTGTATAGGTTATGCCACCGCCAAGAGCAATATACCAGCCACGGTCAAGGAAAGTACGGGCTTCGTCTATACCGTAACTGTAGCAGTGAATTATTCCATTATCGTAGCCTATGTTTTTTATGCATTCCAAAGTGTCTTCGTAAGCATCGCGGCTGTGAACAATTACAGGAAGTTTAAGTTCGCGTGCAAGTTCTATCTGCGACTCAAAAAGTTCACGTTCTCCACGGTATAGCTGTTCATCAAAATCATCTTCACAGCGGCCGTCTGCACCACTTGGATTCCAGTGATGATCCAGACCACACTCACCTATTGCAATTACCCGGCGATGAAGAGTGTCCTGATCTTTGTCATTTGCAGCAGATTGAACAGAATCGCGCAGGATTTTCATCTGATTTTCGCGGTCTTTAATGCTGTCTACATCAGGCCAGATTCCTGCGGTAAAGTACATAAAGTCGCGGGCTTTATCTGCAAGGCGGGAATCAGAAATAGCTGCAATGCATTTTTCTACGGCAAGCTGTCTGCCCTGAAGGTCTCCGGCGCGGGTTCCAATATCAAGCCCAAAAAAACAATCGCGGCTGGCCATAGTTGTCAAAGTTTCAACACCGTTTATGCCGCGTTCTTCTGTCATCATCTTAAAGTGAAAGTGTGTATCGCTGAACATGAAGAATATTATAGAAAAAAAACAGGTTTCTTTCTATAATAATTTTATTATGACTGATATTGGAAAATTTTTAAGTGATGTTGAAAAGGTAAAAAAACATGCCCGCAATAACAAGCCTGGATTTTCTGGCTACAATGATATTCGCGATGATATTAGAAATCTTTTTGAGCGCGCAACTTCTTGCCCAATGGGACTTCCTGGTTCAATTTATGAATATTGGGAAAACACTTATGTTTTTAACAGCACAGATTTAATGTACGAACCAAGCGATGAAAACACTGGAAAGCTTGCCGCAATGCTCGCCTTTTTAAATAACAGCGATGAAGATCAGGATTTAATTTCTGACGAAGACTGGCAGGAAATTGGCCGTCTTGTAAATTACGAAGCCGAAGATTTACCTGTAAATATTTTACAGGAGCTTATGATGGTGCTTGTTTCTAAGGGAGCATACTGATTTTGAATTACGAGGATTTTTACCGCGATTGCAGACAGTGCCCAAGAAAATGCGGAGTAAACCGTGTGGTTCCTGAGCTTGTCGGAGGACTAGGCTTTTGCAAGGAACCTGTAGATCTTCGCATTGCATTTGCAGGCCTTCACTTTGGCGAAGAACCTCTTATAACAGTTTTTGGCGGAAGCGGAACAATCTTTTTTACAGGCTGCACTTTGCGCTGTGCGTTTTGCCAGAATTATCAGATAAGTCAGGATGGTTTGGGACGCGCAGTTGATAGTGCCGAGTTCACAGACATCTGCTTAAAGCTGCAGGCCGCCGGTGCCGAAAATATCAACCTCGTAACAGGAAGTCACCACATTCCAAAAATCACAGAGTTTTTGAGGGCCGCACGAGACGGTGGAGTTACAGTACCTTTTTGCTGGAACAGCTCTGCGTACGAGTCAGTTGAAATGCTGGAGCTTTTGAAAGGCCTCGTTACAATCTGGCTGCCTGACCTTAAAACTCTGGACCCAGCTCTTTCAAAAAATCTGTTTGCCGCGCCTAACTACCCCGAATCTGCAACAGCCGCAATCCGCTGGATGATAGAAAATAATCCGTTAGAAATTGTAAGCATCCCAGAACCGCCAAATGCCAAACCAGCCGAATGGGCAAAACCAGGAGAACCCCGCGACAAAATGATGTCTGGCGTAATCATACGTCATCTTTTTATGCCTGGAAAATTTGAACAAACTGCTGATGTTCTGCAATGGCTAAAAGAAAACGCCGATGGCAGGGCAATCATATCTCTTATGAATCAATATACTCCGGTGCCTTTTGAAGAAGAAGCAAATCGTTTGGCTGCCCGCCGCACAGCCCTTGCAACTTTAGAAAACCGCCTCGTCACCCCGCAAGAAGACGCCGACATCCAGGACCTCATAGAAGCCTACGATTTTGAATATCTTTTCTACCAGGAACTAACAGACGACACAAGCTGGCTCCCGGATTTCAGACGGGCACAACCATTTAGCAATAAGTTGGCGACACCGGTGTGGCATTGCTGATCAACTTGACAACTTGACAAGTTAATCATATCATAATCGTATGATACAAATGACAGTTGGTGAATTTAAAGCACAGTTTTCCTCGGTACTTGAAAAGGTTTTGCAAGGAGAAGAAGTTCAGATTTTGTATGGGCGGGCAAAGAAACCGGTAGCAGTTTTTAAGTGCATAGACAAAACGGTAAAGTATTTAATTGGGACGGATATTTTTATTTCGTTATTATTAAATCCAAATAAGATTTCGAAAAGAACCATGGAAATTATAAATAATGAAGAAGAAATTTACATAAGCCCAATTTCTTTTTGGGAAATAGCAACAAAAATTCAAACTAAAGATATTGATTTAGGATCAATAAATGTGCTGCATCTACCCCACATCGCAGAACAATATAATCTTAAACTTCTAACACCTGAACCATATGATTATGTAAGCAGTCCCCAGATCTCACAATCAACAAACGAAAATCCTCCATATGATTTAATGCTTGTACAACAGGCTATCCGTAATAACCTGATTCTAATCAGCAAAGACGAAACGCTTCGTCAATATAAAGAGAACGGCCTACGCTTGATGTGGTAAAAGGGCAAATAGTAGTGACAATAGAAATAGTTACAGATGAAATAGCAGGTATAAAGAAAGGATCTCCTATGACTTTTTCCCAGGCAGACAGTGGAAATGTTAATCCAGATTATATTCCATACACTGCAACTGATAATAATTGCCAAAGCTGCATCCCCGCATTTAAGGCAAGATTAGATGGTTTTAATGTAAAGGCAAAACCTTGGGATGATAACAATAACGTTATGGGTATGCTTTCAGATGATACATCGATTGCCTGGATTGATAAAGTTACCGGAACTTTTCCAGAATATATAAAACCGCCAGAAACTTATGTTCCAAGATTGATTAAATGGTTTCATAAATTCTTAGAAGACAATACATATTATTCAATTGAGTTCTACATAAAAAACATAATAGAAGGACATATTATGCTCATTTTTAAGAAAGGCACAGACATAATTTTATATGATCCACAATCAGATGAAATTTTAAATAAAAAGAATATACCCTTATTCCTGCATTCTATAAGAAAGAGCACTATAAAACTGATGAACATTTCTAATTGCTTTTTAAATAAAGCTGTGGTAGATTATATTTTGGAGGCAGCAATATGAATTTGAATGATTATATCTCATTTTCAAAGACTCATGGTAGAGACTCCGCTAGATTTTTAACAAAATATAAAGGCAACGATATTTATGTTGGGACCAGAGCAGACAATAGACCTCGAATTATCGGCTACCCTCTTTTAATGACCGAACGCAAAGGTCAAATAATTGCATTAAATCACAAAGAAATCCTAAGGGTTCTGGCAACACTGCCAGATGAAGACTAAAACAAAAGGCTGTCCAAACGGGCAGCCTTTTTGATTTATTAATTAAACGTATAAACAGCGCTATTACCTATACAACTTCACGCCGCTTCTGTCGATTGTTTTTTCGCAGGCTTCCCAGAGGCCCTGGAGGTAGGTGGCACCGAGGGCGCGGTCGTAGAGGCCGTAGCCTGGCATGGCTTTTTCGCCCCAGATCATGCGGCCGTGGTCTGGACGGATAACGCCGTCAAAGCCTGTTTCGTAGAGAGTGCGGACAATCTTGAACATGTCAAAGGTACCGGCAGAAGACAAGTGTGCCGATTCCTGAAAGTCCTGAACTGGATCATCAATTGCAGTATTGAACTTGAGGTTTCGGATATGCGCAAAGTGAATGCGGCCTGTAGCGGCTTTAATCATTTCACACAAATCGTTTTTGCGGTTAGTACCGTATGAACCTGTACAGAAAGTCAATCCGTTGTGAGGATTATCAACTGCTTTGAGCATACGAACAACATTTTCCTGACATGTGATAATGCGAGGCAAACCAAAAACCGGCCATGCAGGATCATCTGGGTGAATAGCCATATCAATATTGTATTTGTCGCAAACCGGCATGATTGCTTTAAGGAAATATACAAGATTATTAAAAAGTTTTTCGTTATCAATATCTTTGTAGAGTTCGAATAATTCTTTTACGCGGGCCATGCGTTCTGGTTCCCAGCCTGGAAGAATAAAGCCGTTTGAATCTTTATCAATAGACTTAAACATTTCTTCCGGCTTGATTGCATCTACAGCAGTTGAATTATAGGCAAGAACTGTAGAACCATCTTCGCAAAGGCGGGCAAGCTCGCTGCGGGTCCAGTCAAAAACAGGCATAAAATTGTAGCAAACCATGTGGATGTCTTCCTGCCCCAACCTTTCCAAAGTTTTGATGTAATTTTCTATATATTTATCGCGGTCGCCGCCGCCAATTTTAATGTCGTCGTGAATATTTACACTTTCAATACCGGCAATTTTAAGACCTGCAGCTTCAACTTCGGCCTTAAGCTTTTTAATGGCATCAAGCTCCCAAGCATCTCCAGGAACAGAATCATATAAAGTAGTAATAACGCCGTGCACACCTGGCACCTGACGAATTTGCTGTAAAGTTACTGAATCAAAACCTGTTCCGTACCATCTTAATGTCATTTCCATAGTAAAAAGTCTCCAAAAATAATTCTTCTCTTCATTTTTTATAATATCACGAAGGAACAAAAATCTCAAGAAAAACTTGTATACTAGTGTGCAAGATGAGGCATTTTTAACGAAATTTCTTTATTTTTTTACGATTGTGTACTCAAAAGAGGCATACGCTGCCGATGAACCTGCATCAAAAATCCAACGGGAAAGTTGATCATAGATTTCATCGCGCACTTTTTGAGGAAGAATAGATTCCGGAGTAATTTTGATTTCTCCACGAGGAACGTTGCCATCGGCCAATACGCGGAATTCAATATTTACAGTTCTGTCGCTGTCTATTAATGCGGCGGCCTGAGCAGAAAGTTTTATTGCAGGTGTAATTGGATCTCGAAGAACACGAGTTGAACCATCCTTCATCTGCATACTTATCTGACCATTTGAAGCTTTTGAGGTTTTGGCATTTGTGATTGCCTTAAGACTATCGCCGGTTGACGCTGTATAAGATGCTGATTTTATGTTGCTCAAGGCACTGCTTGTACTGCTCGAAGCCGATGTTGTTGAAGTTGTTTTATTTGTAGTTGAGGAAGAACTTGAGCTTGTCTGACGCTGTTCAGAAGTTGAAGTACTTGCGGCAGAACCAGAAACTGAACTTGTTGTTGTTACTTTTTCTACCTTCTGACTTACCTGTGGCTGAGTTTCTGAAGCTGAACTGCTGTCATCAAATTGTGACCAGTCAAACTCCTTTGGTTTACTTGTAGAAACATTGTTAAAATCAAAATCAGAATAATCTGTGGCGTACTCTGTAAACTCTGGTACCTTTGTATATTCTTTTTTTGCTGGCTCTGTTTTCTTAACAGGCTCTGATTTTTTTGCAGGTGCAGGAGCGGGTTTTGTTTGAGTTTTAGCAGCTGGCTTGGGAGTTTCTTTAGGCGCAGGCTTTGGTGCAGGCTCAGACTTTGGCGCAGGCGCTGGTGCAACCTCTTCAACCGCAACAGGCTCCGGCTCACTCACAACCTTCTGAACAGTTTCCTGTACAACTTCCTGAACAGCAGGCGCTGGCTCTGGAGCGGCCTCCCCTTTATCTGTAGACTTTTCTCTTTCGGAATCTAATTTTTCGGAGCTTAATACAATCTGGATTTCTTTATATTGCTTATGCTTTGGAGAAAACTTAATAAAGAAGCTTGCAATTATAAAAAGAACCCATAATACAATAGTTATGATAAGCCCTAATACAAAGCTTGTTTTTTGAGGAGAACTGTCTTGTCCAAACAAAGGCTGCTTTATCATTACTAATTATTTCCTTTTTTCTCGCTTGCGGTTCTTAGGTTTATTACTGAATAACCACTTTCGCGGATAATATCAAAAATCTTTACGATAGTTCCATTTGTAACTTCGGAATCGGCTTCTAACGAAACAGGGAACTCTTCTTTTTTAAGAGCGCCTGTATCATAAAGTGTAAGTTCTTTTTTCAAGTCATCAACCGAAACTTCTTTTTCATTAAAGAACAAAAGTCCGTCTGCATCAGCTGTGATTGTAATTCCCTGAACTGAAGTGCTTTCGGAGGTATGACTCTGAGGCAGGTTCAATTTAATTCCCGGCAACACAGCAAAGGTCGTAGAAACAAGGAAAAAGAGAATCAGCTGAAAAACTATATCAATCATTGGAGTCATATCTACATTTGAGCGGATACTTCCCCGTTTGCTTTTCATTCTCATTATCTGATACGTCCTGTAAGCTTTAATACAATAGAAGTTACATGAGCTTCCATTTCAACAATTCTGCGGTTTACGCGAGAAACAAAATAGTTATGGAAAATAACCGATGGAATTGAAACAATAAGACCAGCTACAGTTGTAACAAGTGCTTCGGCAATTGCACCAGCAAGCAACGCAGGATCTCCCATTGAACCACCAGCACCAAGCACACCAAAGGCTTTGATGTTTCCTGTTACTGTTCCCAAAAGTCCGAGCAAAGTTGCGATATTTGCAATTGTTCCAAGCGGTGTTAAAAAGTGTTCAAAGCGTGGCACTACAAAATCCATCTCTGCTTCTACAAGATCACGAATATCGCTTTCTTCATAACGGCGGCTGTCTATTGCCTTTTTGATTACCTGAGACATTGGAGTATCTGCCTGAGCACAAGCAGCACCACAAGCTTCGTAATCGCCAACAGCAAGAGATGCGTTTACATTAGAAATAAGTGTTTCGTCCTTTTTGCGAATGCTTGCAAAATAAATGCAGCGCTCGATAATTATAAAAGTTGCAATGATTCCACAGATGAGAATTGGAATCATCAAAAGTCCGCCAGATTTAAGTGTCTCTATCATAAGTCCTCCAGGTTCCCTTCGACTAGCTCAGGGACCACTAAAATAAGAATTTCACGGCTAAAGATGCATTTCCGCTGTTTGAGACATACTGTCCTGCATACATGCGTTCCTCTGCACCAAGCAATTTTAACATATCATTAACCGAAAGAACAATGCGAACGGCAGAAGAAGCCTGCACGTATCCTTCCAGACTGATTACAGGTTTGTCTGAAGAATCAAGGACATACGTTGTATCTAAGCTTGCACCCCACAAGCCCTTTTGACTTTGAACTGCAAGGTTCACACTGATTGTATGCTTGTCCTCAAGCACAGGAGTTTCGAGCCAGTAAGCATGATATTTTGCACTGGCAGCAAAAATCTTGTATTTCCATGTAAACGCAAAATCGGTATAAAGCTCGTTTCTGTTTTTCTGTGCAAATGTATACAAACCGGATACAAGCTTTGTTGTGTCATCGTAATCTGGTGTCCAGACTCCGTTGCCAAAAGCAGTGTGATAAAGTCCTGCGGCAACTGTTCCTGTAAATGAAGTTTTTAATGGAACTAAAAGCGCAAGTTCGCCATACCAGTCTGATGTTTCTGAAGTAAAGAAATCTATACCTGTAAACTTATAAGCAGTCTCGAGCTGTTCGGTTGTCTGTCTTTGTGAAAGCAGACCTCCACACAAAGTAAGGTTCAACTCTCTGTCAGAAAAATAAACAGGAAGATTTGTTTCAAGTCCAACTGTAAAAGGAGGAATTACAGGATTTTCTCCAATGTAATTTCCTACAACAACTCCAGCATCTGCATAAAGCTTAATTTTATCATTGTTCCAGGCAAAGCCAAGATCAAATTCTCCACGGTTTACAACTTTATTCCAGGCTTCAAGATTGTAAAGAGATGTAAAAGAAATATCAAAGCCGTTGTGAATCCAGGAGATTTTTAATTCAGGATCGGCAGTAACTCTTGAAGTATTTCGAATCCAGTCTGGAACTGCAAAAGTATCGGAGCTGTTTTTTGTGATATCTGCAAAGCGGTAATAAAACTCACTGCCTGCATTAAACGCAAGTTGAAAATCATTTGGGAGCTTCCACAATAAATCTGAAGAAAGCCCGATTGTATCCTGATTATTAGCGGCAATGCTTTCTGTCTTACTCTGAAGTCCATTTCCGCGATCTTCATAACGGCCTGCAAAACCCCAGCGAAGAGAGTGACGGATAAAATCCTTTTCTACTCCAATTAAGGTTGAATGATCGCTGTAGCCGTCTGCAAGATTATGACCTGCAAAACCAGAAGCAGAATTATGTGCAAAAGAAATCTTAAATGGATCTGCGCCGTACAAGCGGGAGATTTCAAAGTCGCCGGTAAAGGCTGCTGGATATCCACCGCCAATTGTGCCTTCTGCATAAATGTCTTTTTGCATTACGTCATTTGTTGCGTTGATAACATCTGCCTCGTCGCCTGCCGAAGCCGAAGGAAGCACCGGTACAACATCACCCGAATTATACGAAAGCTCAAGAACATCATCAAAATCTGGAGCGGGTGCAATAATTTCCTGATCTTCGGAACCGCTTACAACAGTTGTTAAATCTGGAAGCTCAATCTGACTTTCATCAGAAGAAGCCTGAGCAAAACAAACCGAAAGAACGCTGAATGCAAGTGCACCAATAATATATTTCTTCATCATATTCCTACCCCTACTTCACAAGGTTCATTACCTTGCTGCCCTGTTTTGTGTCTGGATAAAGTTCTACAAGAGTCTTTGCAGTTACTTCTGCATCACCCTTGAGACCTGCTGCCATAAAGGCGTCTGTTGCAGAATACAAAGCTGCGGCGGCTTTATCTGTTTCATCACGACCGCTTGATCTGTAATATTCTGCAGCTTTTAAGTAATATTCGGCGGCCTTCTTAGACTCACCTGATTTATAATAATAGCCCGCAACAAAATCTGCATTCTGAGCGGCATAATACATTTCGTCACCATCTTTCTGATAATTTAAAAGTTCAAGTGCAAGAGCAAGAGCTTCGTCATTCATACCGTGATCTGCATAAAGCTGAACAAGCTCTGAACCTGCAAGGCGTCCTTTTTTAGAAGCAGTCTTACCGGCCCTTTCGTATTCGCTATTCTTTTCTACAATTGTTCTGTCTGTTCCGCTAACAATACGTTCAAGTTCAACAACCTTCTGACCAATTCCATCTGCGGAAGCCTGATCGTTGTAATCGCGGACAATGTGGCGTGCTGTAGAAAGTGCTTCGCGGTAGTTCTCCTGGTTGTAGTAGGCCTGCAGCAAATTCTTATACGCACCATAAGAATAAATGCTCTTTGGATATTTTGTAACAAGCGTTGTGTTCTGCATGATTGCACGGTCATATTCGCCTGTGTGCATGTTACAATCGCCGCTAAAATAATAAGCAGCATCAGTATATTTTCCGTTTACATAATCGTAAATATATTTTGTAAAACGCTGCTGGGCTTCGGCATATTTTTGTGCTGCATAGAAAATCTCGCCGGAACGGTATGCGGCATATTCTGCATTTTCTTTCCCAGCCAATTGAACTGTGATTTTTTTATAAGCAAGGTCTGCACTGTCGAGGTCATCTTTCTTTACATATACTTCTGCAATTGCAAGAATGCAGCGAACAGAAAAATCTGTTCCGTCATTTGCGTGAGTCTGAAGGATGCTGATTGCCTTATCATATTCCTTGCAGTCTGTATAAATTTCGGAGCAGTAAATAATTGAATCCTGCTTTTGAGTTTGAGTCATAGAAGCGTCAATCATTTTTTCTGCCATGAGCGCAGCATTTTTAAGGTCACCGCTCATGAGGGCTGATTTTGCGCCAAGCTCGCAGGCCTTGTATGTAAAGGAATCGCGCTCTTTATAATCAGAAGAAAAGGCTGCAAAAATTTTGTAGGCATTTTTATATTCAGAAATTTTATAAGAACAAACTCCACGGTAATAATTTGCAAGTCTCTGATATTTTGAAACAGTTCCTTTTGAGTTTACATATTTTGTAAGCTGCTCGTACGATGCTCTGTATTCAGAAAGATTATATTTACAAAGTCCTGCAAGGTAAAAGCCCTGATATTTATTAGACGCAATTGCCTGGTCATAAGCTTCACGCCAATTTTTAAGGCGATACAAAGCCTTTGCATATTCAAGGCGTCCGTTGCCATCGAGCTTTTTATTTTTTGCAAGCTTACTGTACTGTTCTACAGAAAGCTCGTACTTTCCATTCTTTGCAAGAAGTGCAGCATATAATTTTGCACACTGTGTATCTGCTGTAAACGGAGCAACAATCTGTTCTGCAAGGGCACTGTCACTCTGGCGGATAACAAACGCAGCAGTATAAGCATCTTTTGCAGAAGGCTTTTTTATAGAATTATATATTGAAAGAACTTCATCCTTTGAAGGAGAGTCAAACGCCTGGCAGCGAAGCATAAGCGACCAGTAAGAATCGGCAAGCCCCGGAATATCTGGAGCGGCTGCAAAAAGCTCGTCCTTCTTTTGCTCCAATGCCTGGGCAACTTCACCAACAGCTTTTTTTCCACCCTTATCAAGTACAATCTTCTGGCGGTAAATAAAGCAAGGAAGCAAAACTTCTGGAGAAGTACTTTGTTCTGCAAGGTCAAAATATTCAAGCGCGCCCTGATAATCTTTTTTGCTGTAAGCGGCAACACCAAGATTCAAACGGAAGACGCTGAGCATTTCTTTAAAATCATCATTTTGATTTTTGTTTAAAATCTCATAAGCCTTGTTTACATTTCCTGTTTTTTCGCAGGCGTCGGCAGCATAAATTGTAAGGCCCGCAAAAACGTTCTGTGTAAAATCGGCAGCGTTGAGTTTTTCATAAAGCTTTATTGTTTTTGAATAAGCGCCTGTCGAGTTATAAGAAAAAAGGAGCTTCTGTAAAGCTTCATCATATTCCGGCTTTGAAAAATATCCGCCGTTAGTAACTGCATATTCAAAAAGAGGAATTGCCTTTTCATACAACTCCATAAAATAATTTATGCGTCCAGCATACAAAATGGCAAACGGAAAATATTCAGTTTTATTTTCGCGCTGTTCAACATCGCAGGCTGTATGAAAAGCATTAAGTGCATTTGTATAATCGCCGTCGCAATAATAAGCAAGCCCAAGATAATACCAGCACTTTGCATAATCTGCAGCACCAAAATGAATTGAAGAAAGGACAGTTGCAAAAGTTTCTTCGGCTTCTTCGTAGCGCTTAAGGATTGTGAGGGCCTGACCTTTTGCAATGCGGGCTTCTACAATAAAAACAGATTCGGGATAATTATTTTCGAGCAGCTCTGCCTGAACTACAACGCCCGGGTAATAACCGGCATTAGAATAAATGTTGAGGTTGTTGTAAATATCAAGCTCTGCGGGCTTAGAAGAAACTTGAGCCCACAGGAATGTTGCGCATAGTAATAATGTGAATATAAATACGTGTCGTTTCATTTTAGTTCCTGTAATCATTCAGGATAAAAATTGTTGCTCGCGCGGGCTCTTGTAAGATAAACATACGAATCAGGATAAATCATACAAAAGTCATCGAGCGAAATTTGTTTACCATTCATATAAACAAAGCAACCAAAGGAACCGTTACTGCTAAAATACGGGAAAAATGCAACACAATCATTAAAAACTTTGATTTCTGGAGTTATAGTTTTATCTGTTTCGCGGATTGCACCAAAGTAAAAGTTACCGCTTTCTGTAGCAGCAAGCACATACAAAAGCGATTTCAAAACAGAAACGTTATAGCCTGTATCTTCTATAAATGTAACAGTATTTAAAGTGCCTGCCCCGCTTATAGTTGCGGCAAAGGGATTAATTGTTACATCGGTGCCAGACTCGTTATACATGTAAACCTTTCCGTTATTTACAGAAACAATTGCGGCTGCAAGATTTCGAATCCAGTCGAGCGCAAAGAAAAGATTATATCTTTGAGAAAGTACACCCTGGTATCCGTTTTCTTTTACTGTAACAGTTTCTTTTACAAGCGGGCCTCTCTTTAATTTTGTTCCTGCTATTGGTTCAACAAGTCCGTCGGCAATCCATTTTACAAAGCCTGCAGAAGAAAGATAAAGCTTTGTAGGATCCTGATTTTCTGCATCAAAAGGTTTTCCGTTTGTAATCTGAACAAGGTTTCCGTCTTCGTCGTACATTGCATTCTGGACAAACATTACACGACCAAGATTTTTCTGAATCATACCGGCCATCTGGAGTACGCTTCCAAATTTATCGCCGTCAACTGTAACGTATTTCCATGGAAGAGAAATTGATGTCATCTTCATAACATCAGCAAACGAAAGCTCATAAAGCTTGTCAAAAGGAATGCCTGTAGAAGCACCCTTAGAAGCATAGTTTCCGTAAATCAAAAGATCGGCTACTGCTGTTCTTCCATAAGGAGTAAACTGAACATAAATATCGCTGTCCACAGAAAAGTACCAGCGGATTCTTATTGGCTTGTTTGTTTTTTTATCGCGGACGAGCACCCAGCTTCCAGGAGCTTCACCAGGATAGATTTCCTGCTGCTCATAGCTCATTCCTTTATTTGAATAAACCTTTACATTAATTGTGGCACAAGGCGCAACAAAAATCATATAAGTTGAATCTGACTCTTCAAGACGAACCTGAAACTTCTGACCTGCATCGTTGTCGTAAATCTCAGGCAGATTCATTCGTACATCTTCAAGAGAAGCTTCGAACCATCGTTCTTTAAGCCCCTTACGGATTTCTGAAGAATCTGGAATGCCCCAGGAATTGTAATCGGCAAAAACCGGAGCTGCAAGCAAAAGAAGGAGTAAACCAATAAAAACATTTCTGTTCAACTTTTTCATTTTATTTCCTCCGCAGGATCCACGTCTGTGGCGCCCTCTGCCATACTGATAATTCCTTCTACAAAAGTACCGTCGCTCATGCGGATCATTCCATCAGTTACTTCATCAGGATGACGGCCAACAGGTGCATTTGAAAGAAGAAGCTTGAGTCTGTTGAGCTGATTAACTTCGGAGCTACCAGGATCATAATCAATTGCACTGATATTTGATTCAGGGAACCGACGTCTTAATTCCTTAATCATTCCTTTTCCAGTTACATGGTTAGGAAGACATGCAAACGGCTGAACACATGCAATGCTTGGAGCACCTTCATGTATAAGTTCAACCATCTCTGCAGTAAGGAACCAGCCTTCACCAGTTTGATTTCCAAGCTGTACTATATCATCGACACCTTTCATCATATCGTAAATAGAAGAAGGTGGATCAAAACGACGACTCTTTTTTAAGTAATGCTTCATGCGCTGGCGATAAAGTTCAAGCGCCCATATAAGAAGCTTAGCATTTCGTTCACGTTTGCGCGAAAGCTTCAAATCCTTGCGGCGGATAATATCAACAGAGAATGAATAGAAGAAGAAATCGGCAAGGTCTGGCATTACACATTCTGCGCCTTCTTTTTCTATTGTCTCAACAATATGATTGTTTGCAGTAGGATGGAATTTTACAAGGATTTCTCCAACGACACCTACGCGCGGCTTTTTAATTGGCTTAAGTGGAAGTGTATCAAATTCGCGGACAATTCCCCTGATTATTTTATGATATCCAACCCAGCCGGCACCGTTTTTGAGGAAGGCCTCTGCCCTGTCGTTCCATTTTTCGTAAAGCTGATTTGCGCTTCCAGGAACTGCTTCATAAGGACGAACTCTGTAAAGCACACGCATGAATACGTCACCAATCATACATGCTTTTACAAGCTTATCAATAAGAGTGATAGTAAGCTTAAAGCCCGGATTTGTTTCAAGGCCAAGCGCACTCAAGCTGATTACAGGAATATGTCCCCAGCCCGCATCATTCAAGGCACGACGGATAAAGCCAATATAATTTGTAGCACGACAACCACCACCAGTCTGGGTAATAAGAAGACTTACATGATTCAAATCGTACTTACCGCTTTCGAGCGCAGCCATCATCTGACCGGCAACTATAATAGAAGGATAGCAGGCATCATTGTTTACATAACGCAAGCCCGCATCTACAGCCTTAGGATCAACAGAATCAAGAACTACAAAATTGTAGCCCGCAGATTCAAAGGCACGCTTAATAAGGCGGAAATGAATTGGCGACATTTGAGGTGCAATGATTGTGTGTGTATATTTCATTTCTTCTGTAAACACAACACGTTCATAGGCTGATGATTTATAAGAGCGTTTAATCTTGTTGCGGCGGCGAGCCTTTACTGCAGCAATGAGGGAGCGGATACGGATTCGCACAGCACCAAGGTTACTTCCTTCGTCGATTTTTATGAGTGTGTACATGCGGTTCTTTGCACGTAAAATTTCATCTACCTGGTCGGCAGTTACAGCATCAAGACCGCAGCCAAAAGAAGTAAGCTGAACAAGCTCAAGATCAGGCATTTCTGAAACAAACTGAGCAGCACGGTACAAGCGGTTGTGATATGTCCACTGATCAATAATACGAAGCGGGCGTTCAATTTTTCCAAGATGAGCAAGTGAGTCTTCTGTAAATACAGCAAGTCCAAGCCCCGCAATCATTTCCGGAATACCGTGGTTAATTTCAGGGTCAAGGTGATATGGACGGCCTGCAAGAACAATACCGCTTCCACCCTTTGTAATTACTTCTTCAAGAGCTTCTTCTCCGGCTTTCTGAACATCAAGACGGAACTGCTCCTGCTCTGCCCATGCCTTGTCGAGCGCATGTGCAATTGCTTCTTTTGTAAGCGACGGGAACTTTGGAAGCAACTCTTCGCAAAGACGTTCGCCCAAAGCTTCCTTGTCGTAAATTGGCAGGAAGGGATTCATAAATAATATAGAAGGATCCTGTCTTAAAGCATCAATATTATTACGCAGAACTTCCGGATAACTTGTTACAATAGGACAATTGTAGTGGTTTCCAGCCCCCTTATCTTCTACCTTTTCATAAGGAGCACAAGGATAGAATATAAACTTAATGCCACGCTGCAAAAGAGATTCAACGTGACCGTGACAGATTTTTCCTGGATAACATACAGATTCCGAAGGAATTGTTTCAAGACCTTTTTCGTAAACCTTGCGGCTTGAACGCTGGCTGAGCAATACACGGAATCCAAGCTCATTAAAGAATGTAAACCAGAGCGGATAATTTTCGTACATGTTGAGTACGCGCGGAATACCTACATCTCCAAGAGGAGCATCTTCAGGCTTACGAGGCACGTAGTGGAAAAGCCTTTTTGTTTTCCATTCAAAAAGATTTGGAAGAGCGCCAACGTCATCTTCGCCATCGAGGCCAGTATTTGCCTTGTTGCTGGCATCTATAACCTGTGAGCCTTTTTTGCCGTCTGCATCATCATCAAGCTCGGCACCTTTTTCGCAGCGGTTACCTGTAATAAAGGTTCGTTTTTCTGAGCCTGTAGAGAAGGTATTAATAGTAAGAAGACAGTTGTTCTGACACTTTCCGCATCGTTTAAGCTCAAGGTCAACCTTAAACTTTTCAAGATCTTCAAGCTTTGCAATATTTGAACGAACCTCGTGAACTGTATCTTCTGGTTCACCAGGCTTTGGTGCAGTTAAGTCGAGCCACTGGTCGTATGCTGTAAGAGCAGAACCGTAGGCACCCATAAGACCTGCAACATCAGGACGATAAACCTGAACACCTGCAATTTTTTCAAAAGCACGAAGAATTGCATCATTAAAGAAGGTACCACCCTGAACAACAACCTTTGTTCCAATATCACTTGCTTTACGAAGCTTGATTACTTTAAAAAGCGCATTCTTAATTACAGAATAAGAAAGACCCGCTGCGATATCTGCAACAGAAGCACCTTCTTTTTGTGCCTGCTTTACGCGGCTATTCATAAATACAGTACAGCGTGAACCAAGGTCAACAGGCTTCTGGGCCATAAGGGCAATCTTACCGAATTCCTTTACGTCCATGCCCATTGTGTTTGCAAAGTTATCAAGGAAGGAACCACAACCAGAAGAGCACGCTTCGTTCAACTGAATTGAAACAATAGCGCCGTCCTTCATGCGAAGGGCTTTCATATCCTGACCACCAATATCGAGCAGGAATTCTACACCAGGAACAAAAAAGTTTGCGGCACGGAAATGAGTTATAGTTTCTACTTCACCAGCATCAACGCCAAGGGCTGCCTGAAAAAGAGCCTCGCCATAACCGGTAGAAACAGCGCGTGCAATATAAACATCATCAGGAAGCTGAGCATATAAATCTTTAAGAACCTTTACCGCAAGCTCAACAGGATTTCCCTGATTGTGTGCGTAGAAGTTCCAGATAATTCGTCCGTCTTTATCTATTAAAACTGCCTTTGTAGTTGTAGAACCAGAGTCCAGACCAAGGAATACAGGTCCGTGAGTTTTTGTAAGGTCACCACGTTTTGCTTTTTGTTCAGAATGGCGAACTTCAAATTCATCAAGCTCTGCCTGATTTTTAAACAAGGGTTCAAGACGCTGAACTTCACTGAGCTCGGCACCAACAAGATTTTTTAAGTTTTCGCGGAAGTTTTCAATTGTCGGAAATTTAAAATCAGGAATGTCTCCTGTAAACTTTCGTTCTGCACTAAAGGCACAACCGCTTGCAACAAAAAGCTGAGAATCCTGAGGAACAATAATTTCTTCCGGAGAAAGCTTTAAGGTTTCTATAAAACGCTGGCGCAACTGATCCAAAAAGTGAAGCGGTCCACCAAGGAAAGCAACGTTACCACGAATAGGCTTACCGCAAGCCAAACCACTAATTGTCTGACTAACAACTGCCTGAAAAATAGAAGCAGCAATATCTTCGCGGCGGGCGCCTTCATTAATAAGCGGCTGGATATCTGTTTTGGCAAATACACCACAACGAGCTGCTATAGGATAAATCTGCTTTGCACCTTTAGCAAGCTCATTCAAGCCCATTGCATCTGTTTCGAGCAGGGCAGCCATCTGGTCTACAAAGGCACCTGTACCGCCGGCACAAGTACCATTCATACGCTGCTCTACTCCGCCTTTAAAATATGTAATTTTGGCATCCTCGCCACCAAGTTCAATTACAACATCAGTCTGAGGAATGAGTTTTTTTACAGAAGTTGTAGCGGCAATAACTTCCTGAACAAAAGGAACGTTAAGCCACTGAGATACAGAAAGGCCCCCAGAGCCTGTTACTTTTACTGTTAATGTCTGATTTTTTCCGTTTGAGAGTTCTTTTTCTAAGAAATCAAGGGCTTTGTTTACAACTGTGATTATTGTATTGCGAATATCTGCCCTGTGTCGCTGATAATCTCCGTAAATTAGCTTGTCATCATCATCAAGCACTGCCACTTTTACTGTGGTAGAACCAATGTCAATTCCCATGCGGATTGGCACAATGGTATTGTTTTCGTTTACGTCCATAGAGATAATTTAACAGTTAAATAGATAAAATGCAATGCGCAACGGGGCGCACTACTTAGCAGAAACTTTCACAATCTGGCCGGCGGCAATCAGGGAGAAGTCAAAATCTACTGGTTTTCCGGACTTGTCGAGGGCACTTTCAAAGCGGTAGAAGCCTGGTTCGCCTGGAATTGGTTTGATTACACCCTTTACAGACTTCGTAGCCTTAATTTCGGCCCCTACTCCTGCTTCTGTAATATGTGATCTGTGATCTGGAACAACATAAATGCGGATGCTTTCTTTGTCGTGAGCAGACATTACAACAGCCTGTGCCTTTACACTTCCAAGAATGTGATCATAAAGTCCAACGTAATCAGAAGCAAGCTGTGCCTTTTCTTCAAGGAACTGATTATTAAGCGACACCTTAAGAGCTTCTTTTTCTGCCTCAGAATCAACACGGATTTTTTCAATCTGCTTATTTAAGTCGGTAACTTCCTGCTGTAATGTTCCAACCTTTGTATTAAGCTCCTGTTTTTCACTTGCAAACTTGAGTGATGTTTCTTCAAAAACAGTTCCAAGGTTATCTACAATACCTTTTGATGCTTTAAAATAAGCAGGTGCTGATTTCTTGTAAGGAATAGATTCAAACGGCTTATGAACAGTTTCATACTGATTATAATTTTTCTGGAACTGAGAAAGTGAGATTATTATAGACTCATCTTCAATGCCGTTTTCTTCTATAATCTTTTCTGAATCAAAAGCCTTTGTTTCTTTTGCATTAATTGTGTTTACAATTCCCTGTGCACTTGTCTTAGTCAAATCAGGGTCGAGCATATTAATCTGCTGAACATATTTTTGCGAAACTTCAGAAACCTGGCGGCGGATCTGTTCAGAATTGTCCTTGCGCTCCTTTGCATAAGTTTCCTGAAGTTCTGCAATTCGTCCTTCGTATACCTTTGCAAGCTTATCCATTTCGAGCTGATGAACACGTCGTTCACTGTCCAGAGCCTGCTCCTGCTGACGTGCAGCCTCAAGCTTTGCAGTATCATATTCATCAAGCTGCTTTTTATATTCTGTAAGTTCAGTATCGGCCGCAGCAATCTGAGGATCATAAACCTGCTTTATCCGAGCAACAGACTCTTCATATTCTTCAAGAACAGCAGTCTGTCTGCTTTCAATTTCATCCTTATCGTCAAGGCTCAAAGATTCAATAAGGAAGAGCTCGCGTTCACGTTTTTCTTCTGCATTTTTAAGGGCAAGGTCGCGGTCAGAAATAATGTTTGTTCTGTTCTTCATTGCGTTGTCGTAATTTGTCTGAACTTTAGAAACAGAATCGAGCAGGTTCTTTACATTAAGCCCTTCAAACTCTTCAAGGTTTACAGTAATTTCCTGGTTCTTAGAATTGATATATGCCGTAATTCCCCATGCAAGCAGGAAAACAACAAGCATACTTCCAGTAAGCAGCAATGTAGAAAAAAGTGATTTGTTCTTTTTTGTCTTTGCGTATTCTTTTTCCAGATCGTAAGAGTTGGAAGAATTAACTGTCTGAAGGCGGTTCAACTCATCATTCAAAAAGAGAAGAACTTCCTTGTGCCTCTGATCATTCTGATTTATTTTGTTGTCATTGCCCATATTCCATTCCATCCTTCCGGTGCGCTCTTGTTACCCATGCGTTCCATGAAAACTTCGGTGAGTTCCGGCAATTCTGAATTTTTAAAGCTCTTGCGTGCCTTTCTCCAGTCGCCGCTATAGTAAGCCTGCAGACCTTCTTCGAACAAATCATATTTTGCAAGAAGCTCAGAATCCATTTCATTTGTATCAAACGGGAAGTAAATTTTCTTCCCCTGAGTTTTTCCTTTAACTTGAACAGTATCAATTTCGTAGAACTTAAAGCGTGCTGTTTCGGCAAGCACTTCGTCCTTAATATATTCAGAAACAATTACAGGCAGGTGATAGATTCGTGTAAGTCCTTCAAGTCGTGAAGCAGAGTTTACGTTATCACCAATTACAGTATTTGCCATGTGCTCGTTAGAACCGATGTTTCCGTAGAATACGTTTCCTCCATCAATACCAACACCAACATCAAGCGAAACTGCAATAAAGATTTTTTCTTCTGATTCTGTAAGCTTTCGTTTCTTTTCAATTTCAACACGGCGAAGCTTCATTGTTTCACGAAGGCTTGCTGTTGCATGAGTGATGTCCCAGGCAGCAAGAATTGCATTGTAAGATTTGCTTCGTTTAGATTCCAGCGTTCCATAAACTGCGAGAATAGCATCACCAATAATAGAACCAACTACACCATGATTTTCGTGAACATTGTGGATTACACGGTTGTAATGAACGTTCAAAACGTCAATGATATCGTTACCCAAAGTTTCTGTTCGGTATGTAAAGCTCTTGATATCAGAGAAGAGCATTGCAAGTTCACGCTGACTTCCTTCAAGACCAATACCCTGATCGTTATATGCTTTTGCAACAACATCCTTTGGTACGAATTTCTGGAAGGTTCCAAGAAGGTTATTTACAGAAGATGAAAGTGAGTTGAATGAAGCGGCAAGATAAGTAATATCATCGTTTTTAGCATGAGACAAATCAATAAGCTCAAGCTGTTTATGCTGCTGCATTTCATACAAATCTTTTGTAATCATTGTAACAGGACGGAACTCGTGACGAAGGATGAGCCATCCAATAACAACAAACGCAATAGTCAGAATAATGATAATTAAAAGTGTGTACAAAAGAACGCTTCGTGTATTTGCATCAAGGTCAGAACGCTTTTCGGCACGAATAAGGTAGTAGCCCCAGTCTGTCTGATATTTGTAAACACCAAAATATTCACCGTCTTTATGATTAAAAGAAATAGAGCCTTCTTTTATATCATTGTTGTAATCTTCGTTCAGTTTGTTAAGTTTTTCTTCGTCGGTAAATGTGCTCCAGTCTGTGAAAATATTATTTGAAGCAGAAAAAAGAATCTGGCCGTTTGGCATAACACCAATGGCAACACTGTTTTTGTTAGAAAATCCTGATTTTGCAACCTTTTGAAGTGCTTCCTGCGAACCTTCCTTGTCATCAGAATAATTGTAAATCTGAAACTGGTTTGTGGCATTTGTATAAAGCTCTTTAAGCTGCTCAACCATGATTGTGTTGTTAAGATTGATTATCTGCCGTTTAGAAAGCTGAACTGACAAAAAGTTTGTAGCAAAGTTCGAAAGCAGGATAATAGTAACAAAGATAATGAGAATTTTTAACCCAAGCGGGACAATTCTTGTCTTACCGACTTTAGAGAAAAGACCTTTTTTTTCGGACATTGAGGCTCCTCCGAACGCTCTATTAGGGAATTTACCCTATATTTATTGTAAATCAATTGAACAAATTTCGCAATCTTATTATTCTTAATTCATGGAAAAAAACGAAACACAAACAGGTGAAAAGAAAAAGTCTATTGTTCGTTCAGGACTCGTTCTTTCGCTCATGACATTCGCTTCCCGCATCATGGGATTAATCCGCGAAATGACAAAGGCCTCTTTTTTAGGAACTGGATTTTATTCTGACTGTTTTTCCGTTGCCTTTTTAATCCCCAATCTTTTAAGAAAGCTTTTTGCAGAAAATGCAATTTCGGTTGCCTTTATTCCAACCTTTAAATCTTACCTTGAAAAAGGTGATGATGACGAAAGCAAAAAATCAACTCAAGGCTTTATTGCGTCTACATTAACGCTCGTTTCTTTTTTAACTGCATGCGTTGTTGTTGTAGGAATTATTATTACTCCACTGCTCATGCCTATTTTTTGTAAAAGACCTGCAGACTCAACCGCAGTAAATTATGCAGAACAGGTTCAGTACTGGCTTGCACAAAAACAGGAAATTACATATTTAACACGCATAATGTTCCCGTATCTTTTTCTGATTTCTATTGCGGCATTTTTTCAGGGAGTATTAAACGGCTGTAAGATTTTTGCGCCATCTGGATTTACACCGGTTTTGTTTAATGGAATTGTAGTTTTAGTAACATACCTTCTTGCTCCACATACAGAAAATCCTGCAAGAGCAATGTCTATTGGTGTTATTGCGGGAGGTACAGTTCAGGCGTTGTTCCAGTGGCCTTTTATAAAACAGACTGGCTGGAAAATAAGACTTACTTCGCTGCGTAAAACTTTTACAAATCCTGGCACAAGAAAAGTTATTGCGCTTATTGTTCCAACAATTATTGGAATGGCTGCCTACCAGCTTAATGATCTTGTTTCTACTTCAATGGCAACTCGCGCCGGAGAAGGAATTGCTTCGAGCCTTCAGTTCAGTTTACGTTTGCAGGAGCTTATCCTTGGAATTTTTGCAGTTTCAATTGGTACTGTAATTTTGCCGGACATGAGCGGACTTGCAAATAATCAGAAATGGGATGAGTTTAATAAAATGCTTCTGCAGGCTGTAAAAATCATGATTGTAATTTCTATTCCGGTTACTGCTTATTCTTTAGTCAGCGGCCGCGAACTTATTACTCTGATTTACAAAAATAAAATGTTTGATGAAGAATCGGTAAGACTTACGCTTGGTGAATTCCGATTCCATATTGCGGGACTTACATTTATTGCGCTCAACAGAATTTTGAGTCCTTCGTTCTATGCCCAGAAAAATACAAAGCTTCCTACAACTGCAGGAATCATAAGCTTTGCTTCAAACATCCTGCTTGTACTTATTCTTGTTAAGCCTTTTGGCGGAAATGGAATTGCCTGTGCACTTAGTATTGCAAGCCTCATAAATACAATCTTCCTTTTTATATTTATGAAAAAGCTTGGTACAATTCAAACAGGTGCAGTTGTAAAAAGCACAATTTTATATACAATAAAAATCTCTGTGATGTCTGTAATTGCAGCAGTTCCATGCTGGTTCCTGCGTCCTATTTTGCTGCAGGCCTTTGAAGGTCACGGAAGACTTATAAGCGCCGGAGTTCCAGCAGGCATACTTGCAATTGCTTTTGCAGTCATCGGCGTGCTTGAGCTGGTGGTTACGAAGGATGAGATTGCGATGAGTATTATTAAGAGGAAAAAATGAAAAACTACACACACGAACAGATGAAAGAAATATACGGGATTCGGCGTTCTCGAATTGCGGCTTATCTTACTGATAACAACATTGGTGCGGCTGTTTACATTGACAGCGAAGAACACCGCGACCCTGCAATTCCTTATTTAACAGGTCACAACAGCGATGCAATTGTAATCATCTTTAGCGACGGCTACACATACCTTATTGCCTGGGATGAAATTCTTGCAAAAAAGAATGCTTACTGCGACAAGCTTGTTCCATACACACGCTACAAAAACAAAGATATTGATGCGGTAAAAGCAATCCTCAACGTTGGCTACACACATGGAGTAAACAGCAAGGTTGAGCTTCCGCCATATCTTACATATCCGCAGTATCTTCATTTTATTGATGAGCTTAATAATTATGACTGCCGCTGCAAGGAAGAAGGAGTTCATACATTTACAGTTGCATGCCGCATAACAAAGGATGAATACGAAATTGAATGCCTTCGCGAAGCCGCAAGAATTGGCGACTTAATAGTAGATAAAATAGAAGAAAAAATAAAAGACGGTTCAATTAAAACAGAAGCCGATGTTGCGCTTTTTATTGAACGCGAATGTCGTGAACAGGGTTGCGAACGAACAGGTTTTGACACACTTGCAGCAGGACCAGAACGAAGCTTTGCAATTCACGCTTTTCCAAATTACACAAATGCACCATGGCCTGCAAAGGGCTTGAGCATTCTTGATTTTGGCGTTGTATACAAAGGCTACACAAGCGACATGACAATTACAGTTGCAAAGGGCCGCCTTACTCCAGAACAGAAAAAGCAGCTTGAGCTTGTTCAAAAGGCCTACGACGAATGCCTTAAGCTTTACAAACCAGGACACACAATTCACGAAGCATCAAAGCGCGCAGATTTTGTTTTTTCAAAAGCTAAAAGAAAAATGCCGCATACACTTGGTCACGGAATTGGCTTAGAGATTCATGAATATCCAAGAGTAAGTACAAGAATGCCGGCAGAGCTTCAGTTTACTCCAGGCATGGTCCTTACACTTGAACCAGGCCTGTACGATGAAACAATCGGCGGAACACGACTTGAAAATGACGTACTCATTACCAGAGACGGCAATGAAGTGCTGACACATTCACGGATAATAAAGCTTTAGAATATCTGAATACTGTTTTCGGCGAGCTCGATTCTTTCGAGGACGTTGTCTATGCGGTTGCACATGGCGTCTGCAAGATACTCGTCATCAAGACCGTCAGAAAGCTCTTTCATATATTTGAATACCTTTCGCAATTCATGATTTGTAACAGAGAAAGGTTTTGTCGGATCAAAAGCAGAATCTTCTTCACCAAGAACGCCAGCCTTCTTAAGCGACTGTGCAGTCTTTAAAAGTCCCGGAGTACCAGACA
>JBGVAV010000094.1:0-41303 GCA_045224915.1 Treponema sp.
TACGATCCATACGCAATGCTCGATATGCTTGCACAGATTGATGAATCTCCAAGCAATTCAGGCTGGGGTTCAACACATCCTTCTCCAAAAGATAGAATTAAAAAGGTCAACAAAGAACTTGCTTCTATGGCAAAGGCCGGAACTATCGAAAAACAAGGAAAGGAAGTTCGCAAGGAACGCTTTGACGTAGAATACGAAGATTACAAAATTTTTGAGATAAACTAATGAAACATAAGAACAACAAACTTTGGTTCCGCTCCGTAATTGTAGCGTTAATCTGTTTTATTATAACAATGACGCTGCAGCTTACGGGAGTGTTTACGTTTTTTGAAAATAAGACTTACGACCGCCGAATGATTTTTGCTTCAAAATATAAAACAGCTTGCGACGATATTTCTTTTATTATTGTTGATCAGGAAAGTATAGACTGGGCAAAAGAAAACTACGGCTGGGGATGGCCATGGCCACGTGAAGCTTATGGAAAAATGATTAACTTCATAACAGCAGGAAACGCAAAGTCTGTTGCTTTTGATATTTTGTATACAGAGCCTTCAATCTATGGAGATTCCGATGATGAGGCTCTGGCACAAGCCCAGGAAAAAAGCGGTATTGTTATTCAAGCACTCAATGTCCTTGTAGATTATCAGAATGGGACAGAAAAGAGTCAGCCTCCTATAAAACAGCTAAAAGATTCTGCCGCAATGCTTGGTGCTGTTGTAAGCGATAAGGATGATGATGATATAATCCGCCGTGGTCGAATTGAATATGAATATGAAGGAACAGTTTATCCAACTCTTGGAACTGCTCCAATTTTTATGGAAGGCAACCAGGATGAGCTTAAGAAAATCCCGCGATTAAAAGATGGAACTGTTCTTTTGCGCTATCAGAAGGATATTGATGAATATCATCCTTCCAGCGCATATGACATTCTTCACAGCTATGATATTTATAATGGCGACGTAGAACCAGAAGAAGATGAGTTTTATTATGAGCCTGATGAGTTTGAAGATAAATATGTTTTTGTATCTTATTATGCACCAGGACTTTATGATATCTGTTCTACTCCGGTTTCGCAGGTTTTCCCTGGAGTCGGTGTTCACATTACAACACTTGATAATTATCTTACAGGAAAGTTCCTGCGCAAAGCTCCTGATTTTATTGTTTATTTGTGGATTCTTCTTCTTTCTGTTTTGGGTGCATTCTTTGTTGCATTTGCGTCTACCCGAAATTCTCAGAAGACAACAGTAATCTTTATGGCAATAGGATTTGTTGTAGGAATTACTCTGGCAATTGCAATTCCATATTTTATGTTTGCTGCGGGAATCTGGCTTTTGCTTGTGGCTCCTTTTGTTGCATTCTTCCTTTCATTCCTGATTTCTGTAGCGTTGAGTCTTTCGGTAGAAGGTAAGCAGAAGCGCTTTATTAAATCGGCATTCAGTCAGTGTCTTAGTAAAGATGTTGTAAATCAGATTATGAATGATCCGTCATCGTTTACACTTGGTGGAAAAAACTTCCAGATGACAGCAATCTTTACAGATATCCAGAAGTTCTCTTCATTCAGCGAGCTTTTAACGGCATCACAGCTTGGTAGTCTTTTAAACTACTACCTCACAAAAATGTCAGATATCATTATTGATGAGCATGGAACAGTAGATAAATACGAAGGAGACGCAATTGTAGCTCTTGTTGGTGCTCCTGTAGAAATGACAGACCATGCAAGCCGTGCGTGTGCCGCAGCCATCAAAATGAAAAAAGCCGAAGCTGTTATGAATAAAGAAATTGTTCAGATAGCTGGCGGCGAAAAACCTGCCAATATGGAACAGGATTTATATGATGCATTTAAGATTATGGTTGCAAACAAAAAAGTAATCTTTACACGCATTGGTATGAACTCTGGCGAAATGATTGCGGGCTACTTTGGTTCCGAAAATAAAAAGAACTACACAATGATGGGAAACAACGTAAACCTTGCAAGCCGTCTTGAAGGTGTAAACAAGCAGTATCATACAAATGGTATTCTTATTAGTGCCGCTACCCGCGATTTGCTTGGCGATGAATTTGTTGTTCGAAGTCTGGACCGTGTTCGCGTAGTAAATGTAAATACACCGCTGCGACTTTATGAATTGCTCGAAACAAAGCAGGAAGCAACTCCTGAGCTTTTAAAATATGTTGAGGCTTGGGAAAAAGCTTTTGCCGATTTTGAAGCCAAAAATTATCAGAGTGCCGCCAAGCAGATGCAGGCTCTTGCTGCTCAGAATGAAGCAGACAATGTTGTGCGCTACTATCTTGAATTGCTTAATGATTTCTTCTTAAAAGGAAAGTATCCTGTAGCCGCAGATGACGTTGGCGTAGAATATAATCCAGAAGACAGCGTATTTAAGTTGTTACAGAAGTAGCCCTTCGACAGGCTCAGGGACCACTACAATCCTCTTGCCCAGGCGTAGGTACTTAAATATGGGTCTGGGCGGATTGGATCTTTTGTAGACCACACCTCTTTTATCTGGCCGGATGCATTAATTTTCCCAACTCGAACAACTTTATTCAAATGCTGGTTAGAGCCTTCGATTGTTACATATCCTTCCGGTCCAATATAACTAAGATTTTTACTTGCAATTCTTACTGCTTCAATATCAAAGGAACCGGCTTTTTCGCAGGCAGCAGCCCAAAGATAAATTGCAAGGTAACCTGCTTCCATAGGGTCTCCTACGTGTTTGTTGCTGCCATAAATTTCCTTGTATTTTTGAACAAATTTTTTATTTGCACTTGTATCAAGAGTTTCAAAATAATTCCAGGATACATAGTGGCCTTCAAGAAATTCCGGACCAATTTCGTTAATTTCATTTTCAGCAATGGAAAAACTCATAATTGGAAAGTCTTCGGCATCGAGTCCGGAGTTACGAAATTGAATAAAGAAAGATACGTTTGAATTACCATTGAGTGTGTTAATTATAACATCAGGTTTAAGGTCCTGGATTTCTTTTATTATAAGCTGGAAACGGTCTTCGTCCATGTCTACATAAGTTTCGCCGACAACTTCGCCGCCAAGCTCTTTAAGTTGAGCCTTTATAATTTTGTTTGCAATTTGCGGGAAAACATAATCGCTTCCAAGAAGATAAAATTTCTTTCCTAATTGTTCAAAACAAAAATCAATGGCGGGAACAACCTGCTGGTTAGGGCAGGCCCCCATATACATAATATTAGGACTTGCTTCCATGCCTTCATATTGAACAGGATACCATAAAAGATTGTAATACTCTTCTACAATATTTTTTACAGCTTTGCGCGAATCAGAAGTCCAGCAGCCAAAAATAGAAACAACATTATCTTTTTCTATGAGTTTACGTGCTTTATCTGCAAAGTCGCGGAAATCACTATCACCGTTTTCCTGGATTGCTTCAATCTGGCAACCAAGAACTCCACCAGCTTCATTTATTTCTTGAATTGCCATGAGTTCTGCATTAAGAACAGATGTTTCACTAAAAGCCATGGAACCTGTTGTAGAATGAAGAAGTCCAATTTTTACAACTCTTTCATGGTCTGTCTCACAGGATGTTCCAAAAAGAAAAGCTGTAAGTGCGGCGGCTATAAAAAATGATTTGCAAATAAAATCACGCTTTTTTATCATAATCAATTCCCGGTATGCTACTGTATAACTTCAAAGGTCTTCATAAGGCCTTTACCTTTAATCTTACATTCAATAGGCTCTGTAAATTCAAAGCCCTGTCCCTGAAGTCTATTCCATAAAGCTTCTGTAATTCTTATGGCTCCAGGGTTAGCGGCAGTTTCCATTCGGCTTGCAACGTTAACTGTGTCGCCCCAGACATCATAGATGAATTTATGAGTTCCAATTACACCTGCAGTTACAGGACCGCAGTTAAGACCAATTCTTATATTAAATTGAATCTTTGCAGTTTCGTTGTATTTTGCAAGATCCTGGTACATTCCTTTTGCAAAGTTTATCATGATTTTTGCATGATCTTCGTTTGCTTCAGGAACACCGCAGGCAGCCATGTAAGCATCTCCAATTGTCTTGATTTTTTCTACACCCATTTGCTTTGCCCGTTCATCAAACATACTGAACAATTCATTAAGGGCTGCAACAATTTCTTTAGCAGTGTGTCCGCTCGAAACTTTTGTAAAGCCTACAATATCAGAGAAGAGAAGGGTAACGTTTTCAAAGTTCTCTCCAAATGATTTATTACCGGTAGTTTCCTTGAGCTTGTCGGCAATTTTATCTGGAAGAATGGAACGAAGAAGGTTATCAGATTTGATTTTTTCCTGTTCCAAAGCCGCTGTCCTGACTTTAACAAGAGCTTCAAGGCGCAGGTTTTCTTTCATAATTCGTTTTTCACGCTGGTAGAAGTAGAAAATACCGCTTCCAACAAGAACAATCAAAAGAATAACCCAGAAGCCCGCACGCTGGTAAATATAAGGACGCTGGAAGAAGAACATCATTTCATCATTATTAGATTCAATTCCGTTTCCGTTTATTGCGTATACCTTAAAGGAATGTTTACCCGGAGCAAGGTTTGTGTAGGAAACAACTCGCTTCATATCCGGAGCAGTGTAATCAGATTCAAAGCCTGTAAGCATATGTTTGAACATAAGACGCTCAGGAGCGTCAAAGCTTATTCCGGTAAATTTAATATCAATACGTTTGGTTCCCGGTTTAAGATAAATGATGTCGCCGGTGTTTTTGTGTTCAACAGAATCTACAGTAATAGTTTGAATATGAACTAGCGGCGTAACCGAAGTATCCTGAGTTTTTGCCGGATCATAAATTGCAATGCCATCAACAAGTGTAAACCACAAGCGTCCCTGGGAATCTATGATTGAACGGGCAGTTGAACTTGGACCTGCAGAATCAAGGCCATCGTTTTTGCTGAAATATTTTGCATTTACAATACGCTGCTTGTTTGCAAGGAAATTAGTCAAATCGCTATTCGAAATCATAGCAATTCCGTGATTGTTTGTAATCCAGGCGTTGTTGTTAATATCAAAAAGAATCTGGAAAACAGAGTTTGTGCCAAGGCCTGTTTCGGAATTGAGAGTAGTGCATTTGAAACGCAATCCTTTTTCGGGATTAAAATCTTCTATGCGGGTAATACCGCTTCCTGTACAAATCCAGTAGTTGTTTTTCTCATCCTGTGAGATTTTGAAAATTACGTTTCCTGCAATACCATAGGTAGAAGTGAGGTGAGAAAAGATTTTCTCATCTTTCATAAGATAAATACCGCCGCCATCTGTACCAATCCAAATAATACCGTGAGTGTCTTTATAAACAGCCATTACATATTCTGTTTCAAGACCTTCGGCCTGCTTAAAGTTCGAAATAGAGCCATCCGGGTGAATTATGCTAAGACCTGTTGTTGTTCCAACATAATATTCCTGTGGAGCTGTTTCAATGGCTACGCGCACCTTGTCACCAACAAGCCCTTCTGCCGTAGACCAGCTCTTTATAGATTTTCCGTCATAAATAATCTGACCCGGAGCAGTATAGCAGCTTACAAGGATTTTGTTGTCAGAAGTAACTTCAACGTGGCGGACCCGAAGGCCTTTTGTATATTCCGTAAGCTTGTTCTGTACAAGCTCATCATCCTTATAGCATAAAACGCCATTATCTGTACCAGCCCAAACCCTGCCGTCTTTATCTTCATCAATAGCATTTACAGTGATATTTAGTCGGCTAAGCTTGAATTTACCGTGAGTCATTTTACCAATACCGTTGCGGTCTGTTGCAAACCAGATATTGTCTTCGCGGTCCTGAATGATTTTATTTATATTTGAGTTTGCAAGCTCAGGAGCACCCTGGTATTGAATGAAATCTTTATAGTTATAAACAACAAGACCTTTTTCTGTTCCAAACCAGATGTTGCCGTTTTTATCTTCTAGGATGGTGGTTGTAGAAATTGTATCAAGGATTGTATTTGATTCGACCTTTGTGGCAACGCCCCTTTCCATACGGTACATACCACGGTCTCCAAGCCCAATCCAGAAAATATTGTGAGAATCCTGGAAAATTGATGTAACAAAATATCTGTCAAACTTTTCAAACTCAATCAGCGGGCGGAAAACCCCGTTCATATGAAGAAAAAGTCCGTTTTCATTCGAAATTGTAAGCCATACGCGGCCAACCGAATCACAAAAGATGTGGGAAGCAATTACACCACTTGCAGTAGTTCCAGGTGCAAACTGTGGAGTAATAAGATGACCTTCCGGAGTAAGATAAACAACACCACCTGCTGTACCAATCCAGATATTTCCATCCTGATCTTCTTCAAGGGCACGAATTGAGTTATTAGGAAGCCCTTCTTCGATAGTATAGGTCACCGACTCCTTGCCGTTGATTTTATGAAGACCTTCATCGTTAGAGCCCAGCCACAAATTGCCGCGGGAATCCTGCAAAATAACACGAACCGAAACAAAGTTATAGTTTCTGTCTATAGCCCTGTTAAGCGCCGTAAATTCAACCCCATCAAAGGTAACAAGCCCTTCGTATGTACCTATATTAATATATCCGTCTGATGTCTGATAAATATCGTTAGCAGTTGTGCCCGAAAGCCCCCCAAACGCACTCCAAGACTGATAAACATAATTATCAAAAAAAGAATTCTGTGCAAATCCCCGCAAAAAAATGAGAAATGATAATATATTTATAAGAAGATACTTTTTTCTCATAATATTATATTATCTTGCAATTTAACGAGAAATGCAAATAAAATTTGAAAAAAGGACATGGCGAAGGGATGGTGAGAGCCAGGAAAACTTATAATAGACATAATAAAAAAAAACATGTTACACTGAAAAAACATAATTTTTCGGAGGAATTTTATGAAAAAAAAATGTTATTCAATAATTGGACTTCTTTTAGCTATTCATATAACGTTATCTTTTACAGCTTGTTTTCCAAATCCTAATGACAAAGTGGATATTCCTGATATGTCGAACGGAACTGGTATAACTATTGGTAAAAATGCAGGAAAAATTATTTCTTCATTAAAAGGTTCAGGGGATTATACAATTGTTGTACAAGGTTCAGTTTCTACTGATGATTTTGCAAATATTAATAAGGCAATTACCGGACTTTCAGATGAAAGCGCTATTGGAATAATTCTTGATTTTTCGGAAGCAAGTTTTACCATGATTCCAGAATCGGCCTTTGCGAATTGTTCTAAGCTCAAAGGTATTGTAATTCCAGAAACCGTAATAAATATTGGTAAAAATGCCTTTTATGGTTGTTCAAAGTTAAAGTCATTTACAATTCCAAAATCGGTAACAAATATTGGAAACTTTGCATTCAATGGTTGTATAGGATTAACCACACTAAAAATAGAAGATGGCGATGAACCACTTTCTTTGGGATATAATACTTATAATTCTAATTCTTATAGTTCAAATCAAAAAGGTTTATTCCGAGATTGTACAATTGAAAGCCTTTATTTGGGTAGAAACATAGAATATGCTGATTACAATGATAAATCCTCAGAAGCGCCTTATTATGCTTATGGTTACTCAGCTTTTGCAAACATTCAAAGTACAAATATGTCTGTAACAATTGGACCAAAAGTTACCAGCATACAGGCATGTTCTTTTTTGGGTTGTGAGGGCCTCTCGTCTGTAAAAATTAATAGTCTTGCACAGATAGATTCAATTGGACAAAGTGCCTTTGAAGGATGTAAAAACCTGGCAAATTTTGAGATTCCTCCTATGGTTTCAAAAATTGGATTTGCTGCCTTTTACGGCTGTAAGAAACTAAAGGCAATTACAATTCCGGAATCGGTTACAAGTATTGGTAATAAAGCTTTCAACGGATGTACAGGATTAACAACTTTAAGAATAGAAGATGGCGATGACTTGTTAACAGTAGGATTCAACAATTATAATTCAAATTCTTATAGTTCGGATCAGAAGGGTTTATTCCGTGACTGTACAATTGAAAACCTCTATTTAGGTAGAAACATTGAATATGCCGATTATAATGACAAATCTACTGATGCCCAATTTTATGCTTACGGATATTCAGCTTTTGCAAATATTCAAAGTACAAATATGTCTGTAACAATTGGTCCAAAGGTTACCAGAATTCAGGCCTATTCTTTTTTTTGTTGTGAAGGTCTTTCGTCTATAACAATAGATAGTATGGCACAGATTACTTCTATAGAGCGAAATGCTTTTGACGGCTGTAAGAATCTGGTACGTATTGAAATTCCTACTATGGTTTCTAAAATAGGCTTCGGAACTTTTGCTGGCTGTTCAAAATTAAAATCTCTTTCAATTCCTAAATCAGTTACCAGTATAGGAAATAAAGCTTTCAATGGATGTATAGGTTTAACCACGCTGACAATAGAAGATGGAGATGAAGCTCTTGTATTAGGATATAATAATTATAATTCAAATTCTTATAGTACAGACCAGAAAGGTTTATTCCGAGACTGTACACTTGAAAGCCTATATTTGGGAAGAAATATAGAATATGCAGAGTATAATGATAAATCCTCAGATACATCTTTTTATGCATTCGGCTATTCCGCTTTTGCAAACATCACCAGCCTTACAACTGTTACAATAAATGTTCCAGAAAATGTATCTTCATTTATGATTGGGCTTCATGCATTTAGGGGTTGTTCAGGAATATCAAAAGTAATCTTTACACCTGATACTAACTGGAGTCGCTCTGCATCTGGAACAGGTTCAAATAAAGAATCTGTTGACGTTCAGAATGAGGCTGTCTCAATCCTTAAGTCAACAGATACATACTATTTGTTCTGGAACGAGAATTAATCAATTTCAAATTGGCGGGCTATTAAAGCTTAGTCCGTCAATTGAACTTTATAGAAGTCTATATCACCTTCGGCAATGTATGCTTCAAAATTACCTGTAACGGTATATGGAGTGTCTTCTGTTTCATTACCATCAGGGTCTCCACCGTAATATATAATCTTAAACTTTTCTTCAGCATCCATATTGTTATAGGTGAATGGTTGTTCCTGCTCATTTAACGAAACTGTATAATACAGTTCTGTTGTCTCATCAAGCATACCTTCTGTTGTAGCGCCGCTAAATACCAGCATATAAGAATCATTGCTCTTAAATCTAGGAACAATGACAGGTATAGAATCTCCATTTTTAACAGTGAAGAACTGGTTGTTTCCATCTGGATAGATGATAAATCCATTTAATGCTGCGTTTGAATTATAGTCGCTTCTTGCTGCAATTGTGAATGTTGCATTTCCAGAATAAACTCTTAAAGGAATATAATCTTCCCATACTCCTATTGTGCTATGAACATTTACAAGGATTCTGGTGTTAATATAAGCGTCTGAGAAATTTTTAATATTTACTTTAATTTTTCTTACAAGCGCTTTACCGCCCTTGAGAGTTGGAATTGTAAATGAACCAGGTGTAGAAATTCCATCAGAACCATCAACGCCCTCAATAGAAATAATGGAATCATCCTCTGCTTTTATTTCAAGAACAGAAGGATAAGCTGTGATATTGCTGATATTCTTAATATTTACAGTCATAATATAAGAGTTTTCAGAATACATATAACCATCAGTCTTTTGAGTTTCATCTATGTAGCCTGAAACTTTAAGAATAGGAGTGTTTTCTTCAACAATAGGAATTATACCCATATAAGTTTTATCATTTTCAATTTTGAGATTTTCAACAGTGATTTTATTTGAATCATCAATTTGAACAGTTACTGTTTGAATATCTCCCTGGGTTGGAGCTGTAAGAGAAACTTCTCCGGAAGCATCTGTTGTGCCTTCATCTTCGTAATTTGTATAACGAGTTGATGTTCCCTTGACTTTAATTCCAGCTTTACCTACAGTAGTTGATCCTGCGGCTCGGCTAACTGTATCGGCAAATCCTACAACCTTGAGAGTGTATTCAAGATTTGTTCCACCTTTTCTGTAGAATGGAATAACTGCATCACCAATCTTGGCTTCCATTACATTTTTTGACTTCTTTGTAAATGATTTTATTCCGCCAATTGAACCATTAATATTCAAAACTTCATTTGTAGAGGTAGCAAATATAGAATAATCTGTGCCGTCTGCAGAAACTTTTTTTTCGTCAATTACAATTTCTGTACCTTTATCCATTCTAACCCAGGTACCCCAGAAATATTGCTTTGCGTTTCCTTCGGCAGGTTTAGTAACAGTTATTGTACAGTTCGCATAAGCATTTCCATCTGCTGACTTTACGCTTAAAACACAGGTTCCTTCTGCAAGTGCACTAACTACACAAGTAGAATAATCCTGTTCAGAAGGAGCTAACGAAAGAATTGTTGAACTTTGACTCCAATCAAGAGGTTTTGTAAAGCTTGATGGATTTGTTTGAACTTTAATAGACAAGCTTTCTCCTCTTGTTATCTTATATGTTTCAGAAGTAAATTGAATATCAGTGATTTTTATATAGTTTTCAGAAGAGACTGTTACATAACAGCTTGTGCTTATGTTTGGATTATCTCTTGATTTTGCGGTAATAATTGTTGTTCCACGGGAGATTCCTGTTACAACTCCTTTTGAAACCTCTGCTACACTTGTATTATTTGAAGACCATGTTACAGGATCCTCAATTGCATAGCCGTAAGCATCAAAAGATGTTGCGAAAAGCTGGAAACTTTCATTTTTATCAAGTGAGAGTTCTGCTTCAGAAAGATTTATCTTTCTAACTTTACCAGTTGGAACAAAGTTATCTTTTATAGTAATAGAACAAGTAGCAGAAATAGATGGTTTGTCTTTTGATGTTACAGTTAATGTAGCAGTACCCTGATCAACAGGAGTGATAACAACATATCCTGCATAAGTAGAAACAGTCGAAGCGGTAAAGACGCTTGTATCTGAAGATTTTACAGTTACAGCTCCTCCATAAAGATATCCGTCAAATGAATAAAGATAATAATACATGTTATAGATACTATCTATATTTAAAGTAAGTCGACTTTTTTCCAATTCCATATAGGCAAGTTCACGTGAGAGGAAAATATCTTCTGTTACACTATATGTAATTGAAAAACCAGAATAATATGAATGGCTGTTCTTAGCATTTACATATATTGTAGCAGTACCCGGGGCCTTCGCTGTAATTTTTCCATGTTGCCCAACAGAAATTACAGAAGTATCACTAGACCAGAATCTAAACAAATCCCATGCCCCTGTTGACGAAACAAGGTAGGCATAATCATCATCTTGATATTGATAGTACCAGTCCAGATATAAAATATCGCCTACAACAAGATCAGTTGAATAAGTAGATAAATATGGTTCAACATATTCAATTTGGCCAGAATCAGAAAAATAATCTCCAAAGCAACTGCTGAAAAGAAAAGTAAAAGATAATAAGGCAAGTAAAATAGTAACGGAAATCTTCTTTTTCATAGGTAGTATCCTCTTAGTGTTTTTCGTTGCCCAATAAATCAGCACTTACATAATGAAAATGCGAATCTGATTGAAGTTGAACAACATAAGTTCCAATCTTGTTTGGAATAATAGCATTAATATTGTTATAACTTGTAAAGTTTGTATTTTCCCACAAAATTTCATCCGAAGCTTTGTCAAAAGCAACAATTATAGGCAAAGGATTTACAGATTCATCAAATGAATCGCTTGCTTTACCGGCAATGATAATCTTATTCTGGTAGCAGCAAAGTTGAGTAAAATAGCAATAGTTTCGATTTGTTGAGTATGTTGCATATTTTACAGGTTCTTTTCCTTCATCAGCCATATTTTTAGAAATGTAACAGCCTTTAAGGATTTTTCCATTGTCAGCATATTCACCGCATGCATACCAGTTATTGTCAGAACCATCTATACAGAAAAATAAAGCTCTATCGCAAGAGTAAACTTCATGATTATCTGAAAGGTTCTTTGGGTTGAATTTATAGATAATTCCTTTGTGTGATAATTCGTCATATGATATATCCCAATTATCATAACCACAAACATAAAAGTCTGTGCCATCGTACCAGACAGAGGTGAACATGGTTTCGATGCCACTGGATTGATCTGTAAAATCTTGTGAAATAAATGATGATGGTGTAGGTTTATCTGTAGAAATATCAAGGGTTGAAAAATAACGATACATCTGACCATTATATTTTACGGCCCCAGCGATTGCAATTATTCCTTCCTTTGTGTAAATAAATTGATTTTTGTTGTTTGCCCGGAAGACCATTTCATAAGGAAATTCAACGGTCCAGTCCTTTAATTCCTGTTTGTCAAAATCAATACACGAAATAAATTGAACCGAATAGGGTTTATTGTCTGTTTTGTCTCTATAAGTGTTTTCCAAAAGTACTACAATTGACCTGTCATCAGTTTGCACAAAATCGAGTACTGAACTGCTTAAAAGAGGGTCCTCTTCGTTCTGTATTTTGAATGTATACAATGTACTTTCGGAATTATATTTATCTAATATTTTATAGCCAATATAAGCTGGATCTTTGGCTGAAGTGCCCATTATAAGATTGCTTCCATCATTGTTATAAGAGTTTCTCAATATACATGGATATTCAGGATTAAACGAATTATCAGAGAAGCTCCATATTTGTTTTTGTGTATCGATATCAAGAGGAGAGATGTATTTTAGGTTGGCAACTATTGAACCTAAGGAATTTTGGTATATAGAAACAGAATAAATATTTCCAGATTCTAGTTGAGTAAAATTACTTGGGAAAGGTATTTTTTCGCCTTGTGTTGTGTATAAGTTATAAACAGAAAAGCCTGAAAAAGAGTTATAAGGTATTTCATAAACTCCAGATTCTTTGGAATTTAGAATAGATGTATCTTTTTCAAGGGGAAAAAGCTCAATTGATGAGCCTCGTTTTAAAATAATTGAAGAATCACTATCGTTTTCTAATAGAATAAAGGCATTATCTGTTTTTATCGTGGAAGGATTTTTTACATTTGCAGATACTGTTTCATTTAATTTTGGAGTGGTTACAATAAAACAGTTATTATCATACCAAGGAATTGGAACTCCAATATCAATATAATAAGTAATATAAAAAACTGTTCCTGTGGTTGAAGGTTTACAAGAAAGCTTTATGTTTTCTCCTCGAGACAAAGCGCCTTCTTGATGTGTTCGTGAAGGATCAGAAAATAAACAAATTGAAAAATCTGAATCGTTTGTAATATTAACAAAAGTGTTGTTTAAGGAGTCGTTGGTTTCGTTTTGTCCCTGATTTTGATCTTTATTTTCTGGCTCTTTAGAATTTGGACCAAATATACAACTAGTAAACAGAAAAGAAAGAACAAATAAACAAAACGAAACCTTTCTCAAAATGACTCCTTAAATTTTTTAAGTTTTATAGAAATTATTATTTGTAAACTTCTATAGCATTCTTTTCTGTAACTACCCATTCAAATACAGGGGTTTCATCTGTGCCTAAATTTTTAAGTGTAACGAGATAAACTTTACCTTTTTCAAATGTAATATCTTCTGTGCAAGACTGAAGTCCATCCCAGGCTGTTGAACGGATACCTAAAGAAGTTGATGAAGAATTCTCCTTAAATCCTGTAAAGAAAGCTGTATCACCTGCTCCAAGAACGTATTCTTCATCATTAATTTCTCCAAAATTGGAAAGTTGGATATTTCCATTATAAATACGTAATGTCTTTTTTGTTGCATTTGTGAACTGAACAGAAGGAAGCAAATCATCATAAGTTGATGTATCATTTTCTAAAGATAAATCTGTTTCAAACTGGAATTTGTTTGATGTATTGAAATAAGCCGTATCGTTTTGATATTTTAATGATTTGTCAACAAGAGCCATAACAACGTTGTTGTATTTTAATTCTTGTTTATAAACTATTTTGTAGTCATAAGTTTTTCCCGATTTCATTGGTACAACAACTCTTCTTGCATTTGGTGCAATTACGGCAAAAGTATTTCCAGAACCATCAGTGTGCTCAATTGAAACCCAATAATTTGTAGAATTATTAAAAATCCATTTTCCATCTCCTACAAGGTTCTCAGGAGAAACACTTACAGTATAAGCTTGTGTATCTGAATAATAAGCAAGCTTTGTAGTCTGAGCAGCTTGTTCTTTTTTCTCATCGTATACTTCTTTTTGAACTGCAACGATATTGTAGAATTTTCCAGCATCAAGTTTTACTGTTATTGAGCTAGCGGCTGGAATTGTTCCAATATAATTCTGAGGCTCAACAGTGCTTGTAAAAACAAGAACTTCAGAATTAATCTGATTTTCAAGGGTTAAAGTACCTTTGCTATTCTGTTTTCCTGTTGGATAATTGTAAAAATCCTTGTATTGTTCAGGAATGGTAATAGTAGTGTTGTTATTTCCATTATTACTGTTGTTAGATGTATTGTTTTCATGGAAAAAGATACAGCTTGTAAAAGATAAACCAATTACTGCAAGTGCAAGTAAACAAAGTAGTTTTTTCATAGAATTTCTCCTTGAATTTAATAATTCGTATATTAAAAAATTATAGTATACTAAAAGTTAAACGTCAAATTAGAGAAAAGGTTTCAAAAAAAAGGAACTTGAGTAAGGTTTAACTTTCTGTGTCTTTTTATTCCACCGTAACCGACTTAGCCAGGTTTCTTGGTTTATCAGGGTCATTACCGCGCTGAACGGCACAATAATATGCAAACAGCTGGGCTGGAATGATTGAAAGCATTGAAATAAATGATTCGTCGGTTTCTGGGATGGCAATTACGGTGTCGGCGCTTTCGCCAAAGGTTCCGTTCTGGTCCTGGGTTATGACGAGAGTTGCGGCACCGCGAGATTTAACCTCTACGATGTTGCTCTTGAGCTTGTCAAAGAGGGCGCGGCTTGTGGCTGTGGCAACTACAAGAGTCATGCGGTCAATGAGAGCAATTGGGCCGTGTTTAAGTTCACCGGCGGCGAAGGCTTCTGAGTGCATGTAGCTGACTTCCTTGAGCTTAAGGGCACATTCCAGGCTTGTTGCGCTGTCGAACTGGCGTCCAATATAGAAAACTTTTTCCTTATTAAAGTTGCGTGATGCAAACTTCTGAACATCAGCCTGATTATCAAGAATTTCCTGAGCTTTTGCAGGAACAGTTTCAAGTTCATCAAGCAGGCGGCGAAATTCAGCATCATCAATTGTTCCACGAAGGTGGGCAGCCTTAAGGGCAAGGAGGCACAAACACATAAGCTGAGTTGTATATGCTTTTGTAGAAGCAACTGCAATTTCGGGGCCGGCCCAGGTGTAAATAACATCGTCGGCTTCGCGGCTTACAGTTGAACCTACACAGTTTGTAATTGCAATAATGCGGGCGCCAGCTTCTTTTGCAAGACGGAGTGCTGCAAGGGTATCGGCAGTTTCACCACTCTGACTGATTACAATAAAAATATCATTTTTGTAAAGAATCGGGTCGCGATAACGGAACTCGCTGGCAAAATCTACAACAACAGGAATGCGTGCAAGCTTTTCAAATGTATACTTTGCAACAGCACCGGCATGATAAGCAGTACCACAGGCTGTAATAACAATACGTCCTGCGTTTTTCCAGTCATCGCCGAATTCTACTTCGTCAAACTTAATATCAACATTGCGGGAGCCTTCTTTTACAAGACGTGGGCGCAAGGTGTCGTTCAAGGCCTTTGGCTGTTCGTAGATTTCCTTAAGCATAAAGTGGGCATAGCCGCCTTTTTCGGCAGAAGAAATATCCCAGTCTACGTGGTAAGGTTCCTTTATTACTTTCTCGCCTTCATCAGTAAACAGGTCTACGTGGTCTTCGTATAAAACAGCAAGTTCTTTCTGATCAAGAAAGTAAACATCGCGTGTGTATTCAAGAACAGCAGGAACGTCACTTGCAATAAAGTTTTCGCCCTGTCCAAGACCAATAATAAGAGGACTTTCTTTACGGGCAGCAATAAGGCGGTCAGGATAATCCTTACAAACAACTCCAAGAGCGTAGCTTCCTTCGAGCTTGTGAATAGCTTTGATTACTGCATTAAAAATATCGGGATTCTGTTCGTAATAATAGTTAACAAGATGCGCAATAACTTCGGTATCTGTCTGGCTGCGGAAAACAATTCCCTGAGCCTGAAGCCAGCTTTTAAGCTCCATATAATTTTCTATAATACCGTTGTGAACAATAGCAATAGAACCACTTACGTTTGTCTGTGGATGTGCGTTGATATCGCTTGGTTCTCCGTGAGTTGCCCAGCGTGTATGACCAATTCCAAGAGAGCCCTTGATGGTTTCGTTGGCAATTCTTTCTTCAAGAAATTTGAGTGCACCCTTTGCCTTGCGAACAACAATGTCTTCGCCATCAAAAACTGCAATACCGGCACTGTCATAGCCACGGTACTCAAGCTTTTTCAAGGCATTAATAAGAACAGGTGTTGCCTCTTTCTGACCAATATATCCAACGATTCCACACATGATAATTCTCCTAGATTTAAAAAAGACGGAATCCTCCTGAAAGAATTCCGTCCTTGCAATTCAATAGATAAAATATAACGAAAATGAAGTTTTTTTTCTAGTAGATTTCCCCTATGACAGATTTACAATCCCTTTAGCGCTTTATCAACAGCTTCTTTTACCTGGGAAACAACTTCCTGGGTGATTGTGTCGTAAATACCTTTTGTTTTTTCGTTTTCTTGGGCAGAAGGAATGAATAGTTCGTGGACATCAACTTCAAGTGCATTTGCAAGTTTAACCAGCGTTTTTTTAGTAAGCCATCTGCGGCGACCTTCAATGTCGTTCATCATTTGTCGCGAGATATCAGCTTTGTCTGCCAGTTTTTCCTGTGATAGTCCAGCTTTTTTACGTAAAGCACGGATATTTTGAATTACCCGTGTCTGCAACTCATCTTCTGTCATAATATAACTTTACGCAAGTATTTTTGATTTTTTTACTAGCAATATAGTGATACTATGGTATAATAATGTAAACAAATAGCAAGTATTTTGCTCAAAAATCACTACATTTTGCTAAAAAAAAATTAAAAAAGTCGGCGGACTAAAAGCGCGGAGGGTATAAAAAATGGCGATGAAGGATAATGTAAGTATCCCGGTATCACCGGAAATGGTTGACGAAACAATAACATTGTTTCAGTCTTTTGGATGGGAAAACAAAGGTCAGACAGAGACTAGAACAAATGATAGTCAAATTAAAACTGGGCAAGATGAAGAATATGAGTATTATACAACTATCAAAGGGGAACACTCATTTACTCTGTTTTTTGAGAGAGATCGAGGACGTCCTAATTATGAAGAGCTTAAGGCTCTTGAGTCGGAATATTATGCAATAAAAGATTCTGCGTGTCCGACAGTGCCTCCTCTTTTTACCAAGTTCTGGTTGATAGTAACAGGTATTGGTTTACTCTTTTATGTAATTCCTGGAATTATAATTCTTGTCGTTCGTATAAAGAAACATAGTGATGGTAAAAAAGCTTTTGATGTTCTTTATCCTAAGTGGAAAGAAGAAGTAGCAGCTAATGATGCCAAACGAGCAGAAATCCTTGCAAAAGCACAGGCTCTTGTTTAATCTATAATAAAAATAATAAAAAAGCCGTACAGCTTCAAAACAAAACTGTACGGCTTTTTATAATTTAAGGCGTTTGGTTATTTGCCCAAATCTTCGGAAATCAACAAGAGCTGTTCGCGGATGTCGGCAGCGCCTGGAGTTTTCTTCTGTTTGTAAACACCAGCGATGTCTTTGAAGTAAGGCTTGAGTCTTGCAGCCTGTTCTTTGTCATTGATGTTTGCATCGTAGTTAGGGATAACAAGCTGAGCACCTGGAGAGATAAGCTCTGGGTCACTTACGTTGCTTGATGCTACCATGATAAGAGGGAAGTAGTATCCGTTATCCTCACCATATTTTGCCTTTGCGATAGAAGTAAGAGTGTCTCCTTCTGCTACCGTGTAGTCTTCTGCACCGTCAAGATTAACGATTCCAGAATAGGTTGTGTATACTTTTTTGAATGATTCATTTACGGCTTCCTGATTTCCAGTAGACTTACAACCTGCAAGCACAAGAGCGGCAATCAGAGCCATAGCTGCTAAAGATAATTTTTTCATAAAATTATCCTCCTTCATAATGTGATGAGAAAAGTATACCAAAGTGTTGAAAGCGTGAAAATACCTACTCCCATCCAAAGGTTGCAGGAGGCTTGTTGGTTGCATCAAAGTAAAGAGCATCAACAAACGGCAGTTCTGCAATCTGGTGAACAATTGTCTGGAGCAGTTCCTTATCAAGCATTGCAAAGCGTGCAGTCATAACGTCTTCTGAAACAACCGGGCGCAGAACAAATGTTGAATGATCTGGAGCACTTGCGTATGGCAATATAATAGTAAGATGCTGGAAAATTTTACTGTACCAGCCGCTTTTGTGAAGCTCTGTAAGAACGATGTTGTCTACTTCGCGAAGCTGATCAAGGCGTTCTTTTGTTGTGTAGCCCTTTTGAATTTTTAAGTCGCTGTCTGCAATACCTGTGCGCTGGAAAAGTTTAATACATGTACGGTTTATGTATTTTGCGCTGTTTGTAATTGTACTTGAGCAGGCCTCCAGCTTTTCGCGTTTGCCAGGGAAGTGATAGAAGCCATCTCCTTCTTCTGCAAATGTAAGCAAGGCTGGGAAGCGGTATGTGCGGAAGTCTCCCTGAACACCAACTGAGCGTACAGGAAGAATACTTCTCTTAAGGCCAGCTGTACAATTTTCGCAGAACATATCAAGAGTAATGTTGTCTAATTCTTTTTGTGCAAGAACAAGTTCTTCTTTGTCCTTGTCGCTCATTTCTCCGTCGCTGCAAAGAACGTTAATGCTAAGACCAGGACCTGGGAAAGGATGGCGCATTACAAGTTCATCGGGAAGACCGAGCTTTTTACCGATTGCACGAACTTCATCTTTATAAAGATCGCGGACAGGTTCAATAATCATTCCTTTTGCAATGAGCTCCTGAATGCCCTGAACTCTGTTGTGATGTGTTTTAATTGTGTGACTGTTTTTTGTTCCACCCGATTCGATGATATCAGGATAAAGAGTACCCTGTGCAAGCATCCAGTTGTTTGGATCAAGATGTTGGGCTTCTACAACGCGGTCGCGTACGGTGATAAAGTTTTCGCCAACAGCCATTCGTTTTTTCTGAGGATCTGTAAGACCCGCAATTGCATCAAGGAAGCTCTGGCTTGCATCTTCTGTAATGAAGTTAGTCATGCCAAACTTTTTGTAGGCAGCGGCAACATTTGCACTTTCGTTTTTGCGCATAAAGCCGTTGTCTATATGAAGGCCGAGTACGCGATCCTGACCAAGAGCTTTATTCAAAAGTGCGAATGTAATTGTAGAGTCTACACCACCGCTTAAGAACAAAAGGACGTTTTTGTCGCCAGCATCTTTTTTGATATTTTCAATAATATAGTTGAGTACAGTATCCTGATCCCAGTTTTTCTGCATACCGCAATAGTCTGCAAAGTTTTGGAAAATCTGGTTACCGCAAGGAGTGTCTTTTACCTCGCAATGGAACTGTAAAGAGAAACGCTTTTTATTAAGATTCTGAGTTGCCGCAAACGGACAGTCTTTTGTGCTTCCAACTGTTTCAAAGCCTTCGCCAAGAGCAAGAACTCCATCCTGGTGGCTCATCCAAACCTGTTGGTCACCGTCTATACCTTTGAAAAGCGGGCATTTTGCATTGGCGCCGTTCATTCCGTCATTAAACTTGAGTGTAGCAAATCCAAACTCGCCAACATCTGCTTTTCCAACTTTTCCCTTGTAGCCTGTTTGAACAATGTAATGTCCGTAGCAAAGACCAAGAATTGGGATGTCTAAAGTTAAAATCTGACTGTTAAATTCCGGGGCATCGTCATCGTAAACAGAAGAAGGACCGCCAGAAAAAACTACGCCTTTTGCGTTTTCAAAAACATCAAGAGAGGCTGTTGGAAGTGAAATTTCGGAATAGTAGCCGAGCATACGGAAGCGCTTGGCAATAAGGTGGGCATACTGTGAACCAAAGTCTAAAACAATTATTTTTTCGCGTTTCATAAAAAGATTATAATGAATTCAAAAAAGAATGTCATTAATACAATAAGTTTTGCACTTCGGCTTCGCGCTATTTTTTCGATGTCTACTTATATATTTATACAATTATCATATTTATTTGATATTCTCATTGTTATAATTTTTTTATAAAATACAAAAAAAGAGCCAGGGGGTAGGAAATGGGAAAAGAAATTGAGATTAAGATACCTCTTACGGATTTGGAGTATGAGAAGATTTTTGAAGATATTAAGGGGAGGGCGGAGCATCTGAAGAAATCGGATGAGTATTATTCTAAGTATGATACACGCGAGGAAAGAATTAAGAATAATGAGCCGCCGGTAATCAGAATCAGGACTGAGCAGAATGTTGATAAAAATCAGACTGATATTTATTTTTGCGTGAAACGAAAGTCTGTGGAAAACGGAATTGAGTTTAACAGCGAAAATGAAACGCTTATTCAAAATGGGGATCCTTTGAGATACTTTTTTGATGCGGCAGGATATAAAAAATTTTTTGAAAAAAATAAAGATGCTTTTTCGGTATATTGTAAGTCTACATCTGGCGAAGACATTGATTTTCATCTTGAGCTTGAGCAGATAAACGGCTTAAAATATATAGAAATAGAAGTTACAGACAGTACTCTTGCCCCTGATGTTGTAAAAGCAAATCTTGAAAAATTTGTTGAGCAGCTGGGACTTGATACTTCAAAACGAGATTCCCGAAGCTGGATGGAGATTCTGGGAAAAGCATAACAAAAAGTGGAGTAATTGAGTCTGTCGAAAGAAACTTATAAGGAGTAAAGAATGAAAAAAAATTTGAAAGCGCTTTTTACGGTTGCAATTGCATCGGTATTGATGCTTACAGCATGTGGTCCAACTCATGAAAAAGAAGACTGGCGTGATGCACCTTCATTAAAAGAAGCTTATGTAGATGGTGGCATTTTTGACAGATTTGGATTTGCATGTTCTGTTGAGGAACTCAGTAATCCAAATACTGCACAAGGTTTAGCTCATCATGGAAATACAACTACCCCTGGAAATGAATTTAAACCAGATTTTGTTTTTGCCTGGCCTTATTCAATTTCTACAACATCATTTACTGATTCTACTGGAAAAACCATAAAAGTTCCAAGTTCAATTAATTTTGGTGCAAAAATGGATCCATTCTTAAATTCTGTAAAAGCTGCAGGACTTCAAATGCGTGGACATGTTTTAACCTGGCATTCGCAGACACCGGAGTGGTTCTTTAGAGAAGACTATAAAACTAATACGAGTTTAGTTGATAAAGAAACAATGACTGCTCGCCAGGAATGGTATATAAAATCTGTTTTAGAGCATGTAGCTGAATGGGAAGCAGCAAACGGCTATGGCGAAGGAAATCATCTTGTTTATTCCTGGGATGTTGTTAATGAAGCGGTAGCAGATGATGCTGATGATACACATCATTTAAGAGGTGCTGGAGGTGATTCACGCTGGTTCCAGATTTATGGTAATGAAGAATTTATTGTAAATGCTTTCCGTTTTGCAAATGCTTATGCACCAAAAGATGTTTCTCTTTGTTACAACGATTATAACGAATATAACGATAATAAAGTCAAAGGAATTGTAAAACTGATTAATCAGATTAGAGCAGGTGAAGAAAAACCCGTTAATGGTGAATTAGTAAAACCAAGAATTGATGCAATGGGCATGCAGTCTCATATTGGTTCAACTTGGCCAGGGGTAAGTGCTTATGAAAATGCAATAAAAAAATACCTTTCTCTTGGTTTAGATGTTCAGATAACTGAGTTAGATGTTAATACTACAAATTCAGAAGATACAGAAACTTGGTCTAATTATTTGAAGATGATTAAAAAATATGGAAAGAATGGTTCTAAAGTATCTGGATATAACGGACACTATGTTACTGGCCTTACAATCTGGGGCATAAATGATGAAAATTCTTGGATTACACTTATGCAGGATGGTGCGGGAAAGCACCCTCTAATCTTTAAACAAAAAGGAAATTCCTATATTACAAAGGAATGCTTCTACTCTGTGTTAGAGGCTGCTAACTAGTAGATTTTAATATTTGTAATAGTTGTCTGGTCACCGGTGAGTGACACATAAAGGGTATCGGGATTGTCTTTAATGGTAGTAATACTGGTAATGGCAATCCCGTTATTTTCTGTATGAATGGTGACTATGTTTCCTTTTCGCTGGATTTTTACTGTACAGTCCAGGCCTTCCTTAAAACGAGTCTTCCAGAAATCCCAACCTAAAAAGTCATCATTTTTATTTACAATAATCTTATTTGTTGCATGGTCATCGGCTTCCCAGTTTTCTCCGTCAAGTCGCAAAAGAAGATATTCCTTATAACCAGGGCCTTCAATTTTTTTGTCATCAGAATAAAAAAGACTTACAAAAGGACAGTGCCAGATTAAGCGGGCTGTTGGAAGACTCTTTGAATGAAAAGAAATCTTAAGATCATTAATAAGTGGAATTGCCTGTGAAGCGGCAGAACGCCAGCCGTCTACCTGAACGTTTGGAATGTCTCCCGCAGGAACATCTATATAACTGATTTTTGGTGCAATGCGCGGAATATGGTTTTCATCAATTGCAGCTTCATCTTTTTTAATGTCGACATTTGAAATAAAACAATCCTCGCCGGTAAGGGCTAAATAGGCATAGCGCGAACTGTCTTGCATTGCAATGGTAATTTTAACTGCTCTGAGTTTATTCGCAATTTTTAAAAGAATATGATCCATGAATTTTACAGCCTCAATTTCGTAGTCCAGGCCGTCTTTATAAATCTGGGCCAGATTTGTAGTTGCCGTCATTGTATCATTCAAAACTTCTGTCTGGATTTTTCTGGTAGCTTTGTTTACTGTTTCTCCATCAAAGCGGATTTCTGCAAACTCTGTAAAAATCATTTCTCTAATTTTATCTTCTGTTTCGTAAATGCGGCCATCAAGAGAATCAAATAAAACAAAGGATGGGATTGATTTTTTAGAAGGTTTATCTGAGATTGCTTTTGAATGCAGTTTTATTCTTGTGATATTTGGTGTAAGAATTATACCTTCAGAAACTGACGAACGGTAGTTAGCACAAGTCATCTCGTTCTTGCCGGCCAGCTCCTTAACTTCTTCGTGTTCCTTCATTTCATATTCAAGATCAAGATCTATTAAATGAAGCATGAGTTTTGCATAAACAGGATCAAACTGGGTATCTATTCCCTTTACAATTTCTTCGCGTACTTTATCCTGAGGAATTGGATCACGGTAGCTTCGTTTAGATGTCATGGCATCGTAAGCATCGGCAACTGCAATTATGCGGGCAATGTCAGGAATATCGTTTCCTTTAAGACCTTCAGGATATCCCTTGCCGTCATAGCGCTCGTGATGATAGTTTGCACCAACACTTAAATATGGAGATTTTGAAATGCTGGAAAGAATCTGGCGGCCAATTACAGGATGCTTTTTAATTTCGGCAAATTCTTCATCAGAAAGACGGCCCTCTTTTTGAATGATATTATTTGGTACACCAATTTTTCCTACATCGTGGAGGAGGGCTGCATAATAAACTTCATCACATTCTTTTTTTGATTTTCCTGCAAGAGATGCAATTCGCTTTGAATATTCGGCAACACGATTTGAATGACCATGTGTATATTTGTCTTTGGCATCGATTGCGTTTGCAAGAGCTTCGGCGGTCTGCTCAAACATTATCTGCATGTTTCTTTGTTCATCTTTTAAGAAATCAATTTCAAGCTGATTTGCGCGTTCGACTTTATTGTTCATATCAACAAGTTCGAAGCAGTAAAGAAGCACAACCAGCCCTACAAGAGTCATGTTTGTAAGAGAAAGTCCGTATATAAAAAGCTGGAAAAAAGTAGCAACAATAGGAACTGTAGAAAATAAGAGGATTGAAACTCGGATGAGTCTGTTTACTCGTTTATTATATTGTATGACAACCGAAAGCTGCAGCAGGATTATTAAAAGCGGCATGGAATAACATAGTAAAAATCCGTGGGCACGTTGATACTGGTTGAATTCATCAAAGGTGTAATAAAATCCGGTAAACTGAGAAATTACTATTAAAACTTCTCCAATTATGAATAGGGCTGTTGCAAGATTTAATCGTACGGGAACATTACTCAAATCGCCTTCGTTCATGTACAAATCAATAAGATAAAGATTGAATGCAAACTGAACTAAGAGCGAAAGGGAGAAAACCAGAAAATTGCAGATGCGCACCATCCACCAGCCTGTGGTAGAAACGTCTCCTCTGAAAATATAGGCCCAGCGGTCTGCAAGCAGCAGGAACATTGCACTAAGCTCCATAAGGATGAGGGCAAATTTTCTGCGTCGCGAAAGGATTTTGGTGATGCAAACAAAAAATACAAGAATACCACAAATCCCGCTGAAAATGAGCATTATGTCCAGCTGGTTCTGCCTTAGGAATTCCATACAATCTCCAGATTAGTCATTATAACACGGAATATCGCAAAATGCCTATAGAATTTTTGTTGTAGATTTTTACCTATTCTGTTATAATTTTATACTGTATGAAAAACGGTTTTGACAACGAAAAGTATTTGAAGATTCAATCGGAACACATTAAGGAAAGGATTGCCAAATTTGGCGATAAACTTTATCTGGAATTTGGCGGCAAGCTTTTTGATGATTATCATGCTTCGCGCGTTCTTCCGGGATTTCAGCCAGACAGTAAACTTAAAATGCTCATGCAGCTTGCTGATGTTGCAGAAATTGTCATTGTAATCAGTGCTGTGGACATTGAAAAGAACAAAATCCGCAGTGACCTTGGAATTACTTATGATAAGGACGTTCTTCGTTTGCGTGATGAGTTCCAGAGTCGCGGCCTTATGGTTGGAAGCGTTGTCATTACTCATTATACAGGTCAGGAAGCTGCAAAGCTTTTCCGCTCAAAACTCAAGAAAATGGGAATAAAATCCTATTATCATTATACTATTCCGGGATATCCTTCTAACGTTGCTCTTATTGATAGTGATGAAGGTTACGGAAAGAATGATTATATAGAAACATCTCGTCCACTTGTTGTTATTACAGCTCCTGGACCTGGTTCTGGAAAAATGGCTACCTGTTTGAGCCAGCTTTATCATGAAAATAAACGCGGAATAAAGGCAGGTTATGCAAAGTTCGAAACCTTCCCAATCTGGAACCTGCCGCTTAAACATCCTGTAAATCTTGCTTACGAAGCTGCAACTGCAGACCTTAACGACGTAAACATGATTGACCCTTGGCACCTGGAGGCCTACGGCAAAACAACAGTCAATTATAACCGCGATATAGAAATCTTCCCTGTTCTGGATGCTATTTTTAAGGGCATCTACGGTGAAAATCCATATAAATCGCCTACAGATATGGGCGTTAATATGGCAGGCTATTGTATTTATGATGATGAAGCCTGTCGTGAAGCAAGCCGTCAGGAAATTATCCGCCGCTACTATGTAACACTCAACCGCTACATGGACGGAAATGCAACAGAAGAAGAAATCAACAAAATTGAACTTTTGATGCAGCAGGAAAAGATTTCTACAGACGAGCGCCGTGTTACTGTTGCCGCAAAGGAACGTGCTGCCAAGTCTAAATCTATTTGTGCTGCTATTGAACTTGCAGACGGAACAATTATTACATCAGAAACTACAGAGCTGCTTGGTACAAGTGCTGCTCTTATTCTTAATGCAACAAAGCATCTTGCAGGTCTGGATCACAAGCTCAAGCTTATTCCAAAAGAAATGATTGAACCTATCCAAAAGATGAAGGTAACCTACCTTAGCGGAAACAATCCTCGCCTTCATACTGATGAAGTTCTTGTTGCTCTTGCAATGCTTTCTAAAGATGACGAAAACTGCCGCAGAGCAATTGACCAGCTTCCAAATCTCCGTGGCTGCCAGGTTCATACAACTGTTATGCTTAGCGAAGTTGACCGTAAGATCTTCAAAAAGCTTGGCGTAGACCTTACTTGTGAGCCTGTAAGCAAGAAGCAGAAACCGCTGATCGGCTAGTTTTTCATTGACACTTTTCCTCGTTTTTGTCATAATCCCATTGTCATTGTCGGGCTCGACCCGATAATCTTTTATATTGGAGTATCTTTATGGAAAAAAATGTTACACGTACACGTAAATTAGTTTTAACTGCAGCTCTTAGCGCTCTTATAATTGTTCTTGGTATTACAAAGCTTGGTCTTATTCCTCTTGGACCTGCTGCAAGTATTACAATTTTGCATGTACCTATTATTCTTGCTGCCTGCCTTTGCGGACTTCCTTCTGCTCTTTTTACAGGTGCTGTATTTGGTATTATGTCTCTTGTTCAGGCTGCTATGAGCCCAAGTGGTGCTCTTGATCCTCTTTTTGTAAATCCGCTTGTTTCTGTGCTTCCACGCATGCTTACTGGTCTTATTGCCTGGGCTTTGTGGTTTGCATTCAGTAAGCTTCCTAAATTGCCAAAAACAGTTAGCGCTGGAATTACTGCATTCCTTTCTACTGTTTGCCATACTCTTCTTGTAATTGGCAGCCTTTATGTTTTCCAGGGCGCTGCTACACGCGAAGGCATGGGTGGAATGGGCTACTTTGCTGTAATTGGAGTTCTTGCTCCACAGGCCGCTCTTGAAGCTCTTGCTGCAACAATTATTTGTGTTGCCGTATATGTAGGCCTTTTTGTTTCAAACAAGCGCAAATCTAAGCTTTCACAGGAAGTGGAAGAGAAATAAAGACATATTCCCCAAACAATGGTATAATATACCAAAAGGGGGAAACCCATGAAAATAGTAATTGTAGGAGCTGGATTTACAGGCGTTCAGCTTGCAAAGCTCCTCATAAATGAAAAAAACGAAGTTGCAATTGTTGATAATGACGAGCACACAATTCGTCATGCACAGAATATTCTGGACTGTACAGTAGTTTGTGCAGACGGAAACAATCTTGAAACATTGGAAGAAGTTGGCATTGCAAAAGCCGATGCTCTTGTTTGCGTAACTTCTTCTGATGAAGTTAACATGATTACATGTTCTCTTGTAGATGCAGTGTATCCTGACGTTCTTAAAATTGCACGTGTCCGCAATTATGCCTACTACGTAAATACAACTAAAGCCGAAAAAAAGCATTCCGGAGAATTTGGCGGTAAACATCGTCCGCTTTACGGAATTAATTACATGATTCATCCGGACGTTGAAGCAGCTGATGCTATTGTTCAGGCAGTAGAAAACGGCGCTGTTGGTAACGTAATCACCTTTGATAATTCGGGTCTTGAAATAGCAAAAATCCTTGTAAATAAAGACAGTGTTTTTGATGGAATTACTCTTAAAGAGGTTCGTTCAAAAACAGAAGTTCGCTTCCTTGTTAGCTATGTTGAACAGAATGGAATTACATCTCTTCCAACTGGTGACACTGTTATAAATGCAGGCGACACGCTTGGTGTTCTTGTAGACAAGGATGATATTAATGCAGTTCTTGAGCTTTGCGGTTCTGTACAAAAGGAACTTAAGAAAGTAGTTTTGATTGGTGCGGGCAGAATAGGAAACATTATTGCAGAAAAGCTTATTCAAAAGAAGGCGGGCGGATTTGCAAGATTGTTCAGTGGTGCCAAGGCACGTCATTCTCAGGAATTTGTAATTATTGATAGCGACGACGTTCTTGCAAAAGCTGCTGCAGAGCGATTCCCTGATGCCCGCGTTCTTTGTGCCGATGCTTCTGATGAAAACCTGCTTCGCGAAGAAGGCCTTACATCTTTTGACCTTGCAATTTGTGCAACACATAATCACGAATTAAATATGATTCTTGCAGCATATCTTGAATCGCTTGGAGTAGGGCAGTCAATCAGCCTTGTAAAGAGTCATGATTTTGTAGAAATCAGCGAAAAGCACTTGGGCGTAGATGTTGCAATTCCTTTGCGCGACAGTGTAGTAGATTCTATTATGAGTCACTTGCGCGGAAAATCTGTAAAAGAAATTCATACTGTAACAACCGGCGAGCTTGAAATTGTAGAATGCGAAATTACTTCAAGCTCTAAGGTAAGCGGAAAGCCTCTGCGCGAAATTGCAGATCCAGGTTCGTTCCTTGTACTTCTTGATAAAAAGCTTGGTTCTCAGCAGTATGCAATTCCTTCGGGTGATACACAGTTTGCTGCAGGTGATCATGTAGTTCTTATAACAAAATCCGAAAACAGCAAAAAGATTTTGTCTTATTTTGCGGGAAAGCAGTAGCCGGGGAAGCAGGTTCTTATGTTTATTGTAACATTCTTAAAAATAGGTTCAATTCTTCTTGCTCTTGTTGGCGCGCTTTTTTCAATTCCGCTTGGAGTTGCAATTGGCTGTGGCGAAACACAGATGATTCTTCCATTTGTAATTCCTATGCTTGTGAGTTTTGTTTTTTGTGCAGGTGTAAATATTCCAACCCGTAAAGTAAAAGTTTCTATGTCTATAAAGCAGACTTTTATTATTGTTGCAATGTCATGGATTGTAATGTCTGTTATGGGTTCTATTCCTTTGTACTTAAGCGGATATTTTAAATCGTATGTAGATGCTCTTTTTGAAAGTGTAAGCGGATTTTCTACAACAGGTGCAACAATCTTGAGCGAAGTAGAAACTCTTCCTCGTTCTATAAATATGCTTCGTTGTCTTACTCACTGGATTGGCGGTATGGGAATTGTTACTTTAACAGTTGCACTTCTTCCGCTTCTTGGAGTAGGAGGCTTTCAGCTTATTAAAGCAGAAACAACTGGTCCAGAAAAAGGCAAGGTTACTGCACGCATTACAACTACTGCAAAAATCCTTTGGGTTATTTATGCAGGTCTTACAGTTATAGAAACAATTGCCCTTATGCTTGCAAAAATGGATTTTATTGATGCTCTTTCACATTCCTTTGCAACACTTGGAACTGGCGGATTTTCTACAAGAAACTCTTCTATTGGAACCTATAACTCGCTTGCGGTAGAAATCATTACTACAGTGTTTATGTTCCTTTCGGGAATTAACTTTAGTTTGTTCTTTGTTCTTTTGCAGGGCAAGTTTAAAGATATGTTTGGAAATGCAGAGTTCAAAGCATATATAGGAATTCTGTTTTTCTCTATTATTGCAATTACAATTTCGCTTATTCCTTATTACGGTGGATTTGGAAAGAGTCTACGTTATTCTGCATTCCAGGCAACTTCTATTATGACAACAACAGGCTTTGGTACTGCTGATTATCTTCAGTGGCCAATGATTTCTCAATTCTTTTTGTTTATTCTGTTTTTTGTTGGCGGAAGCTCTGGTTCAACTAGTGGTGGTATTAAAGTTGTACGCTGGGTTGTTCTTGCAAAGCAGCTTAATAATGAAACAAAAAGAATGCTTCATCCGCACGGAATTTTTACAATCCGCCTGAACGGTAAAGTAAGCAGCAAGGATATTGTTTTAAGTGTAACAAGCTTTATGTTCCTTTATGCAGTTGTTGTTGCAATTACTTGTTTAGTTGGATGTCTTGGAAAGCTTGATGTTTTGAGTTCGTTTACAGGCGCCCTTTCAATGGTAGGAAATGTAGGTCCAGCTTTTGGACTTTTAGGACCTACATCAAATTACGGGGCACTTCCTGTTTTTGTAAAGCTCTGGTACTGCTTTGCAATGCTTGCAGGACGTCTTGAGCTTTACACAATGTTTATTTTCTTTATGCCAAGCTACTGGAAAAAGTAATTACTGTGCGTAACCAAATGCAAGAATTGTAAAACTCTTATCTTCTGCGCCTGCTGCAGGTTTAATTTCTACTGTGTGCTGCGAAGAAGTTGGTTCATCAATAATCATAACAACCATACAGTTATTCCAGCCGCCTTCTTCGTGGCCTGCATAAGTTCCATGAGACTTCCCGTCTACAAAAACCTCTGCCTTCCCAAATGAATTGTTGTTTGCATTTTTATAAACCATTATGAGGCTTTTGCAGTTGAGGGTCATTGTGAATGGAGTGTTTCCACCGTCACCTGATCTGCTCCAGTTCTGAGGGAAGCTTTTTCCGCCATGCATATATGCCTGAATTGCGTCATCCTTGTGGTCAAAGGCACCCGGTTTTATAGAAACATTCTTATCCTGTGTGTCGCCATAGATTGTTGCAAACTTTATAAATGGATTTTCGTTTTTATAGCCTTCCGGAATTGCGGCTTTTTCGTCGATTGGAGAAGCGTCAATTTCGTCAATCAAATTAAGAAGACAGCGGGCCATAAAGGTGTGGCCGTTTTTTGTAGGATGAACCATATCAGTATAATAAACTTTAGAATCCTTCTGCTGGTTTATTCCTGAACCTCTAAGACCGTCGCTAACGCTTACCTGTGGAAGCTTATAAAAATCGGCAACAGGTTTAATCTGGGCCTGCTGGTTGTTATAGGTTGCAGCACCATAAAGCATAATTACAGCTGTGTTATGTTCAAGGGCATTGCGAACAAGATATTCCATTGCACGGGTTTTTGAACATTCAAGCCAGTCGTTTACTGCAAACTCAATAATCAAAAGATCCGGGTCGCGGCCACCTTTATTTACAACATCCTTCTGGTAGCGGACAAGACCCATTGGCGAAGGTGTGCCACCAATTCCTGCAGGAACAAATTTCACCATATCTTTGTTTGCAGCATATTTTTCTATGAACATGTCCTTGAACTGGTATGCGTAGCCCTGTGTATAGGAAGAAGGTCCGGCTCCTTCTGTTACAGAACCGCCAAGTGCAGAAATAATCACTTCGTCTCCGGCCCGCATTTTTTCAAGCACCTTTTTTACAAGATAGTTATTGTTTTTTGAAACAAGACTTTTCTTTATACTTGCTTCATATTTTTCATCAGAAATACCAAGACCGTTTGTAGAAGGTCCGTCCGGCTCTGCCGGCTTTGGTTTTTTGTCGGCATTTTCCTGACTTTTAAGAAACTTTGTTCCAATAGATTCTTGTTGTTTAAACTGTTCCATTTGCTTTTTTTCCTCTTCGTCGCAGCCGGTAAATAAAAGGCTTCCGGTAAGCAAGATGACTGCTGTAAAAATCGATAAACTTCTCCAGATGATTTTCTTTTGCATAGTATACTCCTTTTGGCGACTTAGTACTGTAATTATAATTGTTTTTCCTAAAAAAAGTATATAAAAAAAAAGTTGGTAAAACGATTAAAAAAGTTTAAAAACTTAGAAAATGGGTGTAAAATTAGTAGTTAACGCATAGAGGATAGGTATATGAGTGAATATTCTAAGGAATCTGTTTCTAACTTATTTTATGAGCTTGTAGATGCTATAATTATTGTCGACGCTAAGAATGACAGCTACCACGCTATTAAAAAGGCTGGCCTTTTTGAAAAGCTTATAGACTCTGACGGAAAATACCAGAATCTTGTAGAAAAGCTGTGGTTCCATTTTAGCGATAAATCAGACAAAATTGCGGATGATTATCATGTATTTATTCCGATGATTGGAAAATTCAAAGGAAAGTACATTGATCGTATTAAGCTGTTTGTTGATAATCAGACTCGTTTAATTCAAATTTCCATTTATCCTCTTGATGCAGATAACAACAAATACCTGTTCGTTCTTGATGAGCTTGATAACAGTGAATATCTGAGAGATTTCCTTACAGACAGAAAGGTCGATACTATTCAAAGCTCATTCCTGTTCTCAATGTATGTAGATTTGATTAAGGATATTTCTTACAGCATCAATGTAACAGAAATTTCTGATAATCCAATGAACTACGACATTAATTATTCAACCTGGCGTAACATGATTGTAAATATGATCTGGCCCGAAGACCAGAAGCTTTTTATGGAGCGCACAGATCCTGAATATTTAAAGAAAAATCTTTTGCCTGGACGTACAACTTCTTTTGACTGTCAGATGAAGAATATGGAAGGCGTGTTTATCTGGGTTAAGCTTATCTTTAGCCGTACAAACACAACAAATGAAGATGACTTTAGATTTGTATTTATGGTTCAGAACATTCACGAAAATTCTTTGCAACTGTTTGAGACCTTAAAGAAATATGAAGACCTTGCTTCTAAAGATGCGCTTACCGGAATTTTCAACCACGGACGAATTGAAACTGAAATTAACAATGCTATAGAAGGCGTTAAAACAAAGAACGATAAAGTATCGCTCATGATGATTGATATTGATTATTTTAAAGCAGTAAATGATAAGTTTGGTCATTCTGTAGGTGATGTTGTTCTTAAGCAGTTTGTAGATTATGTTGTTGATTTCTTAAAACCTTATAATACTGTAACTGGTCGCTGGGGCGGTGAAGAGTTCCTTTGTGTCTGCTACGAAATGGATATTGAACAGACAAAACAGTTGGCCGAAAAGCTCAGAGTAAGTATTTCAGAAGCTCCGTTTGATAAAATATACAACCTTACATGTAGTATCGGTCTGACAGAAATTTCACCTGCCGACACAGACAAATCTGCATTTGACCGTGCCGACAAAGCCATGTACGATGCAAAAACAAACGGCAGAAACTGCGTAGTAGCTAAATAGATTCTACCGTTATTTCCCCTTTGCTTTCCATGCAGGATACCATTTTGAAAACCACGCTGTAAAGATTCCCATGAAAACAGGAACAAGATTATTTATGATTGGGATGAACAGTGTATGGCCTGAGCGTCCAAGGAAGAAGGTCCAGATTGTTGTAAAAATATAAAGAAGGCCCCAGCAGGCCGAAAGAATATAGTTAGGCTTCATAAACAAAGGATTTTTAAGAGCGCTGTCGCCGCCATAACCGTATTTTACGTATGCTGCAGAAAGAGGTTCTTTTGTCATACATGAACCAAGCCAGAACAAAGCGAATACAAGATAACCCGCATTTGAAATGAGAGGACCTTTGCCTGTAAGGTTTGCAGCAAGAGAAAGAGCTGCAACCGCTATAAGCGAAAGCTTGTCCCAGATTATTAAGCGATGCTTTCCCATGATTGTTGGAATGAGCGCGCAGACTGCAAGTGAAATGAGCGAACCGATTTTTGAATTGATTGAAACAGAAATCCAGAAGCTTATCCATGGAATGAGCATTGTTGTCATTGAAGGATTTGCAAGGGCGGAGGACGATGACTGTGCTTGGGTTTGTGCCTGTGCCGCTGCCTGATTTCCACCAAAGATTTTGCTCCAGTTCATCATCAGATTAAAATCGCCGGTAACTTTATACATCTGTTTGCCAAGAGCTTCTTCACCACTGATTTCTTTGCGCGAGATTTTTTGCCAGAGCTCAAAAGTAGTTTCAATTCTTGTTGTAGCAGTAAGGCTTAAATCTGTATAAACTTTGCTTCCGTCTTTGCCAAGCAAAATCTGATATGTTTTTCCAAGATCGGTGTAGTACATTTCCAGGACTTTGTCTTTGCCGTCATAAGAGGCTTTGTTATAAAGGGTGGCCATCTGCTTTGTAAAAATCAAATCTTCTGATTCTTTCTTGCCGGTTGTTTTATCAATTCCCCAGCTTGCATCGGCCATTTTTTCAAACTCTTCTTTTTCGTAAAGCAGTTTGCCAAGCTCCTGGCGGGTTGCCTCGGTTATTGCACCTGACGCATATTCACTTCCCGCTTTTTTTACAGATTCAAGATATGCATCTGTTCTGTCAGAAAGCTCTTTAATTTTGAACAGTTCACCCTGTCCACAGAAAATTGTTTCAAAGGTGCCTTTGCCCAGAAAGTGGTCAAACATATTTATTACGCTGTCGTAATTTCCCTTGGCTGTATAAAATCCGCAGGTAGAGACAAGAACGTTTTTTGTGTTTCTGTTTTCATAACGAGATTGATGGCTTCCGTTTCCATAACCGTCTGTTCGTTCTGCCATAAAAGGAAGAGCCATTGGAAGCTGGCGGTCAATCAGATTTTTAAGGAGGCCTGGAACATTAAAATAATAAAGAGGAAAACTCCACACAATCAAATCGGCGGCAAGCTCTTTTTCAATTACCATTGGCATGTCATCTTTGATTACACATTTTCCGGGAGTTGCATTCCAGCAGGCAAAGCAGCCTCTGCACGGCCCGATTGTAAGTGATGCCAGTTCAAGCTCGTCAACTTCTACAGAGGTACCGCTGTTTTCATGAACAGCTTTTACTCCTTCAATAAAGCTTTTTGCCAGACGTAGAGAGTTACTTCTTTTTCCTTTTGGACTTCCGTTTATTAAAAGAATTTTCATGTTGCAAGGTCTCCAGTTTTTTATTTAATAAAGTTTAATACATCAAGCTGATGTTCTGCGTGATCAAATTCATCAAGAATAGGACAAGGTACATGAGGGAAAAATGCAAGCTCGTGGAACCAGGTACATTGAAGCGCTTTCATGCCTGCATCTCTTGCACCATAAAGCTCGCGGGAACCCCCGTCGCCAACATAAAGGCATTCATCTGGTGCAACGCCAAGCTGCTCAATCATCCTATGGTACATTGCCGGGTCTGGCTTGCAGATTCCCTGTTCATAAGAAATAAGCGCCACATCAAAATAAGGAAACAACTCACTCTGGCGGATAAAATCGCGTTCATCAGAGAAGGTGTTTGTCATAAGACCAATTTTAATATTGCGTTGTTTAAGCTCTTTAAGAAGCTGAATTGATTCTGGCGGGATTGCAGAGAATGTGTCAGAAATACAGTTGCGCCTGTTAGTCAATGCTAACTCAAGCTTTTCTTTTGAATAAATGCCAAGTCTTTTTAGAACAAGCTCAAGGCCTTCGTCAAATGTGTATTTTCCAAGGCTTCGGTCTTTTTCAATTACATGCCATTCTTTACGAAAAGCTTCAACGTCTATGCCAACATCCTCTGCAATGTTTTCGCTAAAATATATTCGGCCGGTAAATAAAGTTACCAGCGTTTCGAACATATCAAAAATTACTGCTTTTATCATTTTATTCCTTAACTTTTTTAATATTCAAATAATTAGAGAGCTGCAATAATTGGCTCAATATATTTTTTATCGCTGATGTCGTAAGATTTTGAAAGCATTGCCAAAGTCTGTTTGTCTGCTTCGGTCGGGTCTTTCTTACATGAAAGAATTTTCAACAGCATTTTGATTGCCATTTTTGAAAATCCTTTTATCTTGTCGTAATCAAGACCGCCCGGGCAGTAAAAGGCTTTAACCTTATTCCATTCATCATCGGTAAAGTTTCTTCTGAGAGAGTCCTGCGCCTCTTTGCTTTCTGCAGGGCTTGCACCAACCATAAATACAATCAGCTTTTTTCCGGCAGCAGAAAGGGCAGGGATTTGTTTTTTAAACCAAGGCAGCTTTGAAAGTCCACCAGCCATACACCATCCGCCAAATACAATAGAATCATATTCTGCAAGCTTAACTTTGCCAGCCTTTTTTAATTCTACACATTCACAACCTGCAGCTTCGCTAATCCATTCTGCATATTTTTTTGTGAATCCGGTTTTGCTGTTATAAATTACAATTGATTTCATTTTGCAAGCTCCTGCTTTTATTTATTGTTTATTCAACCTTAATATATTCAATAACAGTTTTTTGACCGTCTTTGAAAGCGCCATTTGCAGGTTCAACGACTATTTCGCCACCACCTTCATAAGCAAAGGCTTTAGACGATTTTTGCCATTCTGGTACATATTCTTTTCCTGCTTCGTTTATCTGCTTTTTAGTTTTAAGATTAATACGGAAAATATGAGAACTGTCCTCTATCCAGCTTGCTTCATTCTGTGTAGCATAATCACGAATTCTAAAGCGTAAAGGATAGTCTGATGAAGAAATCTTAACTTCAATAACGTCACCTTCAAGATTGTCAAAACGCCATCCACACTGAGCCCAATTTGCTTTCTTCCAGATGATTGCATTGTTTTCATCAATTGTTGCATTGCCTCTTATTGTTCCAAGTTTAACTCCATTAAGCATGAGAGTATCTGGCTGAGAAGCCTTTATTTCATCATTAAGTAATGTAACAGATTTTACAATTGACTTTTTACCGTCTGTTGTAAGGTCGCAATAACGAATCCAGATCTGATCAATTTTTTTAGAAGGATCCCATTTTCCTTTGTTTTCCCATTTATCGTCAAAATATGAACCGTCAAGGTTTACTTCAATAAAAGAATTTGAAACAGCATAGAATCCAACACCACAATCATTTTTTTCCTGATAAAGGTCAATACGAAGAGGGAGTGTTGAAGCTTCCGGTTCAAATTCAACACGGATTTTTGTATATTCAGAAAAATCAATGTCTTTAACATACCAGCCTGCACATGGATAGTGATCTTCTCCATTCCATATCCATTCTATAAGTCCGTTTTCATATGATTTTGAATTCCAGCTTGAAGAACCAAGCATTTTGTCGCCAATCATAACAGCTTCATTTACAGTTCTTTCACCCTTCAAAAGCTCAACGCTCTTTACAACAGTTTTTTCTTCTTTTGTTCTGTCCCAAGACTGGATGATAATTTTTAATCCCTGAGTCTTATCAAAATCAGTTCCGTTGTCTGATACCCAGGAAGCACCCTGTCCAGATAAGTACACATCAAAAACATTTGGTTCAACCTGTGTGTTAAATCCATGCCAGTTATTATGAGTGCTGTCGCAAAGTCTTAAACCAATGTTCTGGCAGGTGTTGCTTTCAAGTTCAACACGAACTCTGTCATATTCAGAAAGATCAACACCGCTTAAATCCCAACCGGCATCTCCACCGCCATCTCCGTTTGCCCAGATAACTTCATTACCAAGAATGTGAGACTGCCATACTGAAGTTCCAAATGGTACATCCAGAATTGTAAGATTTGATGCGTCGCGAACATCTTCTTTTTTAACCAATTCAATAGATTTAATTACAGTCTTTTTGAATTTTTTTACGTTTCCGCCAATCTTAATTAAAAAGCCCTGTGTAATGTCAGGGTTTTTCATGTCGCCCCAGCCTTTGTTCTGACCATTGAAAAAGGCATAGCAAACTCCATCTTTTGCAAAGTTAAAGCCCCAGTCGCCTGTACTTGCAGGATTTTCAAGCCATACATGTGGCTCTTCAAAATTCTGGCCTGCTGCTAACTCAACGCGAATACCTGCATACTTACTCAGATCTGTTCCTCTGAGTTCCCAGCCAATCTGCTGAAAATCACCTTGTTTTGGATTCCAGATAATCTCGCCCTTGTTTGAAAGAGTTACCTGAGGCCAGTTATCGCTTCCGAGTACAATTCCTTCAATAGCGTATTTCTTTTTTGGATCAAGCTTGATACCGTTTGATTGTTCTACTTCTTTTCCCTTTTTTGGTGCAGCAAATGAAAGTGTCAATGCTGTAGAAAAAAGCAGAATAGCTGTAATAAGTTTTTTCATTTTTTTCTAAACTCCTTTGTAAGGGCTCTGAGGCCCTGTATTCAATATTATATATACTTACAGTTTAGTAATTAATGGAATAATAGTAAAGAAATTATTGTATTTTTTCATTTACAACAGAGCATTTATCATTTACTCTTATAATATGAAGCTTTGTTTCAGGCGTCTGCTCGGATTATTATTTGTCACTTTTTTTCTTACACAAGGGTTGATAGCCCAGGGCACTACATCTTCTGCAGATGACTATGCGCTTACATTTTTTAAAAAACTCAATGATACTCAGACAAAGCTTACATATATGAATAAAACCAGTGTGCTCGAAAAGGTTGGTACAGAAACTGTAAATGGAAATATTTCGGGAACACTTTTTTATGGTGTAAAAATCAAAGGTGCGGGTGCAGAAGTAACACTGCGCTATACAAATTATTGCGATGAAGATGGCTGGATTTTTGATGGCGAAGTTATTACACGTTCAAATATGGTTCAAAACGGAACTTTTGCAGGAACAATAAAAACAAAAGGAGATTTTCCCGGAGAGGTTCATTACGATAAGGTTGTTATGAAGAAAGGCTTACCGGCAAGCGGAAAATATCTTGTTAAAGTTTCAACTTCTCCGGTGTCCGAAGTTGATTACACGGTATATCTAAAATCAAAGGAGAAATAATCCATTATGGAAATGACGCCAGATTTGTTTAACAGCATCATTAACACCGCTCAAGATTGTGTGTTCTGGAAAGATAAAGACAGACGCTTTGTTGGTGTAAATCAGGCTTTCCTTGATTATTATGGCTTTGATTCAATGGACGTGCTCCTTGGAAAAAACGATGAAGAAATGCTCTGGCATTCTAACCCGGAACCTTTCAAACAGGATGAGCTTAGTGTACTCGCAGGCAAAAGCACTTACAAAGTTCAGGGCAAATGTATAATCCGTGGTGAAGAGCGAGACATTATTGCTTCTAAACGTCCGCTTTATAAAGATAATGAAATTGTTGGACTTGTAGGAAGCTTTGTTGATATTACAGAAGTAATCAGAAGAAAAAACAAAGTTTCGCAGGTTGTTTATACTCTTGATAATTTAAGAAAATACAGTTTCTTTGACAGACTCATTGATGAAATAAATCTGGACGAAATGGTTGATCATCTTACAGGTATATTGAACCGCTCCTATTCAATACAATTTGTTCGTTCTCTTATTGAAGAAAAAATTCCGTTCACCTTTACAATAATCGACCTTGATAATTTTAAATATATAAATGATACTTACGGCCACAGCGCTGGAGATAAAGTTCTTGCTACTGTTGCAAAAGGCCTTGCAGAATTTACAGACGGCTTTGGTCTTGCCGGACGTTTTGGTGGTGATGAGTTTTTATTAGTAGATTTAAAAAATACTACAATGCCTCAAAAAACAAATTTCTTTGAAAATCTTTTTGGTAATTCAAATGCTTTACGAAAAGAAGTTTATTTTGAAAATGGTGGCGCAATTATTACAGGAACTGCTGGCTGTGCTTCCTTCCCAAGTGATTCTGATGATTATTCTGATTTGTTCAGTTTGATTGATAAAATGCTTTATCTTGGAAAAGACGGCGGCCGTAACTGTTATACAATTTACGACGAATCAAAGCACAAAGATATTGAGATTCACAAAATTGCAAACAACGGCATTTTTACAAATATGTATAAGCTCAAAAGCGATGTTCAGAAAGAAAGCCTTTTTGAAAATAAATTGCTCAAGGCTCTTCCAACATTAAAAGAAATTTTGAGGATTCATGATTTGTATTATGTTTTACCGGATGGAAAAATGAGGGCGGTGATAGATAAAGCTTTTACTGCAGATGCGTCTGATTTACCACAAGTTATGAAGAATGATTTATATTCAGAAAGCAATCTTGAACTTATAAAAAAGCATTCGCCAAATTTTTACCAGAGTCTTATTAAAAACGGATTTGAATCTGTGTTGATTTCGCGCATTAGAAATGATAAAGAAACAAAAGGATATCTTGTTTGTGCTGTAAACAGAAGTCTCAGAATCTGGCAGGAAGATGAATGCGCAATTCTTTTCTACCTTTCTGAGCTTCTGGCATAAATCAAATAGTAATTTTATCTTTATCTGATTTACTGTCGTATTCCTTTGATTTTTGATCAAGCCAGTCCGAAATTGAATTTGCGGCGTCTTTTGTAGATTGAATCAAAGCCTTTAAAAGTTTTTCGCCAAATTCCCCAGCTTTAGCAGCAGCAATTGCAATTTTATTACGGCAAAGCTCTGCTGCTTTTTCAACAGCTTCTTTCCATGATTCTTTATCCCAGTTATTCTGGCAGGCATTTCCATAATAAGAATAGGTAACATTGATAATGCTTTTTTCAAAGTCTTCTGTTTTGTGACCAAGTTCTTTTTCTACGGCCTTTGTGTAAGCGGCAAGTCTGTATTTTCGTGGAACATTATTCTGCTCGTTAGCAAAGCTCGCTGCTTCAAATAACACGAAAGATAATATCATAATGAATAGAAGTTTTGCTTTTGATTTCATACGCTGGTTCCTTTGGCGATATTTTTATTAGTTCTTTGGAGGATTCTTTGCCTGAGCGTCTTTGATATCAGCTTCGGTTGCAGGAATCCAGTACTGGAAAACCTGAATTGGACCTACAGTTCCAGCCATAGCCAGAGTAGGACCAGTTGCAGTATATTTCTTATTCTTTTCACCGGCTTTAAGATATTTAATTACACAGCCGTACATTTTTCCGTTACTTGGATCGATGATGTTTCCATCCTTCCAGTTTCCTTCTGATTCTTTTTCCATGTTGAAAATCCAAGGAGTTCCAACAGTCTTCATTTTGTTTACAGCCCCAGATACAGGGAAGTTTTTGTATGATTCTTTGCAGGCACTTGCAATAATATCCTGTGGAGAATCTGTTGTTGCTGCAATTGTTCCAAAGAGCTTTCCGCCCTGTTCATAAACCTTCCAGATTGCAGTAACTTTACCAGTTTTGTCATCGATACTTTTCCATAATCCTACTGCAGGATCTGCAGCAAAAAGTTTTGTAGTCAGCAATAAAATTGAGACTACAAGAATTAAGAGTTTTTTCATATTAAACCTCTTCTAAGTTAGATTATTCTGAAAAACAGAATTATTATCAGTTTAAACCATATTTAAAAAAAGGCAAGATGTAAATGGTTACTTATGGGGTGACTGAGGGGTGTTTATTGCACACTTCTGATGGTGATGGCCCGCGCAGAGTTGTAGGCCTGCTTCATTCCAACGCAAAATAAAACTGGTAGAAGGACTATTAGCATGCGAAGACCTTTTTTCCCTCCTCGTGCAAGCCATGCTTTTTTTGATTGAGCCCAGTTTTTTGAAACCTGAGGAATAAAGCATATAAAAAGCGCAAGCATCTGTGCTGCGGGGGTGCGTAACGGCATATGAAAAAAATTGCGAACTGCTAGCTCCATATTTTCCAGTGCCTGGCGAATCTGCAAAGAGGTCGAGGTTTTAAAAACAAGCGAAGCTGTCTGCATAACGCACAAAAGTTTTAACAGCAGTAAAAGGGTAGGGACAAAGTCTGTAAAAAAATCCGGGTTCAGGGTGTGGGTAAAAAGAGCGCCTGTTAGCTTTGCAAAAATCAAAAAGGCAGCGTAGTACAAAACGGCCTGTAAGTCGCAAAGCTGTTCTCGTGGGGTAAGGTGGAGGAGGAGGCCTGCTGCTGTCTGGAGGCCTACAACCATAACCGCAACCTGCCACGGAAGCATAAACACAGCAATGCTTACTGCCGGCAAAAAAAGGATTTTTATCAGTGCCGGACAACGGTGCAAAAATGAGTTTCCCAGTTTGTAAGAAAATGCTGTTATCATCCGCGGCCCCGTTATTACCAGATTAAATCCTGGACGCCTTTATACGAAACAATAGGGTTACGGATATTCCATTGCTCCAGGTTTTGCTGGAGGCCTTCTTCCGGCGCCCCGTCAAAAACTTTTTGCCCTTTAAATAAAACAACAAAACGGTTTGCAAGCCCAAGACATTTTTCAATTTCATGAGTAAGGATAATTACAGTTTTGCCATCGGCTTTGAGCTGGCGGATAAGTGCGT
>JBGVAV010000095.1:0-12233 GCA_045224915.1 Treponema sp.
CGTCCTCACTGGGCAGGCTGGCAGAGTAAAGCTTAGACGTGCAGTTGATAATTACAACTATTCTTTAATGACAGGAAAATAATATGATTCTTAAAACAAAAAAACTTTCAAAACTTTTACAGCTCATTTTTTTTAGTGTTCTGTTTTCTGCTTTTACAGGATGCCTTGGTGATGATATAAATGATTTTACATGTATAGAGGGACAGGAATTAACCGATTACATGAATAGTCTTGATTTTGGGGCAACATTTAAATTAATTGATTCAAAATATAAACAAAGTCTCAAGAAAAATGAATGGGAATATAAACTCAGAATTGTATACTTAGAAACAGATTCATTGCCAGGGAAAACTGTAAAGGCCTATCAGCTGTACTCTTATGACGGTTGTAGTAGTTCACTTGTAATTGATAAAGCCGCAAGAACAACAATTGCAACTGTCAGCGACAGACGATTTACCGATTACTATTTTTTAAAATTCGAAGACGAGCTTTATTCAAGTTTTGATGACATGCTTAGTCCACTTACAATAGGTCAGGGGCTTGAAAAGGATGTGAGCTATAAAATTGCCTTAAAACCAAAACTTTCTTCTCTTGAAATTACAACCTGGGAAAATGATTACTATGGAATCCAATACTACAAGGATTTTAATGAATTTGAAGAAAGAAATGATGGTGTTTTTGTTTACTGCTTGATTAATAAGGAAATGCCGGAAAATTCTGATTTTGAAGTTTGTTTTGATAATTTTTATCATGAGTGGTGGAATAAACCAAAGAATATGTTTAATTGGAGCTCTATGAAATTCTATTTTACAACAAAATATTCTGCATCCGACGTAACTTTACAAAGTCTTTCAGATGGCGATTTTTTTCCAGAATCTGAAATTGATAAAAGTGTAATCATAAAAACTATTCATTAAGTGACTTTGTCAAATCTTATGGCATTTCTTTTCAAAATTCCATGGTATAATAATTTTATGAATAAAAAGATTTTACATATATATCTTCCCCTTTGTATCCTGCTTTTTTCTTCCTGCATTGCAGTTCCCGGTTATGTTAATGACAATGGAAATATAACTGCGCCTTATTCAAAGGAACTTGTTATTGAAGCAGTATCTGGAGAACTTACAATAATGCCAGCAGAAACTTCAAAAGGACGACAAAATATTAATCCTGCTAAATCAGATTCCTTAAGAACTCAAAAGAAAGATACTGTGTATCTATATGAAAGCCAATCGTATACTTATTCTCTAGATGGAAATCATAGTCTTACTCTTGCTTTTAGAACAATATCTGACGAAGCTACATTTAAAATAACATACAGGAATAAAACCTCAGAATACACAATTCACAACACAGATTTATGTGATAAATTTGTTTATATTGAAAATTATTAGATTGTTAATGATGAATTATTTGCGGGAAGTTGGTCGAAAATACCTACTTAACACAGAAATCGTGTAGTTAAGTAGGTGAATTTTATCTGCTTTTTGAATTATTCTTGTTTTTCAAGGAAAAAAAACACCTACTTAATTGCAATTATTGGGTGTAAAGTGGGAAAAATCACTGTGGATACCCGGAAAAAACCGGTGTTTTCTTCCGAAAACGACCTACTTAACCTTAGAAATCAGGCGTTAAGTAGGTCTCTTGCTACAACTTATCACTACAAGTGATTATAATTCATTGTAAAAATATATCCTCATGTTATAATAGCCACATGGATATAAAAAACAGTCAGCTTATCCAAAAATGGAATATAAACCTCAACACAGCAACTAAATTAACCCTTGGCAAAAGTGGCGCAGATGTTTATGACATTGATGGTGAAAAAATCCTTAAGCATGTGTGCAGGGAAAAGCTCAAGGAAAATCAATTTGAAACTTATAAAAAAGAAGCATTATTTTATCAGAGCCAGATGAACGGGGTGGGGCAAACATACATCCCGCAGGTTTTTCAAGTGGAGTTATCACAGGATGAAATTATCCTCGTAATGAAAAAATATCCGCTGCTTGAACGAAAAGAAATCAATGAAGCTTTGATTAAGAAAAGTGCCCGCGTTCTTGCGCAGATTCACGCTACGCAAATACCGGATTTCTTGAAAGAAACAGACGACAAGCCTGCGCCTATGACTGACGCAGAAATAAAGGCTGCGCTTGATGGCTGGAAAAGTGTTTTGGCTGAGCATCCTTCTGTGTTTGATGAAAATCCACTTAATGAAATAGCTTCAAAAATCAACGAAATAATTGAATGGCATGCTGCAGAACCACGCATCCTTACTCATGGAGACTTTCACTTTGAAAATCTTTTGCAGGATCAGGATGGAAGGCTTATTGTATGTGACTGGCAGGGCGTGAAATCCGCAGGCGCTTCAGAAGACATAAGTTTTTTTCTGAGCCGTCTTGGTGATGATGGAATAGAAATCGACAGCGCTGTTTTTCTTGATGAATATGCCCGTGCTTTTTCCGATCTGACCGGACAAACTCTGGACACTCAAGAAATCCTCCGTCATATGAAAGCCGCTAACACCATAACAACCTTTAAATTCTGGCACGCCTTTTTACATGGCAGCAGCGCAGAGCGGGTAAAAGGCATTTATGAAAAACTGAATATTTAATTTCACAAGGAGACGTTGTCTATGAAAAAAAGTTTATTGATATTGTTGTTCCTGGGTGTACTTATTTCCATGCCCGTTTTCTCGCAGGAAGTTTCGGAAGAAGCTTCTCAGCCTAAAAAAGAATATTCTCATGCTCAGGTTGCGGCAACGGCTTATGTGCCTTATTTTGGAACTATGCTGTTGAGCTCAAGCCAGCTTTTATGGCCAGAGGATTTGATGCTGCATGGTGTAAGTGCAGAATCTTTGTTATTGAATATTCCTGCTGCAATAGTAAATCCTTCTTATACTCTGGCGGGAAGTGCTATAAGTACGGCAAGTTATGCAACAGGAATTGTTTTGAGTAAATATCCAGAGCTTTATGGTAATCCAAGTATTACAAATGTTTTTGTGAATACTGGACTCAAAACAAATATGTGGCTTGAATATAAAGGGTATGAAAAAGCGCGTTCAATGGCAAAAGATGGAATCTATCATGAATACGAAGAATTAAGCTTTAAGGATGCATTCACCGCGCCATTTAATCCAAGTATTCTTTCCAAAAAATCAGTATGGATTCCAATAGCAGCATATAGTGCATTTATTGCTGGTTATAATTGTTTAGCCGGCTTTGATAATAGTGTATTCAAAACAGGAGAATCTTACCTTGGAAATTATAAAATTCCGATTGCTTTAGGTGCAGCCGCCGTTTTTGCAGTTTCCTGCTTTGATTTTGCAATGACAGGGGTAGGAGAGGAAGCCTTGTTCCGCGGCACAGGTTATGAAGAAATGAAGGTTTCCTTTGGTATTGTTCCTGCAAAACTTATTGATGCGGTTTTATTTCCAGCAGTTCATATTCCACAACAGGTTGTCGCTGGTGATGATTGGCCTTCTATTCTGTTAACTGCAGCAGTTCAGTCTGGAGTAACATTCCTCTTGCAATGGATTTACGACCAGGGAGGCCTCAAAGATTCCATAGCCGTTCATGCCTGGGTAGATATTATATCTTCCACACTTACATATCTGTTCACCACCGGCACCCAGGGAAATACTTTTGCATTGAATATAAACTTCTCGACAAAGCTGTAGAGACGTAAAGGTATTTATGACAAGACGATAAAAACCATGTTATAATATTTTTATGCAAAACATAAATCTTGATGAAAAATGGATGTTCAGAAGAGGGCTGGCAGATTCGCTTGGTGCTTTAAATGATGTAAAACCTGAAGAAGTAAATCTGCCTCATGACGGAATGATTGGAACTCCTGTAGCGGCAGATGCTCCTGCAAAATCAGACAGCGGATATTTTAAGGGCGACACAACAAATTATACAAAATACATAACAATCCCACAGGAATGGGAAAATGACTGCGTAGGTCTTAAGCTTGACGGAGCAATGATGAATGCAAGCATTGACGTAAACGGTTGCAAGGTTGCAAGTCAGCATTACGGTTATGCGCCTTGTTATATAGACCTGACAGATTATGTGGCTTTTGGAAAAGAAAACAGAATCACAATAAATCTGAATACAAGTATGTATGTAAACTGCAGATGGTATACTGGTTCTGGTTTGTACAGAGGCGTAATGCTTTGCCATGGTCCAAAAGTTCATGTAGCCAACGACGGTATCTTTGCTTATACAAAAGAAGTTGCAGACGATTATGCTTTTTTAGGTTTTGATGTAGAAGTAGAAAACGCAACCAACGAAAATCGCCTGGCAGAAGTAAGTGTTTCCATTTTACCAGAAGGCAAAGAAGAAATACTTGCCACAACAAAACGTGTAATACAAATCAACAAAGCTTCGACAGAAACTGCTCATATGACTATGAACCTAAAAAATCCGGTTCTTTGGGATGTCGAAAATCCGAACCTGTATCAGGTAAAAGTGCAGGTAAAAAATCTTGGCGTTTACAAAACACATTTTATTGCAGATAGAAATCCTACTGTAGATGAAGCAACAACATTATTTGGTATTCGCACGATTACTGCAGATTCTGTCAGAGGCCTTTGCATTAATGGAAAATCTGTAAAATTAAAAGGCGGTTGTCTGCATCATGATAACGGTCTTTTGGGTGCGGTTTCTCTTTACGAGACAGAAGCACGAAAAATCAAAAAACTTAAGGAGCTTGGTTTTAATGCAATTCGCACTGCTCATAATCCTCCGTCTGCTGTTCTGGTAGAAGCGTGCGACAGGCTTGGCATGTATATTTTTGATGAAGCTTTTGACGCCTGGGGAATTGCAAAACGTGCAGGGGACTATAGTCAGTTTTTTGAAAAGGATTGGCAAAAGGATTTGACCGCATTTATAAGACGAGACAGAAATCATCCTTCTGTAATTATATGGTCAACAGGAAATGAAATTCCGGAACGTGGCGGTTTGAATAACGGATACACACTTGCAACACAGCTTGCTCAGACTATCAAAAATCTGGATGGAACAAGACCTGTAAGTAACGGCATCTGTTCTTTGTGGAGCGGACTTGATGATGAAACTGCAAAAGGGCAGAATCAGGAACAGAATTCTGCAGATGGACTTGCCAGCACAAGATGGGAAAGAGTAACAGAACCTTTTACAAACGGACTTGATATTGTTGGCTACAATTACATGGAAGACCTGTACGAAAGAGACCATGAACTTTTCCCGGAACGAGTAATCCTGGGTTCAGAAAATTTTGCAGTACAGATTGGCTACAGATGGCCTTTTATTCAAAAATTGCCTTATGCAATCGGAGACTTTACCTGGACAGCCTGGGATTACATAGGCGAAGCAGGTATTGGCAAAGCCGTATACGTAGAAGCAGATCATCCCGCAGTAAAAAATCCGTGGTCCTTAATGCCATCCCCTGGTTCACCTTATCCGTGGAGAACTGCAAACGATGCCGATTTTGATATAACAGGGCACATGCTTCCGCAGGGCGCCTACAGAAGCGTTGTCTGGGGCAGCAATAAAACCTTTTTATTTTCAATGCATCCCAAAACTTTTGAAAAAACAGAAGTTATGACAATGTGGGGTTTCCCGGATGTTCGTCCTACCTGGAATTATCAGGGATGGGAAGATAAACCTGTTAAGCTTGTTGTTTATTCAAACGCAGAGGAAGTAGAAGTTTTTGTAAACGACAAATCCTTGGGTAGAAAAAAAGTCAGTCAAGAACGCCCAATGCCAAACTCCGCCTGCTTTGAAACTGTGTATGAACCGGGAAAGGTAGAAGCAGTTAGTTATACCGCAGGAAAAGAAGTCAGTCGAGATGTTCTTTATACAACCGGAAAAGCAACACAAATAAAACTCGTTCCAGAAAAAACAACAATAAAAGCAGATGGACATGACGTAATCTACGTTTGTATAGAATTGCTCGACAAAGATGGTCGTTTTGTTCCGGATGCAGAAATAAAGCTTCATGCAGAATTAACCGGAGCTGGAACGCTTGCAGGTTTTGGCTCAGCAAATCCTATAACAGAAGATAATTATACCGACGGCGATACCACCAGCTTTAGAGGCCGCGCCATGGCAATTATCCGTGCGGGGTATGAGACAGGCGACACCTCACTAAAAGTTTCTGCAGAAGGTTTTGAAAACGAGCTTTGCGTTATTGTAAAAAACAACGTACCTGAATGCGTTATGATTTCTGTAGAAGAGTACGACCGCTTTGTTACATTCATGAGCAAACCCGTTAAAATCGTACAAACCAAAGAACAGGAAGCATTGAATGAATTGAGGAGGCTTGGCTAATGGTACTTGCAGATTCAGACATTATGATTGAATATTTTCGTTCACGCGATTCTGAGCTTGCCAGAAAAATAGATACTATGGATATTGCTCTTTGCGGGGTAGTTCGTGCAGAAATCCTCCAGACAATGCGCTCCAATGGTTTTCAAGTTCCATTTGCAGATGCTGTAATCGCCTTTATTGCCATGAAGTACGATATTCCCCTGTGGACCCGCGACACACATTTTCTTTTGATCCAGGGTTATTATCCAGAACTAAAATTATACGAATCAATTTAAAGAATTCAGACTAACTTTTTTCAGGCTCTGATTTTCAGGAGGTTCAGTATGTCTATTGTTGCAGCGTTTATGGTTCCGCATCCGCCGATGATTGTGCCGGATATTGGACGTGGAAGTGAAAAGCAAATTGAAAAAACGATTAAGGCTTATGAAAAAGTTGCTGATGAAATTGCAGCGCTTAAGCCCGAAACTATTATTATCTCCAGTCCTCACAGCGTGATGTATTCAAATTATTTTCATATTTCTCCAGGTAGCGGGGCGGTTGGTTCGTTTGCTGATTTTGGTGCGCCGCAGGTGAAGTTTGATATTGAGTATGATGAAGAGTTGGTGAAGCTTGTTGCGGGGAAGGCAGAGGAGGCTGGATTTCCGGCTGGAACTCTTGGCGAAAGAAATCCTTTGCTTGATCACGGAACTATGGTGCCGCTCTGGTTTATCTTAAAAAAATATAAGGATTTTAAGCTTGTTCGTACGGGGCTTTCTGGCTATGACCTTTTAAAGCATTATGAATACGGCATGATGATTAAGGATGCGGTGGACTCACTTGGGCGCAGGGTTGTCTATGTTGCCAGCGGTGATTTATCGCATAAGCTTCAGTCGTACGGGCCTTATGGTTTTGCAGAAGAAGGTCCTGTTTATGATAAGCGAATTATGGATGTGTGTTCCGGGGCGCGCTTTGACGAACTTTTTGATTTTGATGAAAACTTTTGCGAAAAGGCAGCGGAGTGCGGACATAAATCTTTTGTGATTATGGCGGGTGCGCTGGATGGTAAGGCCGTGGAGGCAACTCAGTATTCGCACGAGGATGTAACTGGAGTAGGGTACGGAATCTGTTCGTTTGTGCCAAAGGGTGAAGATGCAGGAAGGCATTTTCTGGAGGCACGGCTCCATCAGGTTCAAAATGAGATTGCACAAAAAAGTCTGAAGTCTGATGCCTGGGTAAAGCTCGCGCGGGAATCTGCAGAATATTTTGTGAAAAACGGGCATGAGATGGAGCTGCCTTCGTGGGTGCCTGCGGAGCTTTTGAATGCACGCGCTGGTGCTTTTGTTTCTGTTCATAAGTTTGGTGGCTTGCGTGGTTGCATAGGAACTATCGCTGCAACAAAAGAAAATCTTGCGCTTGAAATAATTCACAATGCAGTGAGTGCCGTTTCTGAAGATCCTCGTTTTGAACCTGTTAACGAAGATGAACTTAAATATCTTGAAATAAATGTTGATGTCCTTGGCGACGCAGAAAAAATCAGTTCACCGGCTGAGCTTGATGTAAAAAAATACGGCGTGATTGTTCAGAGCGGTTATAAGCGCGGATTGCTGCTTCCAGATCTTGATGGCGTAGACACAGTTGAACAGCAGATTTCAATTGCAAAACGTAAAGGTGGAATTGCTCCGGATGATGATGTAGATTTGTTCCGCTTTGAGGTAGTTCGTCATGCCGATTTGTGATGTTTGCTTCAGACAGTGTAAATTAGAAGAAGGACAGACAGGTTTTTGCGGGGCACGTACTTGTCGTGAAGGGCAGGTGGTTGCCGGGAATTACGGGAAGCTTACTTCGGTTGCGCTGGATCCTATAGAAAAAAAGCCTTTGAAAATGTTCCATCCAGGCAGCATGATTTTATCGCTTGGTTCTTATGGCTGCAATTTACGTTGTCCGTTTTGTCAGAATTCAAGTATTTCCTGGTCGCAAAAGGCTTTTGAGTATAAAGACAGGGCAGATTTTTATGAGCCTGAGGAAATTGTAAAAAGCGCGCTGGAACTTCGTGTACATGGCAACATAGGTCTTGCCTTCACTTACAACGAACCGCTTGTTGGTTACGAGTTTGTGCGGGATACGGCTAGATTGGCCAAGGACGCAGGTCTGCAAAATGTGCTCGTCACAAACGGAACTGCCACACAAAAAATTCTCAATGAAATCCTCCCATACATCGACGCCATGAATATTGATCTCAAGGCATTTACAGATGGCTTTTATCGTAACTTCATCGGTGGAGACTTTCAGATGGTAAAAGATTTTATCTCAGGTGCCGCCAAGTTCTGCCACGTTGAACTTACCACTCTAATTATCCCCGGCGAAAACGACAGCGAAGAAGAAATACGCCAACTGTCTGCATGGGTCGCTGCCCTCGAAAATCAGGTTGGTAAAAAAATCCCCCTTCACATCACACGTTTCTTCCCAGCCTTTAAGCTTACAGATAAAGAACCGACTCCAGTCAATACAATCCTGCGTCTTGTAGAAGTCGCAAAAGAAAATCTTGAATTTGTTTTTGCGGGGAATATATGACAAACCAAATTTCTTATCAGAAAAAAAATGATGACATAGAATGCGTGCATTATAAAAACTGGACGAAGGCTTATCCGCCTCACACGCATGCGGAACACCTGACTCTTGGAATTGTTGAAGACGGAAGTGTCTGCATTGTGATGGAAGGGAAGTCAAAAATTTATGGCGCTGGAGATGAATTTCAAATTCCGCCGGATGTTTTGCATGAGATAAAACCAGTTGATGATAATGGATATTCTATGCTTGTAACTTGTGTGAGGGCAAAATCAAGTACAGGGAGTGGGGAACTTGTGGAACTCAGAGATTCAATTCTCGATCAGCCGGAAAATCTTTACCTCATCGAAGAAATGGCGCAGGACACAAACATCAGTCCATTTCATTTAATCAGAAAATTCAAAAAGATGTATGGGCTTACACCCCATCAGTTTCAAATTCAATGTAAAGTTCGAAAAGCCCAGAAGCTGCTTGAAGAAGAAAAAAGCGTCTGTGAGGTAACTTATGATGCAGGCTTTTGCGACCAGAGTCACCTCGACAGATGCTTTCAAAAGATTGTGGGACTTACCCCTAAGGAATACAAGGAAGCTTCTAGCACAAAGCCGGAATGAATTTTGCAAAAAGATAAAGTCCCTCCGATCCCGCATTAACTTCATGTGGAACTTTAGCAGGCATAATCGAAATTACACCTGGCTCATAATCAAGACACTTTCCATTATTAATGCACTTTCCGTTGCCCGCAATAACTTCGTGAGTTTCCAGCTGAGTTTCGTGAATGTGATTTTTAATGCTTTTGTTAGGCGCAATTCTAACCAGGTGATAGCTGAAGTCGCCACCAGTATCCTTTGCAGTGATGATGTGCTTAAGTTCAACACCTTCAAAAGTCGGATGCTTGTTCCAGTTGATTTTGTCGAAGTCAATCTGACCTTCCGGCAGACGAAGACTTCCACTGTTAAATTTTTCAAAAAGTTCTTTACTCATATTGTTACCTCTTGAAAAGAGAGTAATAAAAATCGGAAATAATTTATTGGATAAAATTGCTCTTTTCTAAATATGTAAACATTATCTCCACCCATTCTCAACATATACAACCGCGCACAAATCATATATTCTATAATCACAAAGCGCTTTGAAACACGGTGGGCGTGCCCACTTAAATTACTGAGGACTTTATGAATTACAGAAATGCACAGGACATTTTTCCAGAAAATCTTTTGAAACAGATTCAGCGGTATGTCAGCGGTGAGACAATTTATATTCCGGCCAAAAACGAGAAAAAGGCTTGGGGTGAATCTTCGGGTTACAGGGCATATCTTGCAAAGAGAAATCAGAGTATGAAAGAAGATTTTGCTGCCGGCCAGACAATCGAACAGCTCTCGGAAAAGTATTGTCTTTCGTTTGATTCTGTAAAGCATATTGTTTACTCAAAACAGGAGCGTACTATGACAGAATATAATAAGACACTTTCTTCGGCTATGAGTTATGCCAAGGAAAATAAAATTGACGAATGGATTCATACATATCTTCACGATGCGGGAAAAAATATTCCGTTTTCCGACGGACTCAAACTTTTCGAACGATATTACATCGGCCCAATGAAAATGCCACTTGATTTGTTCGAGCGCAACACAGGACCCGAAGAAGGTATGAAATATAAAATCGACAAAGACTGGTGGCCTATTCACGTGGCAGCCCTCGAGGATTCAATTAAAAAAGATCCTGATATGCCGCCGCTAATTGCCCATTATGTTGAACACGGTTTTGAAATGAACGATGGAAATACCCGTCTGCAGGCTTACAGAAATCTTGGTGTTAAAGAAGCATATTTTATCATCTGGATTACCGAGCAGGACGAGTACGAAGAGTTTATGTCGCGATACGGAAATTATGCCGAGGGTGCACCAGTTATCAGGAGATAGGAAATTGAAAACACTAATAATTTTATGCGCCCCATGTGGCGTTGGAAAATCTACGGTAAAAGAAATCATCGCCCAGCGAAATCAGCTGCCAGAGTTTGCCTGTATTGATACAGACGCAGTCGGCCTGAACTGGCACAGCTACAAAGGAACTGACCACGAAAATCAGTATTATACAGACACCCTCAAACGTGCAGACGAAATCTCCGGTAATAAAAATATTTTCTTTGTGAGTGCCGGCATGAATCCGCCGAACTTTTACAACCTCGTGGACCTGTCGGAAAATATAGGACGCACTTTCTTCATCGGGATGACCTGCTCCGACGAAGAAATCACAAAACGCCTCAAAGCCCGTCCAGCCGAACGCCAAACCGACAGTGACGAGTTCATCAAAACTCAGCACGAATACAGCGCCTGGTTCAAGCGAAGCAAAGGCAAGTTCCAGCTCTTTATTGACAACACAAATCAAACTGTGGAAGAAACAGCAGGGGTGATTGAAGACTTTATAAAGAAACATATGTAGTTTGTTGAAAAAGAAAAAAGCATCTGCGAGATGACTTATGATGCAGTCTTCTGCAATCAGAATCACCTTGGCAGATGCTTTCAAAAAGTTCTTTTTTTGCAAATGGGGTTACACTCATAATATTGACAAAACGGCAAACTGACAATCGACGCGTTTTTTAGTTTTACTCAAACGATGGTTGAACTCAAAACTTTTCATTATAATATTATCAGGAGACTTCATATTGGAAGAAATTATTTATAGAAAGGCTGTTGCAGAAGATTGTCATGAACTTTCAATTCTAAAAAGAGATGTCTGGAATACTACATATCAGGGAATATATCCACAGGAAAAGCTGGATAATTACGATGTTCAGAAAAATGAAGAAATATTAAAGGGTATTGTTTTGAATCCTGAGATAGATTTGTATGTAGCTCAAAAGCAGAAGAAACTGCTTGGTTTTATGACTTGCGGAAAACCCTACAGGCTTTTCAACGAATATAATCAGGAGGTTGCGCTTCTATATATACTGAAGGAATTTCAACGCAGGGGAATTGGCAGACATTTTATAGAGCTTGCAAAAGAAGAAACGCGAAAAAAAGGTTTTGATGAATTATATTATCTGTTAATTCAAAAAATGAAAATGCAATTGCGTTTTATCTTGCCATGGGCGGAATAATCATTTGTGATGATGGCGGACAGAAAAGATTTTTGTTCAAAGTGTAAAATGAGTTATTTAATTCCGGTTTTGAAATAAACATGCGCGATGATAAACTCGGTCTCGAAGGCACCATGGCTCTGATAGAAAAAAAGTTTGGATTGAGCAAATAGAAACAAAAAATTTTAAGATTTTTCTTGAATTCAATTTTTAATCACCTTATTCTTAGATATATAGGCGCCTAAAACTATCTAACAAGAATGAGGATTTTATGACTAAAGAAGAACTGCACAAATTGA
>JBGVAV010000096.1:0-6560 GCA_045224915.1 Treponema sp.
CAGCTTCTTTACTTATGTAACTCAGGTTCTTTCTTCTCTCATGATGCTTGGAATGGTATTCGTTTCTCTTATCATGGTAAAAGCAAGTAACAAGCGTATTATTGAGGTTCTCGATGAAGTTCCTGATATTGATAATCCTGAAAATCCTGTAATGACAGTAAAAGACGGTTCAGTTGAGTTTGACAACGTAAGCTTCAGCTACAACAAAAAAGCCGATAACTGTGTACTGCGCGATATTAATCTTAAAATCAAAAGCGGTCAGGTTGTTGGAATTATTGGAGGAACTGGTTCAAGTAAAACAACACTCGTTTCTCTGCTTCCACGACTTTACGACGTATATTCAGGTTCTGTAAAAATCGGCGGCTGTGATGTTCGCGATTATGATATTTCTGTTTTACGCGACAGTGTTGCAATGGTACTTCAGAAGAATGTCCTCTTTAGCGGTACAATTAAAGAAAACCTTCGCTGGGGAAATCCTGATGCGACAGACGAACAGATGATTCAGGCCTGCCAGGCAGCCGATGCCCACAGCTTTGTAAGTTCATTCCCAGATGGCTATGAAACAATGCTTGGTCAGGGCGGTGTAAACGTAAGTGGCGGTCAGAAGCAGCGACTTTGTATTGCTCGCGCCCTTCTTAAAAATCCAAAAATCCTTATTCTTGATGACTCTACTTCTGCTGTAGATACTGCAACAGAAACAAGAATCAGAACAGCTTTGCGCGACATTGCTCCAGAAACTACAAAAATCATTATTGCCCAGCGTATTTCTTCTGTAAAAGATGCAGACGTTATTTTTGTTTTAGACGACGGTGCACTAAGCGGATACGGCACTCACGATGAACTTCTTGCTAAAAACGAGATTTACCGCGAAGTATTTGAATCGCAGCAGCAGGGTAGCGGAGACGCAGACCTTGCAGGAGGTGAAGACTAATGCCACCACGAAGAGGTTTTCAAAAACCAAAAAATGCAAAAGATACAATAAAAAGAATAATCGGATATATGGGCCACTTCAAAGCCTTGTGGCTCGTAGTTTTATTATGCGTACTTGTAAATTCTTTATCAGGTGTAATAGGTTCTTATCTTATAAAACCTGCGCTCAATAATTACATCATTCCTATGATTGGTCAGGCAAATCCCGACTTTTCAGGCTTTGCACGACTTTTAGTCATGGTACTTTGTATGTTCTTTTTTGGAGTAACTGCTTCGTACTGTAACTCACGCCTGATGATTCACATTTCAACAAAGCTTTTGTATACAATCAGATGTGAACTCTTCAGCAAAATGGAAAAGCTTCCTATAAAGTTTTACGATGCACATACACACGGTGAGCTTATGTCGCGCTTTACAAACGATACAGATACGATGCGCGAAATGCTCAGTCAGACTATTCCACAGCTGTTCTCATCTACAATCACTGTAATTTCTGTATTTGTTATGATGCTTGTGCTTAGTCCAATGCTCACCCTCATAATGATTGTTACAATGATTCTTATTACCTTGCTTATGGTAACAATTGGTAAACGTTCTGCAAACGCCTTCCGCCAGAATCAAAAGTGCGTAGGAAGAATGAACGGATTTATAGAAGAAATGATTGAAGGTCAGAAGGTAATCAAGGTATTTAATCACGAAGCTCATGCAAAACAGGAATTTGATGTACTTGCAAATGATCTTCGTAAAGCAGGAACTGCCGCAATGACCTTTGGTGGACTTATGGGACCTCTTATGAACAACAGTGCCCACATGCAGTATGCGGTAGTTGCAATTGCGGGTGCTGCTGTAATGATTATGGGTCACAGTGGTATGGTACCTCTTAACTGGTTTACAGGCATGCTCGACATTGGTACAATCGCAGCCTTCCTTCAATATACACGTTCCTTCAGCCAGCCAATTTCCATGATGAGCCAGCAGGCAACAAGTATTTTGAACGCCCTTGCCGGTGCAGAACGCATTTTTGCAATTATTGATCAGGAACCTGAGCCAGATGAAGGCCAGTACACACTTGTAAATGCATACGAAGCCGAAGAAAAAGGACAGAAAACTCTTGTTCAGTCCTTTGCAAATACAGGAAGCTGGGCCTGGAAAAATCCTGCAGACGGATCTCTTAAACCTCTCAAGGGTGAAGTTGTTTTTGATCACGTTACCTTCAGCTATGTACCAGAAAAAACAGTTTTGCATGATATAAACATTCACGCACAGCCAGGTCAGAAAATTGCGCTTGTAGGATCAACAGGCTCTGGAAAAACAACAACAATCAACCTTCTTACACGTTTTTACGACGTTGAGCAAGGTAATGGTCAGATTTCTTACGACGGAATTCCTCTTAATCAGATTAGCAAGGATTCGCTCCGCCACTCACTTGGAATGGTTCAGCAGAATACACACTTGTTTACAGGAACAATCCGTGAAAATATACGCTACGGAAATCTTAATGCCAGCGATGCACAGGTTTATGAAGCCGCTAAGCTTGCAAATGCCGACAGCTTTATCCGTCACCTTGAAAATGGTTATGACACAGTAATCACAGGAGATGGTGCAAGCCTTAGCCAGGGACAGCGCCAGCTTCTTGCCATTGCACGTGCAGCAGTTGCAGATCCTCCAGTTTTGATTCTTGATGAAGCTACTTCTTCTATTGATACACGTACAGAATCTTTGATTGAAAAGGGAATGGACTCTCTTATGAGCGGTCGTACAACCTTTGTAATTGCACACAGACTTTCAACAGTCCGCAATGCCGATGAAATCATTGTTCTGGAACACGGAAAAATCATAGAACGCGGAACTCACGATCAGCTTATTGCTGCTAAGGGACGTTACTACTTCCTGTATACAGGAAATCGCATTACTCTTGATGAATAAGACAGTCGCCGTTTTTTTGAAATTATTTTTTGATATTTGATTTTTTTATGATATAATATTATATCCATGAAACGTAAAATTGCTGTATTGGCAAATGGCTGGAATTATCAAAGTATTTCTCATGCTCTCAAAGGAATTCGTTCTGTAACAGACAAGTTAAATATTGATGTTTTTATGTTTCTTAGCTTTGCAGCCTATACACAGTCTGCATCCCGTAATGCCGGCTCTAACGCAGTTTTTAGTCTTACAGATTATCTGGAGTTTGACGGAGTTATCATTTTTTCAGAAATGCTTAACTCTACAGAAACTCCAAAAATCATAGCAAAAAATCTTGTTGCAAATAAAGTTCCTGCTGTAAGTGTTGGAATTCCTATGGAAGGACTGGACTTTGTAGGAATAGATAATTTTAAAGGCATGTACCAGATGGTTGATCACCTGGTAAAAGAGCATCATATTAAAAATCCTGTTTTTCTTGCCGGCGCAAAAGAACACCCGGACTCAAATGAACGACTTGATGCAACACGACAGGCTCTTGAAGAAAATGGAATTGAACTTAAAGACGAAAATATAAGCTACACAAACTGGGAATATCTAACTGCAATGAAATATGCAATGGAATATGCCCAAAAATCTGAAAAACCCGATGCTTTCATCTGCGCAAATGACTACAACGCAATAGCCGCCTGTGTAGGTTTGAATAAGCTTGGCTATGAAGTTCCAAAAGATTTTATAGTTACCGGTTTTGATAAAATTGCTTATGCCGAAACTTTCTATCCTTCAATTACAACAGTTTATCAGGATTATGAAAAAATAGGTTATATTGCTGCCTGGCAGTTGATGGAAAAGGTAGAGGGAACTTCACATGCAAATCAGGTTATAGTTTCTTCTTCGTTTGTAAAAAATGAAAGCTGTGGCTGCCGTTCTACCGAAGATGCTGAACCTGTTCGCCACGATTTTTGTATTCATGCTTACATGAACGAAATGGAAAGCCTTATCAAGCAGAATGATTCTTCAGAAATGATTGGCTCCATTTTCAAAGGCTCCACTTATGATGATTTAAAGAAAAATATTCTTAATTATTATCAGGGAACAAATAATTTTTCTGGCAAAGATTTCTATTTTAATCTTGATACAAATGCAAAGAAAACTTTAATAAGCAGTTCTTTTCAGATTCAAAAAGAATATTCCGAAAAGATGTGCTGTCTTGTAGCAGTAAAAGATAATAAACCAGCTTACATTGGTGATTTTAATAGAAAAGAATTAATTCCGGGCTATAAAAAAGGTGATAAGCCTGTTGTTTACACCTTTACCTCCATGCACTTTGATGACCATCTTTTTGGTTACATTGTCCTTAGTGATGCAATTGATTTAATCTGGGATACAACACTCAATCATTACATGATTCAGATGAACTACAATCTGGAGCAGTATCGCAAAAACTGTAAGCTTGATGAAATGAATAAAGCTTTGCGTAATATTTCAAATACAGATCAGCTTACTGGTTTAAATAACCGCTTTGGTATGGAACAAAATGCCGTGCCAATTCTTGAAGCCGCAAATAAGAAAAATAAAAAATGTGCAATTGTGTTTGCAGATATCAACCGCATGAAGCATATTAATGATAATTTTGGACATCTTCATGGAGACCTTGCCATTCGAACAGTTTCTTCTGCTTTACTTGAAGAAATGCCTGAAAAATGGGTTGGAATCCGTTATGGTGGTGACGAGTTCATTGCCGTAGGTGAGTGTAAGAGTGAAAAGTCTGTAATTGATTATGTTGAGCGTTTGAACGCAAACTTAAAAAAACAAGTCGATTCAATGCAGCTTGCATATCCTCTTACAATAAGCTGCGGTTATATTCTTACCGATCCAAAATCAGATCATACTCTTGTTGAATATATCAATCAGGCAGACAGCGTCATGTACGTTCACAAGCAGCAGACCTACGAAGAAGAAAAAGAAAAAGCAAAAGAAAATTCCGTTGCTACTCACATCAAATCAATGGACGAGCTTCCACATAAAAAATAGTCTTTTCGCCACTTTTACAAAGCAATCCACATAATGACAAAACCTCTAAAAAACATTATAATTTTGCTCAATATTTTAAATGCTTTGTGAGGTAGGAATATGAAAGCAATTGAATTGGAAAAGGCCTATGAGCCTAAGTCCTTTGAGGACAGAATCTACAACGAGTGGGAAAGCAAAGGCTACTTTAAGCCTGCAAGCGATCCAGTTTCCCCTGTACATGAACAGTATAAGTGTCAGTGTGCAGACTGCAACAAGAAAACAAATACATATTCCGTCGTCATTCCTCCTCCAAACGTAACAGGCGTACTCCACATGGGTCACGGCTTGAACAATACTTTACAGGATATCGTAGTTCGCTATCACCGTATGAAGGGTGATAATACTTTGTGGCTTACAGGTACAGACCATGCCGGTATTGCAACTCAGAACGTTGTAGAACGCCAGCTCAAAAAAGAAGGTCTTACACGTAATGATCTTGGCCGTGAAAAATTCCTTGAACGCACCTGGGCTGTAAAAGAAGATCATCACAATACAATCGTAAAACAGCAGAAAAAGCTTGGTAACTCAACAGACTGGGACCGTGAGCGCTTTACTTATGATGAAGGTCTTAGTGCCGCAGTTCGTGATGTATTCGTAACTCTTTATGAACGCGGACTTATGTATCGTGGTAAACGCCTTGTAAACTGGTGTCCTCGTTGTGGTACAGCTTTGGCTGATGATGAAGTTGATCACGAAGATACTCAGGGTGCAATGTATCATATTTATTATGAATACGCAGATGGCTCTGGAAAAATTGAAGTTGCAACAACTCGTCCAGAAACCTTCTTTGGTGATACTGCTGTTGCCGTAAACCCAAGTGATGAACGCTATACAAAGCTTGTTGGAAAAATGCTCAAGCTTCCTCTTACAGGAAAAGAAATCCCAATTATCGCTGATGATTATGTAGATAAAGAGTTTGGAACAGGTATGGTAAAAATCACACCTGCTCATGACCCTAACGACTGGGAAGTAGGTCTTCGTCATAATCTTGAAGTTGTAAATCTTCTTACTCCAGACGGACGCATGAACGAAAACGTTCCGGAAAAATACCGTGGACTCAAGCCTGAACAGGCACGCGCACTTGTAATAGAAGATTTAACAGCAGCAGGTCTTTTCAAGGGTGAAGAAAAAATGGTTCACTCTGTAGGTCACTGCTACCGCTGTAAAACTGTTGTTGAACCATATCTTAGCGACCAGTGGTTTGTAAAAATGAAGCCAATGGCAGACAAAGCTTTAGCTGCATGGAAGGCTGGAGAAATTCAGTTCTTCCCACAGAAATGGGAAAATACATATGAACAGTGGCTCGTAAATATCCGCGACTGGTGTGTAAGCCGCCAGATCTGGTGGGGACACAGAATTCCTGTATGGTACTGTCAGAAGTGTGGTGAAGTAATTGTTAGCCGCACAGACCCTGAAAAGTGTCCAAAATGTGGCTGTGGTGCCGAAGACCTCAAGCAGGATGAGGACGTTCTTGATACCTGGTTCTCTTCTTGGCTCTGGCCATTCTCAACTCTGGGATGGCCTCAGGAAACTGAAGACCTTAAGAAGTTCTATCCTACAACAGCCCTCGTAACTGCTTACGATATCATCTTCTTCTGGGTTAGCCGTCTGATTATGGCCGGTCTTGAGTTTACAGG
>JBGVAV010000097.1:0-28205 GCA_045224915.1 Treponema sp.
GGAGTACCAGACATCTTTGAAATAAGATATTCCATCTGCATACGAACAGGACTTGCCATAAACTGAGCCTTTTCTTCTTCTGGCAGATATTGGCAAAGCTCAAGCAGCTTCTTGAAAAGTTCAATCTCTTCGGCATTTTCAAGAGCGGTATCATCGTCGGCAAGAATCTTTTCAATTGTAGGCAGCAGCTCTTCGGCAGTGCTCATGAGACTCTTTGCTGTATTTCTACCCTCTTCTGAAGAAAGACGCGCATTTTCTTCCTGGAGCTCTTCCATCTTACGGCGCATTTCATCCATTTCGCCGGCATGCTGTTCTTCCATCTGCTGCATTTCTTCTGCATACTGCTGTTCCATCTGCTGAATCTGTTCATCCTGCTTCTGGATAATCTGATCCTGTGCATGTGCATTATGCTGTGCAAGCTCGTTTGCGCGCTGAACAGTATCCATTGCCATAGAAGCAGTGTCCATCATTGCAGTTGCATAAGAAGGAGGAGTTCCTGCAGGACGCGCTGGCATTTGAGCAGGAGCTTGTGCTGGGGCAGGTGCAGGCTCCGGAGCCTGTGCAGGGAATGGATCCGGCATTTTATTTACATCAAACTCAGGCTCTGGTTCTTCATTGCTTGTAGTTGTTGTTTCATCGAACTGATCAAAATCAAAGCTGTCGCTGTCTACGTTGTCGAGCATATCGCTTACAGACATATCTGGTTCAGGTTCGCCATCACCTGTGAGTTTAGGCATTCCAAAGCCGGCTGAAGTATCAATTTCTTCGTCGCCAAGGCCATCGCCAGAGCCAGATCCAGCGCCACCACCTGATCCAGTTCCGTCTCCTTCACCATCACCCGAACCAACAAGTTTTTCTTTATCTGAAAGTTTTCCTTCTTCTCCCTGGTCAAAAGGAGAAACTTCTTCATCATTTTTAAGTTCGTCTGTATTTACAGGAGCTTCTTCATCGTCAAAGAATTCTTCTTCCTCTTCCTGAAGAGCTTCCTGCATTGGAACGTTGTCTCCCATGGTGTTGAAGTCGAAACCGTCTTCACCTTCCCCTTCGACAGGCTCAGGGACCTCAGTTTCGGCACCAGTCTCGCCTTCAGCGGCAACAGCTGCATTTTCATCTACAATCTCATCAAACTCTGCAGCGTTCTGTTCGTCTTCTGGAACTTCTGGAGTTGGAGGAAGGTTCATCTGTGCGCGGAGTGATTCAATCTGCTTGTCGGCAAGAACGTTTGGCTGGCGCAAATTGCGGCTCTTATCATAAGATTCAATTGCCTGCTCATAAAGTCCGTTCTTTGTGTAAATCTTTCCGAGCATATTGTAACCGGCAGGATTTCTCATATCACGGGCAACATATTCTTTTGCCATATTTTCTGCCTGTTCCATTTTTCCAACCTGATTAAATCGGCCGGCAGCAGACAAAAGATAATCCTTGTAATTGCGGTTTACTGTATTAATTTTCTTAAAGCAGCTTTCTGCCTTTTCGTCTTCATCTTTACAAATTAAATACTGACCATACAAATCAAGAACCTGAGGATCTTCTTTATCTTCTTCGTAAAGCTCTTTTACATTTGTACCGGCTGCATCAATCTGATTTGCAGAAAGAAGAGTCTGAACATATCGCTTGCGTAAATCTTTATCATCAGGAGAAATTTCAAGTGCATCCAAAACAGTTTCAAGAGCTTCTTCTGGTTTTTCACCTTTTTCCAAAGCTTCAGAAAGTCCTGTAAGAATCTGAATATCCTGGTCATCAATTTTCTTTGCACGCTTAAATGTCTTTTCTGCAGAATCATAATCGTACTGATCAAGATAAATATTTCCGAGCATTGCAAGAAGCTTTGTGTCATTTGGATGAAGCTCAATAGAATGCTTTACAAGCTCAGAAGCTTCTTTTGATTTCTGGCATTTTACTAAGACATTACTGAAGTCTTTAATTGCATCAACCCAACCCGGCTTTGCTTTAAGTGCATTCTGAAAGCAGCGGATTGAATCTGAATACATCTTTGCCTTTGCAAAACATCGGGCAAGGTTATAATTCAAAATAGGATGGTTAGGGTCAATCTGAAGTCCGCGTCTGAACGAAGCAATCGATTTTTCGTAATCCTTTTTTTCAAGATAAATTGCACCAAGGTGATTGTGTGCAAGAACGTCAGAAGGATTTTCATTTACAACAGAAGAGAATGCTTCAATAGCATCATCCCAGTTGCCCATTTCGCGGTAAGTAAATCCTAAGTTATAGTTAACATCAGCACTCTGGCGGCCTTCATCAACTGCACGTTCAAGAATCTCAATAGATTCCTCGTAGCGCTTAAGACGACGGTAAATAGCACCAAGGCTTGTCATTGCATCTATATAATGTGGATAAAAAGTAATAATCTGTTCGTAATAAGGAATGGCCTTTGCATCCTCTCCGCTTTTTACATAAATCGAGCCAAGCTCTTTAAGATAATCAACATTCGAAGGGTCATCCTTTAAAAGCTGCTTGTACAATCTGGCAGCAGTAGGAAAATCTCGCGCAATTACAGCACCCTGTGCACGAGTTAAAATCAGATTTTTTTCATTTACTTTGTTTTCGAACTTCTTAGCCATTTAGTCCCCCCTATTAGTTCCCCAACCTTTTTAATGGACGCGCAAACACTTCTTTTGAAAGCGGCCCTGTGATCCTGTCATCAAGTGCAGACCAGGATGCAACTGCAAAATAATATATTTTTCCGTTTTCTAAACCAGTGAGTGTATAGCTTGTAGTATTTCCTGCGTTTACAGGAGACGGTCCTTCAAGAGCAACACGTCCAAGATATTCACCAGGTCTGTTTCCGTAGTAGATGTAATATCCACCGGCAGTATCATCAACAGAATAATTCCATTTTAATGTAACAGCACCATTTCCAGCTTCGGCCTTTACTGTAAAAGGAGGAAGTGGCAGCGGCAGTTCTGTAAAATCAAGTGTGAGCTGAGTTACTGATGGTGTAACAGCACCGTTTCCATCAGGATAAAGCTCGCAGGCTACCTGAAAGTACATTCCATTTACGCCATCAATTTTCTTGCCGCTTTCTACAGGCTTCCATTCAGGATAAGAATCTGTCCAGTTAAAGAAGTTGTCTCCTGAACGAACAAAAAAGCTTACTTCTGTTTGGGCAGGCACGTTCATTTCTGCAGTAAGGCTGTTCAAAACTGAACCGGTAGAAACAACGATTGGTCTTGTCTGGAAACGTCCTCCCGCAGGCTGATAAAGCATTCTTCCAAGAGCTCCAGCGGCCTCTGCAGACTGATAATCTGGAGGCGAATATGGCCTGCGCAGAATTCGGATTTCATCAATTTTTCCGGTATATTCGTTGCAGAATTCAAGTTCAGAAGGTGTTCCCATTACAATAAGAGAAACCTGTCCGTCTTCTTTTCCGTTTGATGTTATATAGATAATATCTTCTGTGATTCCGTTTACAAGATATTCAAGAATGCCTGTTTCACAGTCATAAGAAAGCGCGTGATATGACCAGCTGTCTGGAATAATAGTGCTTGAGCCTTTAAGATGGATTTCTCCGTCTCCGTTTGGCCCTGCATAAGAATCAAAAAGATTTGCAATAGTCCAGTTGAGCTTTCCACCGTCAAAAAGACAGTTTATAAGCTGATAAATAAGTCTTCCGCGTACATTTTTGGAAGATTCCCAGTTAACAATAACTTCTCCGTTTTCTGCAAGCGACGGACAAAGCCAGAATTCAATAGAAAAAGAGCCCATAAGGCCTTCGGAACCAAAGAAAGTACCAGGTTTACCGGTTACGCTCAAGCCGCCAATGTTACGACTGAGTCCGGCAGACTTTTCGAGCAGAGAATCGCTTGAAATTTTAAGATTATTTGAGGCTATATCGTAATAACCAGCCGAAATCGGGTTTACAGGATTTTCAAAATCAATTAAAAGGTCTGTGTAATCGTCAAAAACAAAGGAATTTGTGGCAAGTTCCACGCAATCATAGCCAAATCGGCCTTTTCCAGTCGTTACATTTTCTGAATACTGAAAATCAGGCCAGCCACCCTTTCCACCGAGAACAATCTGTTTAGCTTCAGCAAAACCAACGGAATTTCCCACCGCCAGAAGCAAACCAACAGCCAAGAAAGCTGTCTTTTTAAATAATTTTTTCATATAGGTACCTGCTTAAACTATCGGCATAATTAAAAAAAATATGATATAATTTTTTCGTGGCACGTAACATCCTGCATGAAACTGCATTAAAAGCTCCTCAATCTAGCGGCGTATATTTATGGCGCGATGAAAATGGGACTATTATATATGTAGGAAAAGCAAAAAACCTTAAAAACAGGCTAACTTCGTATTTTTCGGGCCAGAGAACTGTAAAAACAAGGCTTTTAGTTTCACGTGCGGCTTCCATTGAATATATTACAACAACAAACGAGTACGAAGCCCTTCTGCTTGAAAACAATCTTATTAAAAAACACAGTCCACGCTATAACATCTGTCTTAAAGACGGAAAATCGTATCCTGTTTTGCGGGTAACAAAAGAGGATTTCCCAAAGATTTTCAGGACACGCCGCATTTTGCAGGATGGATCGCTTTATTTTGGTCCCTACCCTAACGTTGCCGCACTCGACACTTTTATTGAAAATATCTACAGGCTTTATCCGGTTCGTCATTGCAGGACATTTCATAAGCGCGAAACTCCATGCCTCTATTATCACATGAAGCAATGCAAAGCTCCCTGCTGCGGTAAGATTGATAAAGAAGAATATAATACTTATATAGAAGAAATCTCATCTTTATTGTCAGGTCAGGCAGACAGCGCAATTGAAAAAATGACAGCAGAAATGAAAGCCGCGTCCGCAAATCTTGATTTTGAAAAAGCAGCACGTTTGCGCGACGGAATAAAGGCCCTGATGGTTTTGCAGAATCAAAATATTGTAGAAAGCTTTGATTCCGAAGACCGAGATTACATTGCCCATTACAGCGAAGGAGAATTGGTCAGCTTTACAGTCCTTAAAATCCGAGGCGGAAAGCTTTTGGGCCGTGAAAATTATCGGGTAGAAAGCCTGAATGAAGATGATGAACTTCTGGCGGAATTTATGGCTGCTTATTACGAAGATTCTGCGCAGATTCCTCCAGCAATTTATGTTCCAACAGAAGCCCAAAGTGATTTTATAAACAGATGGCTCAGCGAGCAGATGAATACAAATACAAAGGTTTGCGTTCCCGATGACAGCGACAAGCACGGAATTGCCGCTTTGAATATGGCGCGCGAAAATGCTCATGAGGATATTATCAGACGTCTGCGAGATCGTGGAGATGTTCCTGCAATGGAAGAACTTAAGACTCTGCTTGGGCTGGATACACTTCCTATCCGCATTGAAGGCTTTGATATTGCACATATTGGCGGAAAGTTCCCTGTTGCATCGCTGATAAGTTTTTATAATGGAAATCCAGATAAGAAAAATTACCGTTACTTCCGCCTTAAAACAACAGACGGAATTATTGATGATTTTCAGTCTATGAGAGAAGCTACCACACGCCGTTACACCCGCCTTGTAAATGAACAGGCTGATCTGCCGGATTTGATTTTGATAGATGGAGGTCTTGGCCAGGTAAATGCAGTTGAAGAGATTTTGAATTCTCTGGGACTTGATATTCCAGTTGCAGGTCTTGCAAAGAGAGATGAAGAAATATATTTGCCTGGAAACAGCACTCCTATTAACCTGCCAAAAAGAAGCGATGCCCTGCGTCTTTTACAGCGTGTGCGGGATGAAACACACCGTTTTGCCACAAGCAGAAACCAGAGGCTTAGGACAAAGGAAAATACTGATTCCATATTCCTTGAGTTGCCGGGTGTTGGCGAAAAACGGGCTGTGGCGCTACAGAAAAAGTTTATTACTCTTGAGGCCCTTGCTAGTGCCGAGGAAAGTGCCATTGCACAGTGCCTTCATATTAAAAACGCATCTGAAGCGGCTGATATTTTGCTCGCGGCGAAACAACTTCTTGCGAGTCGTCAGGAAAAACAGGAGATTCAAAATCAGTCCCTTGGGGCAGCCGGTACTACAAAAGAAAAGGCAGCGGAGGCCGGTTATATTTCATCGCTTGTTGACCAAGCTATGGGGTTTGCGGCGGAGAAGAAATAAAAAGACTATACTTGCTTTCTGTATTAAGGTGTGTTATATTAAGAGAAAGGCATTCGCAACTTAGCGTCTCGCCTCTAGTGGTTTTTATGCGAAAAATCGCACAAGTCCGCCCAGTGGGTTGAGCACAGGCGGACTATTTTTTTATTCGCTTCCTTTTCTTCCGTCTACGGAGAAGGCGCTGAATAATGTCGATGATAATCACGACCAACTGTAACAGTAAATCGAAAATCTCATACAAACTCAATAGCTGCCTCCTTAGTCTTTAATCTACCCTTTAGGGTAGTATAGAACACCAGAGGCACAAGCCGCCATTCATTGCGAATGCCTGTTAATTCTTGACAATACTATAATATGACTATATGATGACTATATATTATCATATAGGAGGCTCGCATGACAACCCCGCTTTTTGATGCTAAGGCGCATTTTAGTGAATATGTTATTATGGCAGAAAATGGTGAAACTGTAGAAATTACAAAACACGGTAAGACAACTGCCGTAATAATTGGCTTAAAGGAATATGAGGAACTCAAACAAAACTACAGACCTTCTTTTGTAGATAAGGTTAATGAATGGAAACAAAAAACAGGTGGCCTCACCCAAGACGAATATGATGATTTTTCAAATGCCCTGGTTCGAAACAAAGAAAGCTACAGTACAAAGGAGGCTCTGTTTTGAAAAGCATTTATCTTTTAGATACAAATATAATTTCAAGGGTAATAAAGCCAGAACCAAACGAAAGACTCCTTACAAAATTAGAACTTCACACCGGAACATGTGTAATCAGCAGTATAACCTGGTACGAACTTCATAACGGAATACAACTTTTACCACCCAGCCCTAAAAAAGACAAACTCATGAGTTTCCTGATTGATTATGTACAACCCGCCTTTCCCGTAATCCCCTACGACATTCACGCCGCCACAATTAATGGCGACATAACAAGCCACCTTCTCCCACTTGGCAAACCTACCCCAATCCTAAACACCCAAATCGCTTCAATCGCAATTGCCAACAACCTCATTTTAGTTACCAACAACACCAAAGATTTTCAGATTTTTGCAGATGAGTTTAATCTGATGCTTGAGGATTGGACAGAATAAAAATTGACATACCCTAGTTTATAGGGTATAGTATAAGAGGTAATAATTGAAGAGAGAATTTATAGAAACACCATCTTTTACAAAAAATGGTTTGCACTTGGATTTAATGATGAAGATTTAGCTGAATTGCAACAATTTCTCATCAAAAATCCAGATGCGGGCGATATGATGACTGGCACAGGTGGTCTAAAAAAACTACGATATGCTTTTGAAGGAAGAGGAAAAAGCGGAAGTGCCAGAGTTTGTTATGTTGATTTTGCAGCATTTGAAAAGAATTATCTGATACAAGTTTTTTCCAAAGATGAAAAAACAAATTTAACACAAAAAGAAAAAAATGACGTAAAAAATGTTATAAAAATTCTTAAAAAAGAAGTTGCAGATAATTGGAGAAAAGAAAATGAGTAAATACTTTGATGAATTGATGTCAAGTCTTAATGAAGCAGTTGCAATCGAACGCGGAGAATTAAAAGGCCGTACTACGGTTTATGAAATTCAACCTGTAAAAAAATATAATAACACACAAATCAAAAGCATCCGAACATCTGTTGGAATGACTCAAGTTCTTTTTGCAAATTATATGGGTGTATCCTGTAAAACTGTTGAAGCATGGGAAAAAGGAACAAACCACCCAACAGGGTCTGCATGCCGACTCATTAGCATGTTAGAAAATAAAACTTTTGAAACCTTACCATTTGTAAAAAAAATGGCATTTTAACCTTTTGAATAAGAATTGGACATAAAAAAAATCGGTGTTTATAAACACCGATTTTTTTTTTATCTTTTATGCTCTTTTCTTTTTAAGACAGAGAACAAGGCCTGCAATTGCGGCACAGAATGCAACAAGGATTATCCAAAGGGCTGCATTTGAATGACCGGCAGGTTCTGCTTCTGTTACAGAAACATCAACTGCACCTGCACTTACCGAAGCCTGAGGTTCTACCAGCTCTGTTTCTTCTGTATTTGCAGTCTTAGGAAGAATCATTGCAAGCTGATCGTCGGCCTTAGGTTCTTCAAGGGCTTCTACTGGAAGTTCTGTTACAGCGGCTGTCTGAGCAATTTCTTGAACAGACTTAGCGGCTTGAGTTGCAGCCTTCTTAGAAGCTTTCTTTGAAGATTTCTTTTCTGCTTTCTTAGCTTCTTTAGTTACAGTTGATGTAACTTCGTCTGCAGCAGTTTCATCGTTCTGCCAGAACTTCTGTATGAACTTAGGCAATTCAACAACATGACTCTGCAAAGCACCAGCTGTTTTTGGTGAATCACCGAACGTGTAAACTTCCTGGTTACCCTTACCAGAAATCAAACGACCGAAGAAGCGGTTATCATGGTGCTCAGGATTTCCACCACCAGTAACTGCCGCAATTTCAAACAGAGATTTCTCAATACCATTTATAATAATAGATACAATTTGTGCTGAAGTTGTCTGATCAATTTTTGCAAGATTTACTGTGAAACTACCAGAAGCAGGAACAACATTACCTTCTCCAAGTCCTGAAATTTTTGAACTATCAATTTCAGTTTCTGTTGTATTAATCTTTAATTTCGCAGAAGTAATTGGAGCACCAGCAGCAGCAGTTACAGTAACTGCATAAGTTGCATCAGCTGCCCAGGTATTAGGATTGCTAGCAACTGTTACATCAGTAAGAGTTTTCTGAGGAACATTAAATACCAACTTTGTTACTCCATTAATAACAAGTTCAACTGGAGTTTCTCCAGACCAACTCTGATCTACATTTCCAACATTTACACCAGTTGCATTATTTGCATCCCAAGTCACAGTTATTGCAGAACCTTCCGGCTTAGTAACAGAAGTTACTGTTAATGGTGAAGGCAGTTCAATTGTAAGATAATAACTGCTCTGATTAGCAATATATGCAGGAGTATTATTATTGTACTTCAATGTAATATCACCATCTGTCAGTGCTCTCTTGGCTACAGTATAAACAGTTCCCAGATCAATATTTGTATTAATTACAAGCTTAATCTCTTGAGCACTAGTGAAGTTTGCTGCAGGGATTCCCTCAATTGTTATTGCATTGCCAGAATCATTCAAAGAAGCAGTAAGAGTTGATTCACCAACAGAAGCTGTAACATTTGTAACATCTGTCTTTGAAGCACCATTATTCAACGTAACAGGGATTGTCAACGTTGTACCACTAAGTGATGAGTTCTCAAGGTCTAATGTAATATCAGAAGCTTCCAAAGTTCGCTTAGGAACAGTATATACAGCATCCTTTGTAATTGTTCCGTTGATTGTAAGGCCAATTGCTACAGCATCAGTCCAAACAGGAGCAGGAACACCTGTAAGAACAATCTTATGATTTGTTTTATCAAATTCAGCCTTTGTTACAACATTTTCAGGTGTCGCAGCAATTGTACTTAATAAACTGTCTGGAGCACCATCTGTAAGACTATATGGAATTGTACATACTCTTACACCACCTTCAGTTGTTGTAATCGCTGCATTTGCAGTATCAATATTGATATTATCGCCTGAGAAGGTCTTGGCTGTAACAAAGTTATTAACTGTTACAGTTTTTGTTCCATTCAAAATAATTGTAACAGACTTATTTTCCCAGTCTTTAGTTATCTTTCCAATTGTAACTTTAATACCATTAACATTGATGAAACCAACAGCAGTAGGATTATTGTTTTTATCAACATTTACATAACCACCTAAATTACCGTTTGAATTATCAATTGTTGGGTGCGGACTGGTATTTTCATCTTTCGTCTTTGTATAATCATTAAACTCAAGACCTGTAATATTTACCTTCTGGTTATTAACTTTAGCAATAATGTTTGTAATAATGCTTCCTTCAGGAGGTGTTACATCAAAGGTGTAATTTTCTGCTTCTGCTGTCCAACCACCTTGTGGTGCAGAAATCGTTGTTGTAGCTCCTTCTTTTGTCAAAAGATCATTTACAATCCACCAGAGGGAACCTGGATCATTACTCTTACCAATGCGATATTCTACAGATTCATTTTCAAATTCATCGAGCAATTTTAAATGAATTTCACTATGAACATTTTCTACATTTGGCAGTTTAATCTTATAACTAGAAACACTACTGTTGTTCCAATTATAGTTTTCCGTTACAACTTCTTTCCATCCAGAATCTTCATCAGTAGAATCTGCATTTTTTACAATTGTCTTATACTTTGTAACATCAAGAAAATCCTTTATACCAGTATTTATAATGTAAATGTAAGTATTTCTTGGATACTGATTTGTTTTTCCATCTTTCCATAACTGGTGATCTTCTACCAAAGAAATTGTTCCTGTACTTTGATATCCTTTAACTCTATGAACCGCGCTTTCCCCCTCTCCAACAACACTATCAAAATCAGTTGTAAGCTGTGGACCTTCTTTATCAAGTATCCAGCCTACCTTATTTTGAGCATTTGTAGACTCTGGGTCAAGTGGAATGAATCCGGATTGACAGGTTGCTCCCTTTATGAAGCCATGGAAATTACTACCATTAAATTCAAGATTATTGTCAACAACATATGGTTCGAACGAATAAGTAGGAGGATCATCTTCTGTAGCACCTGCGGTTGTCGTTAATTTTCCAGGTTTAAAGGCAATCCAACAGTAGTATCGGTTACCATCTTTTTCGTCGGAAGGATAAACCTTGAACAATGTTGAATCGTCAGCAGGACCTGATTCAGCTCTTAATCCTCTATCACTTTCACGTTCGCCCCATTTATCCCAAAGCTCTATCTTATTTGGAGTTTCTGAATAGTCCGCACCAGCCTTTTGATACAATGTACAGCGAACTACCATAAAACCTTTGCTGAAATATTTTACATATTTCTTATCAGCTTCTGGTTTATCAGGTGCCGTAACTTTAATAATCTTGGCAAAATCAATACCATCTGTTTCCATCTGAGTCTTTACATCAGCATCAATATAGTTATTCTTTGTCTTATCTGTACTTGAGTTCAAAGGATCTATGAGTGCAACATCTTTAGGAATATGAGGATTCTCATAACTGTAAGTAAGTATCAGAGCCGGACTTATATTACCTACGATATCAACTGCATAATAGTATCTAGTGAATGCGGCATCTTCAGCATGATTTACATTTAAATCATCTGTAAATTTATATGTAAAATTATCAGCAAGGCTATATTTACCAATCTGGTTTTCATCATAAGAATGAATGTTTAATGCCGTGTCAGATTTAATATATCCTTTAATCTTATTTGAATTAGCAGGTTGCGGGAACGTTATTCGTACTTTAGTACGCTCATAACCTTTCTGCTCTTTTATTCGAATTGTGTTATCAACATTTTCGAATTTTTCTGTATAAAGGTGAGTCCAGTTTTCTTTGTTATAAGTTTTATAATCATCCTTTAATCCTTTTCCTTTTGTTTCTACTTGTTCAACAATATTATATTTTGTTGAATTAGGATCGTTAAGATTCGGACCAACAACTTTTGTAGTTATGGCAGGCCGATCAGGTGTAGCCGTATATGCTGTCAATTTAGGAATAGAAACTGTAGTTGAGGTTCCACTTGCGTTATAGGTGTAACTTAATTCAGGGGTTAATGCTGTTGTCTGTTTGTTACCAAGAATATCCATGAAGTAGAAAGTCTCAATATCACCGCTTGAAATATCTATTTCAAAATTATCTGGATTTGAAATATATCCATTAGCTGGCAACCATGTTGAACCATCAAAGCTGTACTTAAATTTCTTCAAAGCAGTCACGCTTCCAGAACCGGCATCGACAATTCCAAAACTAAGTTTTAGAGGGTATGAAGCATCAGCTGCGTAATAATAATTATCTGTTCCATCATTTGTAATTTTTCCAATAGAACCTTTACGTAGAGTAACTACAGGTTTTGGAGTTGTAGTGGCAAAGGTTGGAGCCTCATTATCCTTAATCAACTTAAAGTACTGGTAGCTTGCGTTACTTGAAAGATCTGTTACGACAATCTGGTAATAGGTTCCAGTTGAAGCACAATCAAGAGAATAACCTGGCATTTCAAATGTTGTTGAAGTTTTAATCCATGAATTTTCATCTTTTGTTGAAGAAACTGTCTCCCATGAAGTGCCATTCCACATATTAACCTTTGCTTCTCCAAAGTCACCAGGGTCTTCAGCAAGAGTAATCGTGAATTTGACTTTAGAAGCACTTGTCGTCTTTACATAAACTTCCTGCAATTCACCAGATGCCCATGAAGAAACATCAGAGTGAGGGCCAGAAGATGTTGGATGTGTATAATCCTTATTTGTAGAAAATGCACCAGTTGCTGCACTTGCTGTATCTACTAATGTAGTACCCGAACCAGGCATAAGAGTTACAGAAGAAATAGCAGGGGCATCGGTATCATAAATACATTGCAAAGTCCATCTATCCTGGTTACCAACATTATCATAATAATATGCGTTTAACTGAGTTGGATCAGTTGCAATTTTTTTCCACTTTGAATATGTATTATAATCTACTTCAAGATATGGACCAGTTGTATCTCGCTTTACACTACCTATATCCAACGATGACAAAGATAATCCTTTATATCCTGATCCAGAATCTGTAAAATATTCATCTGGAAGACGAATCTGCATAGTTTTCTTACCTGTATCTGGATCAGAAGAGCCTGCTCCTAAACCTGCAATATGAATATAGATATATGATCCATTACTTCTTACAAGCCATTCGTTATCAACACTGCGAATTATATCCTTTGTTCCTGTTTCTGTATAATGTCTTGAAGGATATGAAGTATCATTTATAAACTTCATACTACTGTTACCCATATGATAGGTTGAAATATTACCTGTCCAGTCCATTACGTGAAGATACAAATCTTTTGCTGTAGAATCGCTTAATAAAGATGATGGTATAGCTGTATTTACTTTCGTTCCAGGATACTTGTGATAATAATTACTTCCCGAAGTCTTATTATCGAAATAAGGATTAGTATCGTCTGAAGGAGCCCAAGATGCACCAATAGGACATTCAAGGTTAGTTACAGCATAACCTGCATACCAGGAACCAGAATCTCCGTGAGTATTATTATCACTTACAGCAGTTGTTCTGCTAGTTGGTGGAGTTGAACTATTAGACCAGGCAAATGCACGAACACCAGTAATTTCATCTACTTTAAGATCCATAAATGGTTCATATTTTCTATTATTTGTCGCACCCTCTACATAATGGGTTGTACCCCAACCTGCATTTGAATTAATTAGTTTGCCTGCACGATAATCAGCTCCGTCTGTTACACGTACATAAACATTATTTCCAGAAAGATATGGAACATATCCGTTATTAGTTGCAACAAGAGCATTTACTGAAGTTTGAGAACTTGAAACATTGTTGGCGGATACATCTGTTGTTCTGGTCAAAAGTTTTGGGCCTTTGTTATCAAAAAGCCACTTGTCATATAATGCTGTTGAAGTATATGTACCATTAAGATATCCACCAGTATGATGGCTGTTTACAACCTTACCAATTTCATAGTTACCAACTCGGTCTTCAAAAAGGTACCATATATAATGTGGAACCGGTTCTTTAGTTCCTGAATCATTTATTGTCCAGCCAAGTTTGGAGTAATCTGGCTGAGGATAATCAAGAAGGATTGTTATCTCTGATGTAGTACTACTTGCCTGTGCATAAGTCCAATCAGTAACTTGTCCTTGTTTCTCTGAAGGACTTCTAGCCTTTTCTGCAGTCAGACAATCTGTAATAGTTTTATAAGTCGGTTCGGTTGAACTTGTTGAACAGTAAAGCAAGGCACGACAGGTATATTTTCCGTTTGAGATATCTGTATCTGAGGCTTTTTGATTTGCGCTAAAGTATACAGGTTCAGGATATGTTCTTACACCATATTCAGAACCAAATCGTAGGGTAAGACCAACTTTAAACTGATTCTTTTGTACAGGAACTGTATTATTGATATTTGGATTATAATACGTTGCAAGTTTTACCGAATCTTTCATAAATCCTAAAGTATATTCTCCATCGTCCGAAGTATCACCATTTCCACTTTGTTTATTAAACCTAAAACCTACACCATCCCATGTGTATTGACTATCACTAGTAACACTTGTCATATGTGGATTTTGAATAATAAATGGGGTTGAAACCTTGCCTCCAGAAGTTGAAGAATATCCAAGCCTATTATCAAGATCAAAACTTACTGCATTATAACCGCTAAGTCCAAGAACTACGTAGTTCATGTTTCCACAACCATCACGAAGGAATACTGAAATAGGTGGTGTACTTCGAGTATTTGGAATTTCAATTACAAGGTTATTATTGCTATCTACATAACTGTAAATACCATTTCCACTGTCGTAATTCTTCTCAGAGTCACTTGTAGGGGTTGTTGTTTTTGGAGTATAAGCAAACCAATTGTTGAGACCACCTTCTGTTCTCCATGTTGAAAGAGATGTAGTATCTCCAGTAATTGTTGTTCCAGTAAAATTAAAATAATTTCCAACCATCTGTGCAGAAGAATCCGAGTTATAATTTGCATCTGCAGATGATGAACCTCCACAAGGGAAAGTAGTAAATTTAGGAACGGCTGGCTCATAAGCTTTTGTAGTAGCTTCTGCAGTTGGCCATGCACCATACCATGTAGTAATTGCATATTTTTCGATTTGAGAAGAAGTTTGTGTAGAAACCAGTTCTCCATATGGATTACTCTCTGTGGAATAAGTATTTTCACCAAGAAGCAACTTGTCTGATGTTGAAGTTCCACCAAGCTTTAGAATAAGCTTATATTTTTTATCTGCCTGTTTAGTTACATATTTTATTGTTTTAATAGGGTCGTATTTGCCTGTTAAATTATAATAACTGGTGTGCCAGTTTACATAATTATAACTACTTGTACCACTGTAAACATATGATGAAGTATCTGCATCAGAGTTTCTGTAGATTTTATAACTGTTGTCAGGACTTTCAATAATTACTTTGTTGGCAAGTCCCGATGTTGAAGGCTTTTCAACATCTCTTACAACAGCAAAGTGGAAGACATCACTACAGTTTCCGGCTTCGTCAACGATAACGGCAGAATATTTGCCTTCAAGGAAACCGAACCAGAGGGTTGTAGCTGTTGCAGTATTATTGCCGGTAGGCTGATTATTATTATTTCCTTTATTATTAATATCTAATTCAGGGTTTGTGCTTCCAAGAATATCAGATTCTGTTTTTGAGAAAGGTACATCTGTGTTTGAGTATTTATAGTAATACAAGAAGGTTTTTGCTCTTGTCCAGCCACCCAACCTGATATTATCTTTACCACGGATTCCAAGGACAGCACCATGATCAAAATTAGTATTTACTGAAGAAGAAGAGCTTGAAACTTGTCCTTTATACTGATAGTAACCACTTGTTTTGTAAGTTGTAGCAGTATAGAAGGTTGGAATATCTTTTTGATATGTCTCTGTACCATAATTAACAGGCACACCAGTTGCCGATTCACCATTTGCATGTGGGTAAACGTTAATTGACGGCTGGTAATATGCAGCACTTGAATTTGTATAATTTGCAACAAATACACCCTTTTCAAGTTCTGGAACATGTGTATCAAGAACAATACTTGTACTAACAGCAGTAGAGTTCCAGCCTGTAAAGTCATAAGCTGTAAGAGTTACAGTTTTTTCACCGTCGGTTGTTCCGTTATCAAGCTTAACATTTTTAAGTTCTACGCTAACTGCCTGGCGGATAACTGCATAAACATTTGATGCCTGGCCTGTCTTTTTGAGGGTGAGAGTTTTACCGTCTGATGAAAGGGCAAACTCGGCATTTGAAATTACAGTGTCGCCAACTTTTACTGTCATTGTTGTTTTGTCTGCAGAGTCTCCACCAATGAAAGAAGCGCCACTCAAAACAAACTTGTGATAACCTGAACCAAACTGTTCTGAATCTGTAAGGTTAAAGGTCATATCAACAATATCTTCATTTGTGTAGCCATCAGATGGCTCAATTGTCTTTGTTGCTGCAGAATAACGGCGGTCTTTAAGCTTCAAGTTCTGTGGAGCTGCAGGAGCAATACTGTCGGAAAGGATGCGGCCTTCTACTGTCGTTTCTGAAGCAGATACGTTTTTAGCAACGTCGGAAATTGTAACACTGATTGTATTGTTAGAAGCTCCTGTTGCGCTGTCGGCATTTGCAAAACCAACATTATCTACAAGAATAGTAAATTCAGATCCATCAGATTTTGAGAAAGTATTTTTAGCGTCAGTCTTACTCTTAATGATGATTTCTTTTGATTCTGGATGTACTTCATATCTTTCGTCACGTGGAGTAATTGCTGTTGGTGTACCATTTGCATCTACTGTAAACAAAGTTGTTGTATCTGCTGAAAGCACAGCAGATTCAGCAAACTTAATTACTTTAACACCTGAACTCTTTTCTTTAAGAGTTATATAAACAGGAATTGCATCTGGAGCTTTGCCTGTACCATTACCACCAATATAAGATTTATCAAGCCACTTTCCATCCCAGGCAGAAGTTCCTGTTGTAAGCTCTGTAGTTTCATGAAGGTTTTTAATTTCAAGTTTTTTAGAAATTACAGGAGCAACGTTATCAATTACAATACTTGGGTCATGATTTTTAGAGTTATTATACTTTGGATCGTTTGTATCTATTCTGTTTTCTGCAGCATCAAGAAGTGCAACATTAATTGAATACAAACCTTGTAAAGAATCACCTGTTGCATTATTAAGTGTAACTCCACGGAAATTCAAAGTACCTGTTAAACGTGGATTGGTTAATATGATGTACTGTCCATCAATTGTATAATCTGTACCTTTTGCAAGAGGTGTTCCATTAGCATCCAAAAGCTGGAAATTTGTATCTCCAAAAGGAGAGGCGTAAGGAGTAGAGCTTATACCTTCCTGAACAATATCCATCTTAATGACTTTTACACCGGCTGTTATTTCGTCAAAATCAACTTCAAGATTTTGATTTGATATAGTTTTATCTTTAGCAGATCCGGCTGTAATTGTTAAATCATCAGCAACCCATTTAATAAGTGAAACATCAGGCTTTAGATTATCATAAACAAAAGTATTTTCTGTAGGTTTACTTACCACAGATCTAATTCCCGCAAAGTCCTGAACATCAGCTTTGATAATCTGAGGACCATTTGTAGCAGAAATGATGTTTACGTTTGTAAACTTGAGTTTATTTGTTTCTGTAAATACTTTCTTGAAGATTACAGATTTATTGTCTGAAGCAATTTCGTAGTCGGTTGAAGGAGTGAGTTTTGTTTCTGTACTTCCGTTTACTACAAAAATTTCTGTTGTTCCAGTGAACACAGCATTGTCAGAAAGAATAACCTTGTCTACACCACTACCCTTGTTACCAGCTTCGGTATCACCGAGTGTGAGGTAAAGAATTACGGTCTGGCTGTCTGTAAATTTGTCTTTGTTATAAGCTTTGCTTTCTGGGTTAGTTGTTGTATTTTTAGCAGAGTCTTCTACTGTAAGAGTTGCAATTGTTGGAGCAACAGAATCACCGTAAACAAGTGTACCTGTTACTGAAGTGTTATCGTAAGTAATTGTGTTTTCTGATTTTGATTTACCTACAAAGTCATCAACGGTGAGTTTGATTTTGTTTCCCTGGCCTTGAGCGGCACCAGCAGGAACGTTTATATTATTAAGTTTTACATTTTCAATTTTAATTGTCTGACTTCCACCATTTGCATTTATGAGCTTTGGTGTGTACCAGTCAGTAAGTTTGATTGTGCGGTTTGCAACATCGAGTGTATAATCAACATCTTTTGTGAGTTTAGTGTTGTTTATATAAATTTCTGTATTTGCTGTGAATTCAGCATTTTCGGCAAGCTTGAGATTTTCAAGACCGGAACCACTTTCGTTAGCAGTTACAACGAGAGTTACCTTTGAAAGATTATTTGCGTCTTCAAAACGATCGTATGGGAGCCACCAGGTTTCTTCATTAGCGCCATAAACCTTGCGGGCTTTTGCGTCCATTACCTGAACCTTTGTGATTATAGGATCTGTAGTATCGCGAGACATGACTGTTTTGGCTGTAGCTGGAGTTTTGTTCAAAGCAGAGTCATACAAATCTACATAAACTTCATACTGACCGTCTGCATTACCAAGTGTAATTCCGTAAACAAAAAGTGTACCACTTGTAATCTTATCGGCATCTGTTACCTTGAATACTTTGAGATTTGCAGTTGTTGCTGTATCGTCGGCAGCAATTGCAATGTCACGAACTCCTTCAGCAGAAGGTGTTGGATTTGTAATTGAAGCAGGTGCATATTTTACAGCAAACTTTGTTGCATCAAGAGGAACGGCAACTTCCTGGCCATTCTCCTTATTCTTAACATGGATTTCCATGCGACGGATACCAGAACCTGCATTGTTTTCGTTTGCTTCACCAATTTCAACTTTAAGAATCTGAGCAATTACAATTGGTTCAGAAACGTGAAGATCGTCCTGGCCATCTGCCTTTACAAAGTCACCCTTACCAGCCTTAAGCTTTACTGTTGGCTGAGTATTATCATACATAATTGAGTTAAGCAAGACTGGCTTAGAAACGTTTCCAATATCATCACGAATAAACATAGTGATATCTACCGGACCGTCTGCAGATGGAGCTTTTGCATCTTTCAATTCATACTTTAGGCTAACACCAGAATCTGAGTCGTGAATATATTTCCAGTGTTCATCATTTGCGGCAGGAGCCTGTTCAACTTTTCCTACAACAAAATTCCACTGAAGATTTTTTGCAAGAGAACGGAGCTTTGCATGACCAGCATCTGCAATCTGATTTGCATCAAGATCATAAAGCTGCATTGAAGTAAGAGTTGTATTGTTATACCAGAAGTATGGAGCCTGTTCAGAATTTGATTTTATCTTTTTAGCTTCGGTTGCACTGTCTGGTGCTGTTGTATCTTTTACTACAAAGATTGATTTATAACCGTTATCGTGCTTTGTGTAATATGGAGAACCAGCATCTGCAGGACCACCGCTGTTACCGGTCATATCAATACCCCAAACATCAATCTTAATAAGACCGTCTGGGAGGCTGCTTACATCGTATGTATAAATTGTACCGCCGGTGTATTTATTACCGTCTTTATCAAGTGGAACAATTTCTGAGAAGACTCCCTGCATCTGAGAATCTTTATCGATTGTTCCAGGGATGTATACATAATTTTTCTTTGTAATTGTGTTAGTTTCGTCTAACGTAACTGCTTTTCCGTCTTTATCTACCCAAAGGCTTGCTGCAATACCAATTGCGTTAACGTTGTCTTCGTTCAAGTCTTTAGCAGGGTTGATGTCGGCGTTACCAGAAGCAATAATATCTGTTGCTTTTACAAAGAGATTTAATTTATCGTAAATACGCTGTGCTACGAGGGCATCTGTATATTCTGCGCTGTCAATATTTGTTGGAGCTTTCTTTGCGGCGTCTGTTGCAACACCGTTGATTGTTGCGTCTCCGTTTTGATCAACGTTATGATATGAAACAAATACATTACACTTGTCTCCAGAGCCACCAAAGATAACTTCAATCATTGGAGCAAGACTGTCTGTACTTGTACCTGTCTGGAAGCTGAAGGTGTAGTTGCCGTTCATGGCAAATCCGTCTGTATCGCACAAGCCTTCAAAAAGGGTGATTGTAATACGCTGACGGTTATCAAGGTAGTGAATAATTTCGTTTGTATCAGCATCTTTCTTAAGACTCAAAGTAAGCATCTTTCCAGAGTCGCTTAACTTCCAGTCAAAATAATCTGTAATATCGTTGGCTACAATTTCCTGATCATCGTCTACGAGTGTGGCAGCACTTGAAGAAATAGAATAATTTAATTTTCCTTCCTCATCATAAATTGTTGATTTTTTAATTGCCTTAGAGAAAAGGATTCGGATTGATGTATTTTTTACGACGTTGTAGTCACCACCAGCTGGTACAGACTGAACGTATGCTGGACGTGGAGCTACGATTGGAATAATAAAGATGTCGTTGCGTGACTCTAAGATTTTTACTTCTGTAACAGGTTCTGTTGGGGTAGAGAAAACAACTTTATCTGCAGGAAGCTCTTTGTCCTTAAAGTTTTCGTTATAAGATTCTTCACTTATATACATAAGGTCTGAGTGGTTTTTGTCTTTAGGAAAATCGGCTGTAGAGAAAGCAGCCCATTTTTTAAAACCGTAGTCATCGGCAGTAACGGCAGAAAGCTTTGATGTAACATCTACCTTCATCTTTGTGTTACCGGTTGGTTCAGTCTTTCCCATTTTATCGTGGGCATAACGAACAAATACAGTTAATTCCTTTGCATTTGCATCGTGAACCTCGTCTTCGATTTTGGACATAAAGCCGTCGTTGCTCATCCAGTTTTGACAGGAGCCTGCGAGGAGCAAAATTAATGTAATGATAACTGAAGTTAAAAGTTTTGTTACGTTCTTGTTTGATTTAATCATTTTTCTCTTCCTTTTTGCGTTTTCCTAAAACAAAAGCAGCAGCTGCGGCGGCAAGTGCGGCTATTCCCACTATAATTGGAGCGTTTGATTTCTTTTTTGTTTGTGCTTGAGCTGCAGGCTCTTCGACCCCTTCGACAGGCTCAGGGGCCACAGTACCGTTGTCAATTACCTCAGAACCTGTGGTGCTTGCAACATAAGTAGTTTCAAGTTCCTTGAGATCTTCTACAAGATCCGATACCCATTCAGAAGACTGAGTTTCTTTTTCTGTCTTTGTATCTGCTTTTGCAACTGTTGCAGCTGGAATTGGGTCAAATTCTGCCATATCAATCTTTACGTCAACAGGTGCTGCAGATACAAGTTCTGCAAATGTTTCTGCGGTTAAAGCAAAGGCTGCAAGTGAAGCTTCGGCTTCTGCTTTTTCGGCAGCAGCGATTGATGCCTGTGTTACAGGAGCTTCGGTCTGCTCTGAAAGACCTGGCATTGCAATTTGTCCTTCGACAAGCTCAGGAACCTCTGAAGCACCGTTTGTCTGTCCGGCAGAAGGCTCTCTGATTGGAACATCTGTCATGAGTGATGTTACGTATGTTGTATCTACAAGCTTATCTTCTTTTACAGAGAGCGAATAAGAAGATGCGTCAAAGTCGTCTAAAGTTTCGCCATTTTCAACAATTGAATCCTGGGCCAGCATTGCAAGGTCTTGTGCAGAAAGAATATTAAAATCAAGCTGAGAGGCAATTCCTTTATATTCGTCATCACCGTCTCCGTCGCCAGAGCCAGAACCTGAAGCACCGGCACCACCAGCACTACTCTGCTCTTCATCATCTCTGCGTTCTACAGAAATATTTCCCGGAGCAATTGCTACAGGACTGCTTATATTTTCAAGACCATCAGCTTTTTCAACAGGCTCGCTTGTCTGCAGCACTACTGCACTTGTTTGTGGTGTAACAGAAGCATTTGGAACAACCGGAAGAACAGAAGTAATAACTCCGTTTCGCATATTGTATTCTGCGCTCTGTACCCAGACTGTATTTTCAAGACGGTCGGCAAGGCTAAAGCTTCGTCCACTTGTCTGTTCAAAAGCACCAAGATATGAATACTGCTTTGCAAGAGTCCTGTCGTTTTTATAAACAGTTCCGTACCACTTGTCGCATTCGTTATAATCACCTGTTTCGTAAGCACAGCGGGCAAGTCCGAGCATTGCAAGATTATTGTTACTGTCGGCAGCGAGTACCTGTTTGTACCAGGCGGCTGCTTTTTTATAATCCTTTTGAGAATAATAAAGGTTTGCTGTATTCAAAATTGAAGGAAGATATTTTGAAATTCTTGCAAGGCGGAACTGTTCTTCGGCCTGTTCAAAAAGTCCGTAACGTGCGTAAAGAATACCAAAATCATTATAGTTCTGAGCTGTAGGTGCTTTAACAATAAGGTTTTCAAAGCTTGCAATCTGTGGAGTAATCTGGGCAATTACAAATTCATCAACCATTGCAGAGAAGCTCTTTGCAACAAGAGTTTCTTCCGGCAAAGTAAATTTTGCAGCAGCTCCAGGAACGCTTACAGGCTTATAGATTTTCCAGGAATCTTCCATTGGATAAAGCATTGCGTCGCCTGTGCGGTTTGCTGTATTCCATTCCCAGGCTCCCTTGTGCCATGCTTTATTAAAGCCTTCATCACTAAGTGTGATTTCAAGTGGAACCCAAACTTTATTTCCGTCTACAATAAAATTATCAAGAGAATCAAAATATTCTGTTGCCTGTGCTAATGAAAGCCCAGAATCAAAGGCCATAAAAATATGCCCCGGAATTGTAATAAAGGCTGTTTTAATTCCAATTGACTCGAACAAAGAACAGGTAAGAATAGAAAGGTCGTCACAGTCTCCACCACGATACATCAATGTCTGATATGGGAACTGAAGGAAGTCTATAGAAGCGGTACCAACGTTATCTTCAAAGGCAGAAGTAGGGTCTTTTACATAGTTAATACCAAACTGATCAAGCGCCTGAAAAACGGCCATTGCATACTGAATATTCTGAGGAACACCACTACGAATATCATCGCGGACTGTAGAAGTTACATACTTTGCAAACCACATAGCTGCAGGGTCTTTTGAAGAAACAAACGCAGACGCACAACGGTCATCTTCCCAAGACATATTGTTTCGTCCATAAACCGGAACAATCATAGGGAAGGTTTCTGTTCGCTTTGAACCAAGATATTTATATTCAACAATGATGCTTGCAAGGGTGTCGCTCTTTTCATTAAGGCTGAGCATGTTTTCATTAAAGAAGGCCTTAAGATCAACTGTAAGCTTTTCGCCTTTCTTTAATACTTTTGCTTTTGCACAATCACGTGGCTGACCCATGTACTGCTGCTGGTAAAAATAAACAACTACATCTGTAATTGAAGAATCTTCTTCGTTGCAAACTTCTATAGCACCAAAGGAGTTGTCGTTATACCAGGAATAGAATACAGGGAATACAGGCTTGAGTTCTGCTTCTTCTACGCTGATGTTATTTTTCTGCGAAAAGGCTCTTGAAATATTAAAGGTAATTCCAGGATTTGCATCTACGCTTGTAATGAATTTTGAATTTTTATATGCGTAATGCTGGGCACCTGCGCTGGCATAAACAGAAATTGCAGGTCCGATTTTGTAGGACACAGAAATTGAACCACCAACGTTAAAGCCCGAAAGTGGTGTTGAAGATTTATTGCTGCCCTTGCCGGTAGCATAGTTTGCATAATAGTAACCAACTCCTGCATCAAAATTAAGTCCGAGTCGGTCTGTTATTGAAAGATAGTAGCCGGCACCGGCAGTTGCATCCATTACAGAAAGATTTCCAATGCTTCTGCTTGTATCAAAAGAAAACTGTTTGTAGTCTCCCTGAAGGAAAATGCCAAAGTAATCTGTTGGTTTATAAGTCAAACGCAGGCCACCACCAAAGCCAGTGGTAAGTGCGTCATCAAATTTTACAACCGGGAAAGAAAAATGTGGGAATAAACTTACAAGGAATTCTCCGCCTTCTGCTGCTACCGGAGCCGCACAAAGGATTGCTGCAGCTGCACCGGCAACTGCTTTTTTAGAGATTTTCTTTGATCTTCTTACTTTTTTAGATTGCTTGCCTGACATAAACTTTGTTCTCTTTCCTTTTTGCTAATCCTCAAGTTCACTTTCGATTCGGTTAAGGTTAGCCTTTGCCGTTGCATTTTCTGGATCGAGTTCCAGAACCTTCTTATACCATACAAGCGCTTCCTGATAATTTTTCTGAAGCGATGCAATGTTTCCGAGGTTGTTCATAGCAGGAATAGAACCCATCTTTGCTGCCAGCTGATAAACTGGAATTGCACTTGAGTACATACCGGCTCTTACGTAAAGCATACCAAGCTGATTATAAAGCTGTACCGATGCGCCTTCTTCTACAATCTTCTTTTGAACTTCTGCAATCTGAGGTCCAAACTCTGCAGTGATATAGCGAACGATTGCTGTTTCTACAGCATCAGAAACTGTTTTTTCAGAAGCTTCAAGAGTAACGTTTTCACTGCTTGTAAAGCCTGCAGGAGGATACATTGACCAGGCATCGGCAATATCAACAAAGTAGTAATCTTCTTCGGTTTCGGTTGCGTAGTTGATTTCTTCTATAGCCTTGTACCAGCTGTTTATAAAGCCTTCGCTAAGAGACTTCATAGAAAGTGGCAGCCATACATTTTCTTCATCAAGAACTACATAGCGTTCATCGCTGTTAAAGAAGTTTCCTGCACGCTCTGCTTTAATTTCTGTATTGAAAATAACAATAAAATCATCAGCTGTGGCAATGAAAGAAGAATTAATACCAACAGACTGAAGCAGGGACATGAAGAGAACTCCAAGATCATCCTTGTCGCCAGACTTATAAAGCATTGTCTGATATGGATACTGAATATAGTCAAGGATCGAAGCATCAAGGTGATAAGAATCATAAGGTGTAGCAGGTTCAGAATCGAGCTGGATTCCAGCAAGGCGCATACCTTCAAATACGTACATGGCAAACTGCATGTTGCGGTTAAGACCTGTACGAAGGTAACGGCGTGAAACACCTACAAGATATTTAGAGAATTCCAGAACTTCCTGAGAAGAGGTTGAAACATAACTTGCAAGAACTGCAGGGTCTGCCCAACGCATCTGGTTACGGTTATAAACAGGAATAATAATCTGCGAAACTGCAGTTCTCTTTTGACCAAGAAGGTCGTATTCAATAACAACTTCGGCAGGAATCTGTCCGTTTTCTGTAAAGTTGAGGATTGCTTCTGAAAAGTCTGCAACAAGAGGAAGACTCTGGGTTGCATGTTTTGGAAGAGTTGAAATTACACCACATTCAATTTCCGAAGCTGTATATCCATCTGAGCGGAGAGAAACACGAACGTTTCTGATTTCGGCAGTTTCATCGTTTGAAACATAAACTGTACCAAAGCTTTCGTCTTTGTAGATTGTATAGAGTACAGGGAATACGTTATCGTCAAACTCTGCAGTAGCACTTACACTACCCGATGATTTTTTAGTATCAAGACGATAGGTCAAAGAAATACCGGCTGTAAGTCCCTGCATAAGAGAATTGCCAAACCATGAATCATACTGGAAATCAAGCCAAGAACCAGAAATGCCTACGCTGAATGAAGGATTAATACGGAAGCCAACAACAGCTTCTGCCTTATACCATGGCTGATAATGAAGGGCATCTCCCGAAATAGCAATACTTGCACCAGCAGAAAGAGCACCTCTTAATTCAACTCGTGAAAAAGGATAATAAGTTCCGCCAGCCTTTACACCTAACGGTACAAAGAACACATTTTTTGCCTGTGTACTGCTGAATTTATCAGAAGACTTTTTAGGCACTCCATAGAAACCTGCAGTTGTTCCAAGATTCAAATAATTGAATAAGGTAACGCCTGTATCAAGCATTCCGCCAAATCCGATAGTTTCATATTTTTGATTTCCTTCTGTTAAAAAAGGAAAGGCCATATCAGGTGTTAAAGAGAAAATAAGCTCCAACGCCGAGGCAGGTAGACATAATAATAGTAACAGAATTGTAGAAACAAATAACTTTTGTACTTTTTTCATAAAAATTTTAATCTCACCGTTTTGCTATAATTATCGGCAAATTCCCCTTATTTGCACAAAATAATCACAACTTTTCTATTATAGCAATTTTTTTTGGTTATTACAAGTAGCATACTGTCATTGCGAGCCGAAGGCGAAGCAATCTAGTAATGGATTGCCACGCTGCGCTCGCAATGACGTAGTATTAATGACGACACCTTTCCAGCGCCTGATTTATATTTTCAAAAATGTTTTCGCGGCCGAGTTTGTCTGCCATGCCTGTTTTTTCGAGCAAAAGGTATGGCTGTGTATGGATTCCGCTTATTACAATTGTAATTCCTTTGCGGTCACAGGCGGCTTTACACTGTTCAAGAGCGCGGATTCCACCTGCATCGAGGTAAATTGTGTTTCTCATGCGCAAAACAAGATATTTACAGTCTGTTCCGGCGCGTTCTGTAGCTAATTCAAACTTGCGCACGGTACCAAAGAAGAGCGGACCTTCAATTTCATAAACAAAAGTCTGTGGTGGAATATCAAGATTTTCGGCTGGCTGATCTTTTTTAATACCACCGGTAAGAATCTCGCGTTCATTCTGCACTTCAGAAAGATCAATCATCTTTTTAATGAAGAAGAAGGCAGCAAAACCAAGTCCAACTTCAATTGCAACAGTAAGATCTACGAATACAGTGATGAGGAAAGTCACTGCAAATACTGTAATATCTGATTTCTGGCCCTTCAAAAGCGAGCGGATAGCTGGGAAGCCTGCCATATTCCATGCAACATTGATAAGTACTGCGGCAAGAGCAGCCATTGGAATGTAAGCGGCATATTTTCCTGCAAAAAGAAGGATTAAAAGCAATGTGATTGCGTGAATTATACCTGCAATTGGTGTGCGGCCACCGTTTTTGATGTTTGTGGCGGTACGTGCAATAGCGCCGGTAGCTGGAATTCCACCAAAAAGAGGGCTTGCAATGTTAGCAAGGCCCTGCGCAATGAGTTCTGTGTTTGAATCATGCTTTGTACCAATCATACCGTCGGCAACAACTGCACTGAGCAAAGACTCTATAGCGGCTAAAACTGCAATAGAAATTGAAGTTGGGAACAAAGTTGTGATTGTTTTTATGCTGAGTGACGGTAGCTGAGGCTTTGGAAGCGTATTTGGAATTACAAAATGAGGACTTCCGTCTGCAAAAGTTCCAATTGTGTCGGTGCGGAGACCTGTTGTTTTTTCCAAAATGATGCTTACAACTGTAGCCGCAATGATAACTACAAAGCTTCCCGGGATTTTTTTAATGAATTTTGACCATATAAAGATAAATGCAAGGCAAACTGCGGCCATAATTGTAGAATACCAGTTTACTGTTGCAGCCGATTTTATGTAAACAATGATTTTTGGAAGGAAATCACCCGGCATTTTTGAATATTCTTCTCCAAGAATTGTCATTGGACTTGTAAAATCAGGGCGCAGACCAAAAAAGTCTCCAAGCTGACCTGCGGCAATAGTTACTGCAATACCAGCAGTAAAGCCTGTTACAATTGTATATGGGATAAACTTTACAAGACCACCCATCTTAAATGCGCCAAGAAGGATGAGGATAATTCCTGCCATCATTGTTGCGGTAGCAAGTCCGCCAAGTCCGTACTGAGCAACAACGCCATAAACAATTACTGCAAAAGCACCAGTTGGTCCACCAATCTGAACGCGGCTGCCACCAAGGGCCGAAATACAAAAGCCGGCGATTATAGCGGTAAAAAGGCCTGCTGCAGGATTCACACCCGAAGCAATGGCAAAAGCAATGGCCAGTGGAAGAGCAACAATTCCAACAATCACACCGGCGATGAGGTCGCTTACAAATGTCTTTGAATTATAAGTTTTAAGCGAATTAAGAAGTTCTGGTTTAAACATAATGGTGTGATTATAACGACTTTTGGGTTCTTTGTCATTGCGAGGTCTTTTTCTCTTCGCAATGGCGCATTTTTCATGTTATAATACCTACATGAATAACACTCTTTCTGTTGCTCCTGAGCAGCTTCAAAGTATTTTTAAGAAATATCTTCCGGATGAAAACGTGCTTTTTGTTTTTTCTACGGATGTTGTGATGAACTCCTGGGTGGATTGGTGCGTTTGTCATGAAGAGGAGTCGGGAGTTACTGCGGTGCCGCTGGAGAGGTTTGTTTCCTGGGATAAGTTTAAGGGGCAGTATGCTTCGGCGGAGCAGAAAGATAAAAATGTTATTCCTTCACTTTTGAGAAAGATTTTTGTAAGCAATTTAATCAGACGGAATGCAGAAGAAAAGTTTTTTCAGAAAATCATAAATCCGGAGTTTGCGGACTCGGCAGATTCTTTTACAGACTGGATTTCAAAAATTCTTCCTTCGCTCAAGCTGTGGCACGATCTTAGAGAAAAAATCCCTCCTTCCGGCTACTACGACGGCGATGAAGAAGATGCCGATTTTGAAACTCTTTACCAGGAGTATAATTCCTTTTTAGAGGCAAACAATTTTTTTGAACCGGCC
>JBGVAV010000098.1:0-43854 GCA_045224915.1 Treponema sp.
CGGTACTTGAAGATTTTCCTGTTCTTGTAAGTACATCGGTTGGAAATTCTCAAACAGAAAATGAACTTATAGAATTAAATGTTATAGATTTTTTAAAATATCCTTTTGATCCACGAAGAGTTTTAAATCGTTTAAAAACAGCAATAAAACTTTACAACGCAAACAAAATTATTACAGAACTTGAACGTGATGAACTTACGGGGCTCTTTACACGCCAGGCCTTTTTACGAAAAGCCGATAGAATCCGAAAAGAAAATCCTCATAAAAAATTTGCAGTTCTTGCCTTTGATTTTGAAAATTTCAAATCTACAAATACCTTGTACGGTGAAGCAAAATGTAATGAGTTTCTTGCCTATACAGCAAAACGCTTAAAAGGACTTTTGCCAAAAGGAATTGCGGGGCGTTTTGGCGGCGACCAGTATATTTTGTTTTTTGATTTTGAAGGTCCAACGGTTGATGTTGACCGTATAAAGCTTCTTACTAAAACAATCCTTGATTCTGCACCAATAACACATCAGGTTGTAAAGACTGGTGTAAATGCGCCAATAAGTCATGATCTTCCTTTTGTTGTTTGTTGTGACAGAGCCTTTCTTGCCATTCAAAAGATAAAAGGAATTTACGGAAAAGACATTGCCTTCTTTGAAGCAGATTTACAGAAGCAGTTATTGGATGAACAGCATATAAACGAAACAATGGAGTCGGCTCTCGAAAATGGCGAGTTCAAGGTTTTCTATCAGCCAAAGCATGAATCTATAACAGGAAAGATTGTCGGTGCCGAAGCTCTTGTCCGCTGGGATCATCCTGAATATGGATTTATGGGACCAGGTCAGTTTATCCCGATTTTTGAAAAGAACGGATTTATTACTAAGCTTGATATGTTTGTTCTTGAACAGGTCTGCAAGGATATTAAAAAATGGAAGACAAAAGGATATACAATAGTTCCTATTTCTGTAAATGTTTCGCGCCGTGATTTTCTTGAACCTGGTTGTATAGACAAGCAGTTCAATATTATTGATTCCTATGGAATTGAGCATGCCTATCTTCATATGGAAGTAACAGAATCGCTTTATTCCGAAAATACAGAAATAATTATTACTCAACTCAAGAAGGTTCAGGAACTTGGCTTTATGATTGAGATGGATGACTTTGGTGCAGGTTATTCTTCTCTTGGTCTTTTATCTACCTTCCCTCTGAATGTTATCAAACTTGATATTTCCTTTGTCCGTAATTTCAGGCAGAATGAAATTGTAATTGAAAATATTATTAAGATGGCGCACAGACTTGGACTTCTTACTGTTGCCGAAGGAGCCGAAACAAGTGAACAGGTTGCAACTTTAAAAACTCTTGGCTGTGATTTTATTCAGGGTTATTATTTTTCTAAGCCGCTTGCTCTTGATGATTATGAAAAATACATTACAGATATAGATATTCTTGAAGGTTCAAAAAGAGTTCAGACAGCCAATCTTGAAGATTCAGACTGGCATATGAACGAAAATATGCTTCTTGCTGCAAATGAAGTTGCCGAGGCAGTTCCAGGTGGTTTCTTCTCCTATCATGCGGATGGTTCTCTTGAAATAATTTCTTTTAATAAAGAGCTCATGAATATGTATGGCTGTAAGACTGCCGAAGAATTCAGGGAATATACAGGAAACTCCTTTAAGGGTCTTGTTTATCCGGATGATTTTGAGCATGTTCAAAAAAGTATTGAAGACCAGATATCAGACACAAATGATATTGATTATGTTGAATATAGAATTAAAGCGAAAGACGGTACTGTAAAATATGTAAAGGATTACGGTCGCTTTGTCAGAACAAAAAAGTATGGTGACATTTTCTATGTATTCTTGAATGATGTTACCGAAGAAGAACGCTGGCGTGCAGATGCTGCAACTAAATTAATAGAGAACATACAGCTTGAGCAAACTGTAACCCAGGTTTCTACAGAACAAAAAGCAAAGAATATTTTTATAGATAATATTGTAAAAGATATTTTGGCGCCTGTTACTTCAATTATTAAATATACTGATGTTATAACTGAAAACGTTTCAAATCCTGTTATTGTAGATAATAATATAAAGGAATTGAAGGTGGCAGAAGAGCATTTGTTAGGCTTTATTAACAATCTGAGGGAACTTTCATTACTTGAAAAAAAGAATGTTCAGCTTGTTGAAGCTCCAACAGATATTTCTGATGCTGCAGAGAAAATAAAGAGTCTTATTAAATATGCGGCAGAGAAAAAGCGTATAACAATTGAAGTTAAAAGTGAGATTTTTAATCCTTACATTTATCAGGATGTTATTCATACAACAAATGTTGTCTTGAATATTACAATGAATGCTATAAAATACTCTCCTGTTGGCGGTAAAATTAAGATTTGCCTAAAGCAGACTCCTGGTAAAAATGAAAACGAATGCCTTATTGATTTTATTTGCGAAGACAACGGAATTGGAATTTCTAAAAAATTCCTTCCTTATGTCTGTAAGCCTTTTGCACGTGAAGATAATAAAATTAACAAAGAGGTTCCTGGTTCCGGATTGGGCCTTGTTATTGCAAAAGAACTTTTGAGTCTCATGAAGGGAACAATTGAAATTACCCCTAAAAAAGGAAAAGGTGTGATTGTAAGAACTTCACAACCACACCGTTTCTGTAAAAAAGATGATATTGATAGAGAAGCTGTCCTTACTCAGAACGTTCGTTTATAATTGACATCACCTTCTTTTCATTAAAGAAAGACATTATCAATCCACCTGCAATACAACACAAAGATGCAACAAGGGCAACAATTCTGTAGCCTAAAGGAGAACCTGCTGCCTGTTCAGCTGCATCGCTTGCGGCTTTTGCAACTCCAATTGTAGCAAGAGATGTAAACAAAAGCATTGCAAGAGACTGTCCAAGCTTCATTGCAAAAGTGCGGGCTGCATAGAACATTCCGCTTCTTGATTCTCCGGTTTCAACTTCATCAGAAAGAGCAATGTCTGCAACAATTGTCTGAGGAATAATTCCAAAGATTGCCTGTGGGAACGAACCAAGCACTACAATTATTGCGGCCTGTGCATAAATTGGAATAAACGAAAGCTTGTCGCCGGAAAGGGCAGTGAATCCAAATGTAAGTACGAAGCCAATGAAGGCTGCTACAAGAAGCTTTTTCTTTCCCCATTTTGCAGTCATTTTTGTTACAAAAGGATAGAACACTAGTGAAAGGATTGTGAGCCCTCCCATCATAACTGTAGTCATAATTTCTGGCAGATGCAAAAGACTTGTTACAAAGAAAGGCAGCCCTGTCTGGAACATAGCGAGTCCAAAGAAGTAGATAATATCCTGGCCTACAAAAATCCTGAAATCTTTATTCTTAAAAGTTTTTCCAAGAGAAGAGAACATGTTTGAGCTTGAAGGCTGTGCGTTACAATAATCTTTTTCATTAATTCCAAAGGCAGGAACAAGCATAAAGATTGTTGCAAGAATTGAAAGGGCGGCAAATGTAATTCTCATTGCAGGAATTCTTGCAATGCCTGCGCCCATTAAAGCACCCCAGATCATTGGAGCAGTATAACCAATACATGTACCAATAATAAAAGTCAAAGAAATGCACATAGAAAGCTTAAGCTGTTCTTCCTGATTATGAGGAAGCTCTGCAAGAAGCGAAGTATAAGGAGTACAGTAACAGGTAATGAGGAAATAATATGCAAGAACTGTAACAAAGAGCCACACAGTATTAAGGGCGCTTACACCGTGAACAGGAGCGCAGAAAACAAGCACGAATACAAGGCCAAGAGGAATTGCAGACCATCGCAAAAATGGAATACGACGACCAAGCTTATGCTTACAGTTATCAGACCAGTTTCCTACAAGAGGATCTGTTACTGCATCAAAAACGCGGCCAATTGCAGTAATAAGGCCAATAAATGTAAGGATGCCAAGAATAACACGTCCTTGCGGAATCATAGAAATCATTCCGTCATTAATTGCTTCCTGATTAGGCTGATAAAAATAAACAAGCCACGAGCCAATCAAACCGCTGATTATAGACCAGCCTAACTGTCCGATTGCGTAGCACCACATTTTTCCGCGGGTAAGAGATTTCATGGGATCTCCTTGTGTGTGTCTATTTAAGACCTTCCAACAATATTTCTGACAAAAGTGTAAGCTGTCTTGCTCCGTTCATCTGTGAATCCATATCAAGCAGATTTCCGCTGAGAGCATGCTTTTGTGCAGTACTAAAGAATGTGTGGATGAGTGTAAAATAAAGAGCATCGCCGCATTTAGCATACTTTTTATTTATAGAACCATCTTCAATTCCTTTTTGAATTGCTACAGAAATAATTTCTTTTACAAGTAAAATCTTAGACTCGTAATTTGTCATCTGGTCTTTCTGGATTTTTTCTTTTACAGCGTATGCATCAAACAGATAGATAAATCGCAAAAAGTCCTGATGCTTTTCATACAGCTTTACAAACAGAATAAAAATCTGTTCAAGCTGTACATAGCCTGTTGAATTTGTATATTTAGGTTTTACGATATTTGGAAGGACATCTTCCATTTGACTTGTCCATGCGTGAGTTGCTGTTTTTACAACAAGAGCATCTTTTGACTCAAAATATCTGTTAAGAATTGCGGGTGCTATTTTTGCTTTTTGAGCAATATCTTCCATTGTTACAGGTTCAATTCCTCTGGCTGCAAAAAGTTCAAATGCACTATCCAGAATTCTGGCAACTGGTACAGATTTTCCATTTTCATCTTCTAATAATTCTTCTGTTCCTTCCATATTTAATTCCTCTCTGTTAATTTTATTGTTTTATATGCACCGTCGTAAGTTCCAAGTTTTTTCTGCTGCACAATGTTGTTACACATCATTTCAATTAAGTCAGGGTCATCCATTATGAGCTTCACAATAGAACTGGCCTGCTCCGGACTTTCGCATTCCTGAGTACCGTCTCCAAGTTCTGCAGAATGAATTGCGCCCCACATTTCGTGACCACCTATTCGTTTTATAAAAAGCTTTGGTACGGGGTAGAAGGCAAGTTCACTTGGTTTGGTAACAAGGATGTCGCAGGCCCGCATCAAAAGGTTTGTGATGTATACTGCTGCAAAAATATCCTTGTTGCAAAAAGCGTGAATGCCTGTTCCTGACGCAAAATCATTTCCTTCTATTGCTTTGTTAGTAAATGCTAACTCATTTTCCCAAGCGTCAAAATGCTCGGTTACCGGTATGCTTGAATCTGTAAGAGAAGGAATGTCTGTTTTTAGTTTTTCCCACACCTTCTGATAGTCTCCGCAGTTTACATAAATGCAGGTTTTTTTCTCTTTTACGTAAGGAAGAAGAGTGTTTATGATTGCTGCAAAAAATTCTCCCTGAGCGCCGGCTCCTCCAATTGTAAAAAGGAAACGAAGGGGTTTGCCTGTTTTTGCCCGTTCAATTCGTTTTCGGCAATCTTCTTCTATATTACTAACAAGTTCATGGTCAATGTAGTGGCCTGTAAAAACAATATCATCTTTGCTCATTGGGTTCAGGATTTTCTTTCCGTCAAAGCCATTCAAAGTTCTATAACCCCAGTAGGTGTTAAAGGTTTGAACTGTATGAAGGGCTCCTTCGCTTAAATGTAATGCCATTGGCCAGTTATCGGGAATTGCGTTTATTACATTTTTCATTCCGGCGTGAACAGCTGCCTGGCTTGGCCATACATGAGTTGCTATGAATGGAATGTTCTGAGGAATCTCTTTAAAGAGGGGAGTCATCAGTTGTGAAGTTATCTGGTCTCCTGCATTGTAAGAAAGCTTTTTAAAGCCTTCGTAATTTAAGGGTTCCCAAAAAAGCTTGTTAAACAATTTTGAAGTTTGCGAAAGTCTTGAGCCTGTGGAATAGAGGGAATTTTGATGTGAAATAATTTTTGTACAGGTTGTTTGTGGAAATGAATTGAGGTCCAGCCACAAAGGAGTGTATCCAAGAGAATGAGCTGCACTTGCCATGGCCATAGAAATTCTGTAATGACCAAAGCCCATTCTTATATTTCCAATAATGATTGCTTTTGCAGGAAGTTCGTCTGTGAAGGCCTTTGAGTCTGCCTTATCTTTTATTTGTATTACTTTACAGTTAAAAGGATTTGTAAGTACAGCATTGTCTACAAGCGTAAGGTGATATGCGGCATTTCTGTCATCACCAAATTTGCGGAGGAATTTTTTTTGAGTACGTAGTGCCTTTTTATATGTAGCGCTGTCAATCTGATTGTTGAATATCTGCATTGTAAGTCCTTAAATCGACAGTTCCTTCAATTGTTCGGGAACGGTTGAAAATTTTGAAAACATCTTCCTGTGTTTGTATAAGTCCAAATTCCTGTCCTGCATATTTAGAACGGAATTCATTAATCTGTGTTTCAAGTTGATGCTCTGTTAGTCCTGCCTTACCAGGATCATCAGAATACATAAACTGACTTCCAAAAAGTGTGTTGACCTTTGCAATCAAAAGCTTTTGTTCTGATGTAAGCGAACAGTTTTGAGTGCGCACAAAAATAACATCAGGGTCGTTTGCAAAAACTGTGTTGTCCCAAAGCGCATGGCCAAGAGTATCTTTAAGATTAAGATATGCTTCGTTTCGGCCGTTCCAGTTGAGTAAGCGTGAAACTTTGTTTTTCCAGTGTTCGTATGTGTCGCAGCCAATTCTGCACAAGGGTGTATATTTGAAAGAAAGTTCAAAAGGAATACCGCAACCAAGATATGCAACAGGTTTACCGGTTCTTGTTTTTGAACGAGAGGTGAGTGCTGCAATTGCGCGGTTGTATATTTTGTAAGAAGCGGTTGGAGTTTCGTAGTCTCCATAAAGCATTCCCGCATACATAAAATCAAGCTTGATATAGCGGAATCCCCATTCGTTTATTATAGTTTCCATTAGGTTATCAAGGTATTCAATTACTTTGTCATTGCTAAGGTCAAGGCAGTAAAAGTTTCCTTTTTTGCCCCACAAAGGATTATAGCCTGCAACAACAATCTCATGTTTTTCATTTCGTAAAAGCCAGTTCGGATGTTCGGCTGCAGTTTTACTTCGTTCATCAATAATAAAAGGTGCAATCCACAAACCCGGAATATATTCTGCTTCTTCGATTTTTTGAACAATTGGAGCAAGTCCATTTGCAAAGCGGTCAGGTCTTGGCTGCCAGTCTCCAAGAGCAAGCTCCCAGCCGTCATCAATCTGAAAGATTTTACTGCTCCAGGTGCCTTTGGAAATTACGTTTTCTGTTTTTGTAAGAGCCTCTAAATCATTAAGAATAAGCTCTTCATTTATATTTGCATAATGATTGTACCAGCTTTCCCAACCGCCCGGAGTTTTTCCAAGATGCGAAATGCGCGAAAAGTGAAGGGTGTTATAAATTTCGCGCAGCTTGTCTTTACATTCAAAGAAAGACGATGCTGTAAAAATTTCTATTTGGGCAGTGATATCATCGCGGCGCCAGTCATTGCCTTTGTCGCAGATTTCTATAGTAACTGTGTTTTGTGAACGGTCAAAAATAAACTGAACAGGCGGAAGAACACGCGAAACGTTTCCTACAGACGCAAACACAAGGTAAAAATCACCCCAGCGAAGATAAGAAATAAATTGTGCAAGTACAATATTCTTACTTGGCTTAAAGCTTGAGTTTGGAAAAACAAGATAATTGTTCCAGCCTTTGATGAGCCTGTTTGTTAAAGAAGGCTGCTGTTTGCCGGGAGCAATTTCAAAGCCCGGATTCCAGCTCTGCCAGCCGCCAATATTAATCCAGGCTTCGTCCATGTTAAATTCCTGAGTATCTACAAGTTCAGAAAGCTTTAACCTTTCAATTATTGAGTTTTCCTGCGCATGATAATCCGAATGTACTGTGTAAGTCTTCATGTCCCCTTATACTGTAAACTGGTTAATCTGCCCACCAATTTCGTTGATGGAATCTTTTACCTTGTTTGCAATTTGTGACAATTCTTCACCGCTGTCGTTGATTCGTTTTGCACCAACAGCCATTTCGTCCATGCTCGTCTTCATTTCGCCAGAAGATTCCTGTAAGCCTGCAATATTTCTGAAAATGAGCTTATTTCCTTCGATCATTTCCTGAGCAGCATTGCTTACTTCCTGAGTACTCATATTCATTGCACGCAAAGTTTCGATAACCTGTTTAGAGCCCTCGTTCTGTTCGTCCATTGCAACCTTGATTTCGGTTACAACCTGATTTGTATTTTCAATTTCGTTTGATACTACAGTAAATGCATTGCTTGCTTCCTGAGAACCAGATACAACCTCAAGAATAGAAGACTGAATGCTCTTAAGCTGTTCACCAATTCTCTTTGACTGAGCAGTAGATGTTTCGGAAAGCTTACGGATTTCGTCGGCAACTACAGCAAATCCCTTACCGGCTTCGCCAGCGTGTGCAGCCTCAATAGCGGCGTTCATGGCAAGAAGGTTTGTCTGACTTGCAATGCTTGCAATTGCCTGGTTTGCTTCCTGAAGCATTTTTGATTTGTCTTCAATTTCGTGAATCATCTGGTTTACAGCAAGCTGTTTTTCCTGACCAGATTCAGACTGTTTTTCAAGCTGACCAAAGGACTCGGCCATTTTGTCTACAGATGTATTTACAGACTGAATGTTTCCAATCATTTCTTCAATAGCACTTGAAGCCTGAGTAACTCCTTCTGCCTGCTGACGAATCATCTTTTCAAGAGAATCGATATTTGCAGCAATCTGGTTTACGGCTCCAGCTGTTTCCTGTACGTTTTCTGTCTGGTGATTAATCTGACCATGAACAGCATCAATATTTGAAATAATCTGTGAGATTGCGCTTGCAGTATTTTGTGTACTTGAAGCCATGTCTACACCGACTGTATTAAGATTCTGTTCAGAGGCCTTTATGTTACCCATAATGCCCTGAAGCTTTTCAATAAATTTATTTTCGTTTTCTACAAGAAGACTGAATACTCTAAAGATAGATCTTCGTTTAAGGGTAACACGCTTTGTAAGATCCGCATTTCCGGAACTAAGATCATATACAGCATCATTCAAAATCGAAAGCTGATTTACCATATTAATAATCTGAATGGCAAGAACGATAACAATGAATGCTGCAATTACGCCAGAAATAATAGCAACGCGGCCAAAGCTAAAGTAATCAGTGGCGGTGTATTCCTTGAACAGAACCATATGCCAGCCTACAAGCGACATAGGGGCAACAAGATATTCAGTATATTTGATTGTATTGAAAGAAAGGTCTGTAGCATTGTAATCAATTGATTCAAGCTCAGGAACAGTTTCAAGAATGTTTACTTTTTTTTCGATGATTGAATCGTCTGTTGCGCCTGTAATTTCAAGACCATCGTTGTAAAGGTACATTGTCATACGTGGGTCGAGGCCTGAATACATTTGATTAATCATGTTTGTAAGAGGAATACCTGTTCCAATAATACCAATAGGCTTTCCGTTATCTTTTACAACTGCATTTACCCAAAGGTTTGTCTGTTTGAGCGAAGGGTTGTAGTTAATGTTAAAGTTATAAACATCTGTTTCGTACATTGTCATGTTGTACCAGTATTCATCAGGGTTGTCAGGATTTACTTCATAACCGTACTTCATGTCGCTCCAGAATTTATGATCTACATCAGAAACCCAGAAAATTGATTTTGATACAAAGGAATCCTTAAAAGATTCAAGATCTTTGAATGCTGCTGCTTTGATATTTTCGTCATCAGGGTGAAGAAGATACTCTTTAATAGAAGGCATTTTCATCATTTGGAGTACAAGAGTGAGCTGTTCATTCATTGATGTTTCAAAACTTGCTATTTTTACACGGGCAATCATTTCCATGTCATCATTGGCCTGGGTGCGGAAACGTTTTCTTGCAATACTATCGATAAGGCCAGAAAGTAAAACTAAACCGATTCCCCCGGCAATTGCCAGAATAATACTAATCTTTTTCAATTTAGAATTCATTTCTTTTCCTCCGAAAAATCCATTTAACGTGTACATATATTTTATTATGAGAATAGGGAATTTGCAAAAAGAATTTGAAAAAAGATGGGTGCGGGCAGGTGAGAGTAGGCGTTTGGCGAGATTAGTTGTAAGATTAATTATTATGATAATTTTAATTACCGGGGCGTCGCATTCTGGGAAAACAGTTCTGGCTCAGCGCCTTTTGGAAAAACACGGATGGCCATATCTAAGCATAGATCATCTTAAAATGGGTTTAATCCGTAGCGGTCAGACAACTCTTACTCCATGTGATGACGATGAACTTACAGAGTATTTGTGGCCCATCGTTCGCGAGATGATTAAGACAGCAATTGAGAACAAGCAGAATCTTATTGTGGAAGGATGTTATGTTCCAGCAGAATGGCGTCGTGATTTTGATGTGGAGTATTTAAGTGAGATTCACTTTGTTTGTCTTGCATTGTCGGATGGTTACATTGACGAAAACTTTTCAATAATCAAAGAACACGCCAGCGACATTGAAGTTCGCCTTGATGATTCTGATTGCACCATGGAAAGTGTGAAGGCAGATAACCAGACGTTTGTGAAGAAGTTCCGTGCTGCCGGAGAAGAAGTTGTGTTTGTTGACGGGGAGTATGAAAGAGTCTCTGCGACTTTTGCGTAGCAAAACGTCGGTAAGCACGCTATGCGTGCGACTCATTGCGAGCGAAGCGAAGCAATCCATGAAAAACCGTAGTATTTTTCCAAGGCAAGTTTTGTTTCGTTATTAGTGTTGTTGTTTATAAAGTCCAGCGTTTCCTGTGCGATTGCATAAGGCGGCGTTGGTCTTTTTATTGGCAGGGTCTCTGTGTTTTCTGTTTTGATAATAATAAGTTCATCCAAAGATACTTTGTAAAGTTTTGCAAGGGTGACAAGATTGTCTAGCCTTGGAAGATATTTTTCGTTCGCATTTTCCCATGTATAGATTGATTGAGGGTTCTCCATTCCTAATAGTTTTTGAATTTGAGCAACAGTGATTTTTTGAGATTCTCGTAACTCTTTAAGTCTTTTTGATGTTGCCGGAACATCAATCACGGGTATAGAAAAACCTGGGTCGATTTTGTAAGTTGCCATGCTTGTAGTATAAGAGAAAATGAAATTTAAATTAAGTTTCTAACTTAATGTTTTTTGATTTTTGGTGATGTAGAATTAAAGCATGAATAATGAAGAAATTACACAAATACTTGTACAAAGTAAAATATTTCTCATTCGTGGCAAGCAGGTAATGATTGACCGCGATCTAGCGGAATTGTATGGGGTGGAAACAAAAGTCATTAATCAGGCAGTAAAACGTAATATCGAACGGTTTCCAGAGGAATTCAGGTTTCAATTAACTGCAGAAGAATATGAGTTTTTGAGGTCGCAAATTGCGACCTCAAAAGATGAAGAAGACCTTTTGAGGTCACAAATTGTGACCTCAAAAAAAGAAAAAGATTCTTTAAGGTCACAATTTGTGACCTTAAACGATGAAAATGAAAGTCAACGAGGAAAACATACTAAATATCTTCCTTATGTTTTTACCGAACAAGGGGTCGCCATGCTTTCTGCAGTTTTACATAGTCCTACAGCTATCCAGGTGAGCATAAAAATTATGGATGCATTTGTAAAACTTCGTCACTATGTTAGCTCACAGATAGTAAAAACAGATGATAAGGCAGAGCTTGCAGAAATCCGGCGGCTTCTTTTACTTCATATAGACCATTGTGACAAAAAGTTTTCTGAACAGGATAAAAAGATTAATCAGATTATCAGAGTGTTGAATAATTTGATTGATGAACCAAAGCCGGAAAGAAAAATTGGATTTGTGGATGGAGAATAAGACTGTTTAAAGTCACAATTTGTTACCTTAAAGAAAGTAGGAGATATTTATGAAAACAACCAACGGAAAAATATCTTTTGAAAACATAATCATTACACCGCTGGAGCGCTGGGTAAACACAGACTTTGACTTAGATGAAGATACTGTTCAAGCTTTGAATCGTCTTGCCCAAGAATCAAATCAAAGTGTAGACAATGTTGTAAATCACATACTCGCAGATTTCTTTGCCGAACACTTGGAGCTTTCACAATTAAATGCAGAAACCTTACTCAAAACCGGAGAAAAATGCCCCTGCATTCTTCTCCTGGAAAACGGCAAACCAATAGCGCGTGTAAAAATGATTGTCTGGGGTGACGGGAATTTGGTATTTACTTCAGAAAAAAGTCCTCCCAAAGAACACAGCGGAAAAAATCAACCTGAACCGGTCGCAAATTGCGACCAGTTTTCCTGGGAAGCAGCGAAAAAATCTGGGACTACAGAAACAGCGTAATTTGTTTATATTCTTCTATTAATTTATCTGTATGCCACTGTGCATTAGCAGGGCTCGTGCTTGGTAGACAATATGATGTGAGGTTGTAGCGCTGCTCGTATTTATTGGCGCAATATTTATTCCAAAATTCGTATGCGGTTTTCCCGGTACAAAATACATCATGAATCTGTGTGCCTTCAAAAATTGTGGTAAAATCATTTGGTACTGCATCACGGATACTTGCGTCTGCGGTGCCTTCAATTTTGCACGAAGCCAGAACATCCCACATGGCGAGATTGTGCCGTAAAAGAAAAGCTCGGCGCTCGGTGATGGCTGCGGTAATAGTTGTTTCGGGTGCACCTCTGCCCAAGATTTTGTTCGGAAACTCGAAATCTTCTCCAAACACTCCACTCATCACGCTCCAAAATCTGTTTTGCGGGTGCATGTAAAAAAATCCGGCCTGGCGGCTTTTGGGAGAGGGCATGGTGCCTAAAATCAGTACGCGGCTTTGTTCATTCCACACAGGCGGGATGGGGTGTTGAATTAGATTCATCTTGTTAATTCTAACTTGTTTGAATGTGAAAAATCAACTACAATTTGCGCATGAACACACATTGTCTAAAGGTTGCGCTCAGGACTACAATTCCTGTTTTTCTGGGCTATATTTCCTGCGGGATTGCTTTTGGGCTCATTACTATTAATGCGGGATATCCGTGGTGGCTTGCGCCTGCTACCGGTATTTTGATTTTTGCTGGTGCGGGACAATTTCTAGCTGTTCCTCTTTTTGCTGCCGGAACTCCCATTCCAGTGATTCTTGTTACAGAGCTGCTTTTGAATATCCGCCACATTGTTTACGGACTTCCTCTGATTAATCAGTTTAAAGAATGTCGTCGTTACAAGCCATATTTAATTTATGCACTTACCGATGAAACTTTTTCTCTTTTAACAACGACAACTGTGCCGCCTGATATTCCTGCAGAAGATTATTATTTTGCAGTTTCGATTTTAGATCAGTCATACTGGGTTGGCGGAAGTTTGATTGGAGCTCTTGTTGGTGCTATGATTCCGTTTGATATGACTGGCGTTGATTTTGCACTTACAGCTTTGTTTGCAGTTTTGAGTATTGATCAGATTCAAAAGTTTGTGAAGGAAAGAAAGGGTCGTGATTCTGCGGAGGTTGAACATGCCGGTAACTAAAGCTGTTGTTGCTTCATTATTGATTGGTCTCATAGTTTTTGCTGAAAGACTTTTTCCGTTTGCAGTTTTTTCTAAACGTCAGCCAGGTAAACTTATTCACATTTTTGAACGCTTTATTCCGCCCGTTGTAATGATTGCACTTTTGATTTACAGCCTGCGCGATGTCCGCTTTACAACTCTTGTTCAATGGGTGCCTCAGATTTCTGCTATCACTTTTACAATTGCAACTTACCTTTGGAAGAAAAACACCCTTATAAGTATTTTTGGCGGAACAATAATTTATATGATTTTGATTAGGGTGATGTAAAATTAATTCTCTGCTATAATAAAACGAGGAAAAAAAATGATTCAGATTTTTGGAACAAATAAGAGTTTTGATTGCAAGGCTGCACAGCGATTTTTTAAGGAACGCCGTATACCTTTTCAATTTGTAGATTTAAAAGAAAAAGAAATGAGCCAGGGCGAGTTTGACTCTGTTGTAACGGCTCTTACAAAAACTCAGGGCTCCCGTGCTGATGCAATAGAAGCCCTGACAGATAAGTCATCAAAAAATTATTCAAGCATTGCTTACCTTGACGACAGCGACAAGGAACAAAAGCTTTTTGAAAATCAGCTGACTCTGATGAACCTCCCAATCTGCCGCAACGGAAAAACCGAAGCCACTGTAGGCATGCAGCAGAAAATCTGGGAAGGATGGAAATAAGGAATTAGTCCTCGTCCGAAGCAGGCTCAGGATCAGGCAGAGTTGGAGCTGTTACAGTATTGCCTGTTAAGAATTTCTTTACTTCAAAAGAACCAGATTCACTATCTCCATTTGCAGACCCAGCAGCTTCCAATTTCATACAGATACCAGTTTCATTGTCAATACAGATAGTTTCTTGTACAGAAATAGAGTTTCCACCAACTGATGCAGAATCACGCCAGGTATATTTTGTACACTGTCTTCCAGCGATTGTTATTGAACCAGCTTTTTTGAAAGTAATATCGGAATTGTTAAGAAGATCACCTGCATAGAATATGCTTTGTTCAAAAGCGCTATCCATTTGTTCTAAATAATCTTCCATAGAGGTAGATGGTATACTTTCTGTAGGCATCCATTTAAGGGTGCCACTTTCATCTTCCATTCCTATGTATGTATAACAAATGTCATCAACCAAGTTAAAAGCCATAGCAACACTTGCTGTATTAAACCAATAAATATTTCCTTTTTTAGCCATTTCCATAGATATTGTTTCATCGTCTATTGTTGTTACTTCAACAACAATATCATAATCTCCTATGGCTTTGAGCTTTGCAGCAGACTGTTCTGCGGTAAGGATTCCGTCCTTTTCGTTTACGTTGTCGGAACCTGAGCCGCTGCCAGAGTCCGAACCACTTTCATTTTCTGGGTTTTGATTTCCGCCACAAGCAATAAATGCAAAGGCTGTCAAAACTAACAACCCTGTCATAATCAACTTTATTAATTTTGATTTTAATGTATTCATAATTTCTACCTCCATTATGAACTGTGTGTGAATGTATCTATAATTTTACCACAGGTTTTGGATTCTGCATAATTATTTTGCACCTACAGCTATATCACCTTCAAACGTGCGGATATCTATTACTGTTCCGCCACCGTTGTGTTTATAGGTGATGCCATCGCGGGCCCAGGTGGTTACAGTTCCAGTAAAGTTGTTTATGAATTTTGAATGATATGAATCGGCTTTGATTGTGAAGCTGGAAGCCTCTGGAATTGTAACATTCAGTTTTCCACATTTTACAGAAGCTTTTGAATCTTTTGCAGGAACTCGGGCTAGAGAAAGATTTATATCACCTGCGGTAATTGCAATATTAAATGAGTTGCAATCAAGATTAAAAACGTTTACATCAGCCTCTCCCAAGTCACGGATTTCAAAATAATCTGCAGTGATATTTGCAAGAGAGTTTTCAGGTCCCGGTATAATGTGTACAGTTTTGGCATTCAGTTTTTTTACATCAAGTTTTTTATTTGGGGCTTTGATGGTGATTTTTTCGGCGAGGTAATTTTCAGGAAGCATCAGGGAAATGTTGCAGAAAGAATCTTGATTCTCTAGTAATATGTCGGTGCCGGAATCTGTTGCGCGAATCTGGAGTGTTTTATTTATTGAAGTAATATTCGGAAAGACTCCTTCCTTGTTTGATTCAGAAACTACAACAATCTGGTTTCCATCCCAGGTTGAGACTGTAAGATTTTCAAATCCCAGGTCTACTTCAATATTTATGACTTTAGCCAGATCAAACTTTTTCGTTTCTGAAAATCCACCGGCAAATAAAGTAAAAAGGCAGCTAAACAATACAAAAATTATAGAAATACTTTTTTTCATTTTTTACTCCTATAGGGTGACGACCTTTCAAAAAATGACTATCGCCAAACCTAATTTTTTTATTATAACCACGTTTTTTACTATTTTGCTACCCCATATAAATAGTGGATTGAGGTAGCGAGCGGACGCGGGGTACCGCCCATACTTTCACGGGATTAAAAAACTTTAATATTTTTAAATTTTATTTGGTAAAAACCTACTATATATATTGTTAAAACTTGGAAAAAAAACTATTATATAGAGTTAATACTATAATCACACAAAATTCAGGTGGTATGACATGAAGAAAGTACTTGTCTGTAAAGAGATGGATCCTCTTGAAACCCGTGTTGCCCTGATTCCGGACGACATTAAAAAGCTTACGGCTATGGGATTTGAGTTCCAGGTTGTAAGTGGTGCTGGTCTTAAAAGTGGTTTTGCTGATGATGCTTACACTGCTGCCGGTGCTAAAATTATTTCTAAAGAAGAAGATGGTTATGATTCGAGCGAGATCATTGTCCGCATCATGAAGCCTAAGAGCACTAAGGGTATGAAAAAAGATACCTTCCATATCAGCTATATGGACCCGTTCAACGAAAAGGATTTGCTCAACGAATTTGCTTCTAACGGACTTCAGGCGGTTTCGCTTGAAATGATTCCGCGTTCTACTATTGCTCAGAAGATGGACGTTCAGTCGTCACAGACTTCTCTTGCCGGTTATGTTGCTGTTGTTAACGCTGCTGCCAAGCTTCCAAAAATCCTTCCTATGATGGTTACTCCTGCCGGTACAATCAATCCTGCCCGCGTATTCATTATTGGTGTTGGTGTTGCTGGTCTTCAGGCTATTGCTACTGCAAAACGTCTTGGTGCCCGCGTTGATGCTTTTGATACTCGTCCTGTTGTAGAAGAGCAGGTTAAGTCTTTGGGTGCTTCGTTCGTAAAGATTGACCTTGGTGAAATGGGTCAGACTGCTCAGGGTTATGCTAAGGAACTTACTCCTGAACAGATTGCTAAGCAGAAGGAAGCTCAGGCTAAGGTTTGCGAACGCTCTAATATCGTTATTACTACTGCTAAGGTATTTGGACGCAAGGCTCCACGCCTTATCGAAAAAAATGTTTTGGACCGCATGATGCCAGGTTCTATCGTAGTTGATATGGCTGTTTCAACTGGTGGTAACGTTGAGGGCTCTAAGCTTTTTGAAAACGTTGTTACAGAAAATGGCGTAACAATTATGAGTGGTGATCTTCTTGAGCGCCAGGTTCCGTTTGACGCTTCAAAGATGTTCAGCGGAAACATTACTGCTTTCCTTACTCACTTCTATAACAAAGAATCTAAAGAATTCGAAGTTCGCATGGAAGATGACATCATGAAGGGCTGTCTGCTCACACAGGGCGGCGCTATTATTCACGAAAGATTTAAGAACGCTTAGTCAGAGGTAAATATTATGGATATAATGCTTATTTTTGTATTTGTTATTGCGGCATTCCTTGGTGTTGAACTGATTTCGAAGGTTCCTTCGCAGCTGCACACACCTCTTATGTCTGGAACTAACGCAATTTCCGGAATTACAGTTGTTGGTGCCATCACTGTTACTGCTGTTGGTGTTGGCGGAAAGGTTGGACTTGTACTTGGCTTCCTTGCAATTGTATTTGCTACAATCAACGTTGTGGGCGGATACCTTGTAACAGACAGAATGCTTGGTATGTTCAAGAAAAAAGATGCTAACAAGGCCAAATAAGGAGCGCGGGAATGTCTGATTCAATCATTAAAATCTTATACATGGTATCTTGTATCTTCTTTATCCGCGGTATTAAGCTGCTTGGTAAGACAGATACAGCCCGCAAGGGAAACCTTTATTCTTCAATCGGTATGCTTATTGCCTGTGTAACAGTTCTTTGTGAAAAGCAGGTAATCGGCTCTTGGAGTTCAAACCCACTCGAAAACGGCTACCTCTTTATTGCAGCCGCTATCGTAGTTGGTTCTGTTATCGGTATTATCTGGGCAAAGAAAGTTGAAATGACAGGAATGCCTCAGCTTGTTGCTTTGTTCAACGGCTTTGGTGGTTTGTCTTCTTTGCTCGTTGCAATTGCTCAGTATGTTTGCCAGCCTAAGGGCGACTACTTTACTGCTGTTTCTCTTGGTCTTACAATTGCCATTGGTGCTGTTGCATTCACTGGTTCTGTTGTTGCCTGGGGTAAGCTCAGCGGAAAGGCTTTCAAAAAGAACGTTGCAATTCCTGGTAAGAACGCAATCAACGCAATCATCTGTATTATTGGTCTTGTAGCAATTGTAGCTTACTCCTTCTTTACAGAAGACAATCCTTTTGGTCTTGCTAACATCGAATTCATTGGTATTGTAGCTGCTACTGCTGCCTTCCTTATTCTTGGATTTACAATGGTAATTCCAATTGGTGGTGGCGATATGCCGGTTATCATTTCTTTCTTGAACGCTTTGTCTGGTCTTGCTGCTGCATTCGCCGGATTTGCAATCAACAATACAGTACTTGTAGTTTCTGGATGTCTCGTTGGAGCTTCCGGACTTATCCTCACACTCATCATGTGTAAGGCTATGAACCGCAAGTTCTCTAACCTTCTTTTCAAGAGCTTTGGTGGTTCAAAGAAGAAGGCTGGTGCAAATGGTCCTGCAAAGGAACCAAAGGCAATTTCTGTAGAAGATGCTTATGTAATCCTCGAAGCTGCAAAGAACGTTGTAATTGTTCCTGGATATGGTATGGCTGTTGCTCAGGCTCAGCACGCTGTAAAGGAACTCTGCGATAAGCTCGAAGCAAATGGTGCAGAAGTAAACTTTGCAATTCACCCTGTAGCAGGTCGTATGCCTGGTCATATGAACGTTCTTCTTGCAGAAGCAAACGTACCTTACGAACAGCTTAAGACAAGTGATGAAATGAACCCACAGATGAGCAATGTTGACGTTGCAATCATCATTGGTGCAAACGACGTTGTAAACCCGGATGCTATCCACGATCAGGGCTCTCCACTTTACGGTATGCCAATTGTAAACGCTCACGAAGCAAAAACTGTTTTCGTTCTCAAGCGCGGAAAGGGTACCGGATTCTCTGGCGTAGAAAACCCACTCTTTACAAACGACAACACAGTTATGATTTACGGCGATGCCAAGTCTACAGTAAGTCAGCTGGTTAGTGAGTTTAACAGCTAACGTCATTGCAAGCGCGCAGCGCGAAGCAATCCACAAACCGCTCCATCTGGGGCGGTTTTTTTTATGTAACAACAACTTGGGAAATATGTTATAATAATATACACCAAAATCAAGAAATTCTCGGAGCTCTCCTTTGAAGATTAAGAAAATTGTTATTGCGGCACTTCTGATTTTATTTAATTCATTTTTTATTTTTGCGGCGGAGGCGTTGCGGCAGTTGGAGCACTGGCAGTTGTTTGTGCAGAAAAGCCCGGAGCAGGTGTTTGAGTTAGTTGATGCTAACATTGCTGCCGATTTTGAAGTTTCGGGGCTGGGGTATTGGAATCATTTGTTAGAAGAAGCTAACCTGGAGCGTGCAGACAAAAAGGACTACGGCTGCTACAGAACAATTCTTTCCGGGCTAGACCCATTAAAAAAATATGCAATCCTACAAAAAGATTCTCCAAAAACTTCTTGTGCAGTTTATGTGAACAGACAGCTTACCTTGCAGATTGGCGACCCTTTTGAAATGTTAAAGGCCAATCCTGTAAAGGGCTCGCATTCTTCTATTCAACCAGTTTCGTTTGAGTTTTATCCTGACGAAAATGGCAATGCAGAAATTCTGTTTTTTATTTCAAATTATTTTTATAGAAAGTCGGGCCTCCATGATACAGTCTATTTTGGCCCCGCTGAGCTTTTTTCAAATAATGCCTATGTAACATTATATGCAATTATTTGTGGAGCCTTAATTTTTATAGGTCTGTTGAGTCTGTGTCAGTTCATTATTAATCATGAACGCAAAGAATATTTTTACCTGGGTATTACTTCCATTGCTCTTGCATTGCGAATTTCTACAAACAGTCCGAATCTTCTTTCAATTATTATTCCGGGCTTACCGGCAGAACTCAAATTCAAAATAGAATATCTTGCAATGTGGATTGTCCCGGCCTGCGTAACTCAAATGCTTCTTTGTATTTATCCAGTGCAAAATAAGGGCTTTGGAAAAATCTTAAAAAATATTCTTATAATTTCGGATCTTGTGCTTGGGCTGATTTCTTTCTGTGTTCCAGCCTATTATACAAACCGCCTTGTGCCTGCGCTTCAAATAGGAATGGGTCTTATTTGTGCGTATGTAATTGTCCTGACCTTTATAAATCTGATTAAACGCAGACGTTATGCAATCTTTAATTTTTTGAGTTACCTGTCTGTTATCATTGGTGCCGGAATTGATGTTCTGATTTCTCATGGTGCAAAAAATGTTTCAATTTCTTTGATGCCATTCTTCCTGGTTATATTCGTTTTGATTCTCATTATGATGTTTGCAAAAATTCAAAAGGATCTTTATTTTGAAACAATCCAGAATACTCAAAAGCTCAAGCAGCTTAACGAGGCTTATCTTAGATTTGTTCCGCGCGAATTCCTTAAACTTTTGAATAAAGAATCTGTTATTAAAACTCAGCTGGGTGATTATTCAAATATTGAAATGTGTATTATGTTTTCAAAAGTGCACATTTATTGTCCGGCAAATCATGTTTCGCTCGAAGAGCATTTTCATATTTTTGATGAATACTTAAAACGGGTTTCTCCTGTAATAAAAGCGCACAATGGTTTTGTGAGTAAATTCTTGAGCGGCGGATTTATGGCCCTGTTTCCAAAGTCTGAGCTTGATGCTGTTTATGCGGCACTTGAAATAAAGTCGTGTGTTGATGATTTTAATAATACGCTTTCTGCAAAAAATCATAAGATTGCTGTGTGTATGGGCCTCCATTACGGTAAAATGATTATAGGAACAATTGGCGAAGAAAACCGCCTTGATGATACTGTAATTTCTGACACAGTTAATACTTCATCGCGAATAGAATCTGTTTGTGAAAAGTTAGACAAGACTATCATCGTTTCGCAGGAGCTTGTTGATAAAATTGGAACAGCCCAGGATTTTGAACTTGATCGTCTTGAAGATGTTGCTGTAAAAGGCAAGGAAAAACCTTTGCAGATTTATGAGGTAAAAAGAGTATGAAGAAGTTTTTGATTTTTGTTAGTTTTGCCTTACTCGTTCTGGCCGGTTCTTCAAGGCTTTTTGCCAAGGAACAGGCCTCGGCCTATTCTGGAGCCTCATATAAAATTGAAGATCCCCAGCTCCTTTCACAAAAAAATGTTCCAATTGTTACAGACTGGGATTTTTATTGGGGCAAGTTTATTCCTCCTTCTGACATTACAACACAGCCTGATTTGCGGGTTCCAGTTCCAGGCGACTGGAATAAATATTCACTTCCTGAACAGGCTAAAAAGATTGCAAAAAAAGGCGACGGCTCCGGTACCTACAGACTTCGCCTTACAAATTTAAAGCCAGATACTGAATATGCTTTTTCTGTTTTTGAATTGTGTTATACAGCCTTTACAGTTTTTGCAGATGAAAAAAAGATTTTTGATTCTGGCGTTCCTGCAGAAAAATGGGGAGACACAAAACCTGAACAGGCCTTTGACAAAGCTGTTTTTGTTTCAGATTCAAACGGTTGCTGTACATTGACCTTTTATGTTTCAAACAACTTTTACAGAAAAGGTGGTTTCCGCGGAAACTTTACCTTAAGCGAAAATGAAACTTACGATACTCTTTTTAGAGGTTCCATCATTAAGTACAGTATTTTTTACGGCATCCTGATTTTGATGATTTTGTATTGTCTTCTTTTGGGATTGCAGAAAAAAGATATTTCGAGCTTCTATCTTGCAGTTATGATTGCAGGAATTTTCACACGCCTTATAGCAAATATTTTTCCGCTCATAAAGGTAATAATTCCAACTCTTCCATTTACAAGTCTTCTTAGAATTGAGTATCTTGCGCTGTTTGTTATTCCTTCTTCGCAAACGCTTTATTTTGATTCTTTGAATAAAAAAATCTTCAAGCTTATTCCTGCAAAAATTCTAGCGGCTCCAGCCTTAGTATTCCTGATTCTTGATTTTGCTTTACCTATACGAATTGTAAACAGAATGGTTCCGTTTATGCAGGTTTATATGTTTGCTGTTATCATCATTGATATTATTCTTTTCTTTATTCGAATTATTAAAGATAAAGATTTTGTAAGTTTAATGGCAATCATTGCACTTTTGATTATTACATTAGGCGTAACAAACGATATTCTGATTATTCATCACAGTTCAATTCTTGGCGAAATTAAGATTTTGTCATTTACATTTATTCTGTTTGCGTTTTTCCAGATTGTTGTTCTTGCATATATTCAGGATAGAAACTACCGAAAGGTAGTTGAAATTAATAAAGAGTTAATTGAAACTAACATTGCCTATTACCGTTTTGTTCCAAAGGAATTTCTGGAACTGCTTAGTAAAAAGGATATTACAGAAGTTTCGCTTGGAGAGTATCGTGTTGCAAAAATGGCAGTGCTTTCTGCAGATATAAGAAACTTTACGGCAACCTCAGAAAAGCTTTCTCCAATCCAGGTTTTTGATATGCTCAATTCTTATTTACGTCGGGTAGCTCCACTTATCAGGAAATACAATGGTGTAATTGAAAAATATCTTGGAGACGGTATTATAGCAATTTTCCCGGAGAGTGCAGAATCGGCTTTAAATTGTGCCATTGCAATGCAGGAAGAAATGATTGAACTGCGAAAGGAATTTGAAGAACGTAATATGCCGCAGATTAGAATTGGAATTGGTGTTCATTATGGAAGCGTTGTTATTGGTACCGGTGGCGACAATGAACGCATGACAGAAATCTCACTTTCTGATGATATTGATATTGCTATTAAAACAGAAGCTGCAACTAAACTTTATAAACGACCAATCCTTGTTACAAAGCAGACGCTGAATCAGGCTGCAAATGAATTAAAGGCACTGGGATTAAAGTTTGATTTTTCTGGAACAGAGGTGCCTGCGCAAAGTGGGGACACTATTCCACAACTTTACTCAATTTATAATAAAACTATTGGTGAAGCTTTATAGAACGTCATTGCTCTATAACACTTTTTCAAAAATATCATCTTTGGCGGCGAAACCCATCTTAAGAAGATATTTTTTATGCTGCTCAACATTTGTTTTTGCAGTGACTTTTGTAATGCCCTGTTCTTTAAGTTTTTGATATAAGAATTTTCCTGCAGAAGTGTCTCTGTAAGCTGGAGTTGTGTAATCAAGTAAAACATCAAGACTGGCAGGGGTTCCAGAAGGTTTTCCAATTAAAATGCCAACAGAATTATTGTTACTGTAAATGTAATAAGCATCTGCTGGTGTATCTGGCAACTCAAAATCTGGAAAGTATTTTTTTATATCATTCATGTTATGTTCAAGAAAGGTTTGAACAAATTTTTCTTTTGAATCAAGTTTTGTAATTGAATATTCCTTTTTTGTATTTAAAAGTTTACGAAGATTTACAATATTTATGATAATCAGGGCGGCCTGCATTGCGGCAGTTGGGTAAGAATGAATGCATAAAGCGTACGTTGCGAAAATTACACTTCCAACCATATTTATAACTCTAAGCTTAACAACCGAAGTCATAAGCATTGAGACAATTACAAGGGCGGAACCAATGTAGCCTACGATTTCAATAATCAGTTTTATATCTGCGTTCATACTTATAGTATATCATAAAACAATTTTTATAGAAAATAATTCTATTTTTTGCCCCAAAGGATGCTATAATTTTCGTATATCAAATGTTGGAGGCAGAAATGCATTACAAAAATTTTAAAACAGTACTTTATTGTGTAACAGCATGGGTTAATAGGGTGACAGAAGAACAGCTTCGCAAAGAGGCAGAGTTTTTCCAGAAATATGTTGGAGTTGATAAGATTTATCTTGAAGCCTTTCGCGATGAGTTTTCAAAAAAGGAACAGCTTGAACTCATAAAGCGCGTTATGAAGGAATATAATATTGAAGTTTCTGGAGGTATTACAACAGTTTGCCCTGACCAGAATGAGTCCGACAAAAAACGCCAGCGCCTGTTCAATACAATATGCTACTGTAACGAACCAATGCGCGAGCTTACAAAAAAAGTTTCTGAATATACAGCCTCGATGTTTGATGAATTTATTATAGATGATTTTTTCTTTACACAGTGTATGTGCGAGGATTGTATCCGCGAAAAAGGCAATCGTTCCTGGGAAGAATTCCGTCTTGCTAAAATGATGGAGGTTTCGCGCGACCTTATAATTGGACCTGCTAAAAAAGTAAATCCAAATGTAAAGGTTATTATTAAATATCCAAACTGGCGCGAAAGCTATCAGGAAACAGGTTATAACCCTGGCGAACAGCGGGAGATTTTTGATGGAATTTATACAGGTACAGAAACTCGTCATGGTGCTTTGCAGGATCAGCATCTTCCTCGTTATTTGAGTTATTCTCTGATGCGTTATATGGAAAGCCTTGCCCCTGGTCGCAATGGTGGCGGCTGGTACGATCCTTATGACTGCGACAGAATTGATACTTATCTTGAGCAGGCCTACCTCACAGCATTTGCAAAAGCAAAAGAACTCATGATGTTCTGCTGGCCTTCGCTGGCAGGAGACAAACGTGCAACTCCACTTGGATTTATGTATCAGAAGCTTGACCGCATTTTGTCAAAGGTAGGGGAGCCAACTGGTCTTAAGGTTTACATTCCGTTTAATTCTCAGGGTGAAGATCACATAGAAGATTATCTTGGAATGGCTGGCCTTCCAATGGAGCCGGTTTGTGATTTCCCTGGATATAAAGATGGTGCCAGAAACAAAGTCCTCCTCACAGCCGCAGCTCTCAAGGATGAAAAGATTGTAGAAAAAATCCGCGTGTTTGTTGAGCAGGGTGGACATGCAATTGTTACCTCTGGCTTTATGATTGGTGCCCTTAAAAAGTATCCGGCAATTACCGATCTTACAAGCATCCACTACAATGACCGAGTTCTTACTGCAGATGAATTCCAAAGTCCTTCGGCAATTGGTTTTGGTAAGGAATATATAAAATCAAAAAATGCAATTACATTCCCGCTTCTTGAGCATCGCAATAATGCAACATGGTCAATGATGAATGCAGGTCATGGAGAATATCACGAAAGCATTTTGTGTTTTGACACTTATGGTAAGGGAAGACTAACAACTCTTGTTTTGCCTGACATGCCTTCAAAAATCTACGAGCTTCCTGCCCAAGTCCTTACAGCTATCCGTAAAGAACTCGAAGTTAGTGATATCTGGATTGACGCCCCTGCGGGAGTTTCTGTATTTACTTATGATAATAAAACCTTTGGTGTATATGCCTACACCTGGGATGGTTGTTCCCCACAGGAATTTACTCTTTACGTAAAGGGTGAACACAAAGCACTCAAACGCATTCCAGATTCTGATGTTCAGTCTCCATGGCTGCCTTCTGAGCTTCCGGTAAGAAGTGTTCATCCAATAAGCTTCCGTGAAAAAGAGATGGTTTCGGAATTCTTTGGAAGAGTTACACCTGGCGAGTTCATGTTTTTTGAAGTGAAATAGATTGCTTCGCCCTGCGGGCTCGCAATGACGATACTTGCTGCGCTCCTCATAATGACCGCTTTTATGAATGACAAGCCGCCGGTTTTCTTCTATACTTAAATTATGCAGGAAGAAGAAGCTGGTGGCATTTCTTTTTTAGACAGTCTCAACGAAGAACAAAGACAGGCAGTTACCACAACCGAAGGATATGTCCGTGTAATTGCGGGCGCAGGTTCCGGAAAAACACGCGCGCTCACATATCGTTTTGCATATCTTGTAAATGCAATTGGAATTATGCCTTCTCACATTTTGTGCGTAACCTTTACAAACAAGGCCGCTGCCGAAATGCGTCGTCGTATCCGCGAGCTTACTGGAGACAATGACACAGGCTATATTTCTACCTTCCACGGTTTTTGTGTAAGTGTTCTTCAGGAAGATTCACACGCTGTCTCTTATCCAAAAAGCTTTCTTGTTCTTGATAATTCCGACATCGATGCAATGCTTCAGATTATTTACGAAGAACGCGGACTAACGCTCCGTCAAATGACCTTCAGCAATGCCCGCGACATGATAGAAATCAAAAAGCTTTTTAAAGAGCCTCATTATTACGAGGATCTTATCCGCATGTCGCTTGATGAAATTCACCAGAAATATCTTGATGCAACAAAACCTGATGACATCATTTTTTACGGATATCTTTATCAGGAAAAAAAGTGCTTTGGACTGGACTACAACGACCTGCTCAAGTTTGTCCTTTATATTTTTCAGACAAATGAACAGATTCGCCTTAAATGGCAGGAGCGTCTTGAATACATAATGATTGATGAGTTTCAGGACATAGACATGATTCAGTATGAAATGATGAAAGCCTTGTGTCCGTATCATAACAATCTTTTTGTAGTAGGCGACCCTGATCAGACAATCTATACCTGGCGCGGTGCAGACATCCGTTACCTTCTTGATTTTGATAAAAATTTCCCGGGTGTTCAGACAATCATGATGAACCAGAATTACAGAAGCACTCCGCAGATTTTGAATGTTGCAAACAGCCTCATTGAAAAAAATCAAAACAGAATTAAGAAAAATCTGATAGCCGCACAGCAGAAGGATTTACTTAAGCCGTTTTATTTTCATGCAAAATCAGCAGAAGAAGAAGCGGAATATATTCTTGAGAAGATAAAGAAGTTGACGGAGGAGGGAGACTGTCCATTAAGCGACATTGCAATCCTATACCGTGCGCATTATCTTAGCCGCCCGATTGAAGAAGTTTTTCAGCGAGAAAAAATGCCGTACACATTAAACTCTGGTGTTCCATTTTTTGACCGCGCAGAAATCAAAGATTCACTTTCATACCTCAGGATGATTGCCTATAAGGATGACCTTTCTTTCCTGCGTGTTGTGAATCAGCCAAAAAGAAATATTGGTGAACGACGAATAAAATACCTCAAAGAATATGTTGAAAAAAATGGCGGCACACTTTATCAGGCTCTCAAGCTCAGCGTGGGCGATGAACTTTTTGCAAACACAAAGGCACAGGATTTTATAGATTTAATTGAACATTTTTCGAGCACTTATGCAGGCATGCAAATCTCAGAGCTCTTCAGTCATGTGATGAACAAAAGCGGTTATGAGCTGGCCCTTCGAACAGAAGGAAGTCAGGAGCGCCTGGACAATCTTGCAGAACTCAAGCAGTCAATTTACGAATACGAAACCTCCTGCGGCGAAGAATGCACGCTCGAAAATTATCTTGCACATGCAGCGCTTTACACAAATGCCGATATTCAGTCGAGCAAAAATGCCGTGCGCCTCATGACAATCCACACTGCAAAAGGTCTGGAGTTCCCGATTGTTTTTATTGTGGGCTTAAACGAAAACATTTTCCCAAGCAAAAAAATCGACAGCCTTAAGGCAATGGAAGAAGAGCGTCGACTTGCCTTTGTTGCAATTACTCGTGCAGAAAAAGTTCTTTTCTTTACAGAAGCAGAAGGCTATTCTCAGGTTGCAGGCGGCCGTTATCCTTCTCGTTTTATTTTTGATATTTATAAGCCATTATTAAAATATGAAGTTGAATTACCTCCGCAGCTGATTGCCAAAACAAAAGCATTTATCTCAGAAACAGAAGCAATCTTAAAAAAGAAGGACGCACTTTCAGACCTTCAGGAAGGCGACACCGTTGAACACAAAATCCTTGGACGAGGGCAGGTTATTGCAATTGATCACACAGCCAGCACTTATACAGTAAAATTTGATAAGATGGAAACCCCTCGTAAGATGAGTTTTAAAGCTCCTTTGAAAAAAGTGTAAATGGGTTTATAATAGAGTAGGTGTAAATATGGCAGAAAATATTAGCAAGGCACTTGCCGATTTTACTAAAAAGTTTCAGAGATTCTCAAAAAGCTCAGAGCCACAGGATGAACTCAAGGTTGAGTCTCCTCTCAAATCTCTTCAGGATCAGATAAACGAACGCGAAGATGAAAGAGCTTCTATGCTGCGCCGTCAGATGCAGGAATATATTGCACCACTCACTTCTGATATAGAAGAAGATGAAGAAAATTTAACACAAGCCTATAAACTTTTCTGTCTGCTTCTTGATGCACACAATGCCGAAGGAGACAACAAAACTCACTTAAAGGATTTTTCACTCACAAGTCCACTTTGCAAAAAAGTTGAATATACATCGGTTCCGGGACAGTTTCCATTTTTGCGATTATGGTTTTTAATTATGAACCCTGACGCAATGTATGTCCCGGAAATCACTGCTGGCGTCGGAAATGGAGCAGGCTCTGGTGCCGCCCCAGATTTCGTCCTTTCGTTTATTGAAAAAGATTTGTGGCAGCCAACTCTATTTGAGAAAGAGGTGATGCAGGCCATAGAGTGACCCTTCGACAAACTCAGGAGCCGCGTCATAGGAGTACTTATGAAAAATTCAAAAAGTTTTTTTACCAGATTTTTAATTGTAATAATGGTTGTTTTTGCAGCAGCGTTATTTATTTCCTGTCCTAGAGAGCCGGAGCCCGATTTAGAAAAGCCGGTAGTAACTCTTAAGCCTTCAGTAGAAGCTCCCCAAACAGCTGTTATCATTAAATGGATTCCTTCAGACAAGGCCGATTATTATTATATAGAAAGAACTATGGTTCGTGATGAACAGACCGAAACAAGACAGTTTCAAATAAAGGCTGTTCCATTCTCAGAGGCAACCGCTTATTCTTATACATATACTGACGAAAACTGCGAAAGCGGAACGGAGTATACTTATGTTGTAACTGTTGAAGCTTCCTGGAACGATGGAGGTTTATATCCAATAACAAAAAACTTGAAATCCGATCCGGAAAAAATCACAACTGCAGCAGATCCAAAGGTCACGCTTGATTATCCTAAAAACGTAAAGGTTGAACGTGCAGTGGGAAAACAAAATGCACTCACTGTATCGTGGGACGCAGTTTCAAATGCTCTGGAATATGAGATTTATTACTGCAGCAGCTGGTACTCTAATCATAATGAAGAATATAAAAAAGCAGGAACAACATCACAAACAACTTACACAATGGAACATCTTGCAAATGAAGTTAATTATTATTTTATGATTAAAGCAATCAAAGGTGATGAATATAGTTTGTTTTCGGCCAAGTCTGATGGTCGGGTTGCAGACGCAGAAAACCTTACAAAATCAAAGGCTTTTGAACTTGTAAATGGTATTGAAGAAACCTTTGTTTCAGATTCAGAAGAACTTTGGTTTAAGTGCGCTCCGCAAAAGGGCCTGCTCACCATTGATAACGACCGCAGTATAGCAGTTACAATTTTAGATGCAGAAGGAACAGTTATGGCTTCGGGCATCCCGTTATTTATATCTGGTTATGAAAAGACAGAAGATCCTGACCTTGATTTGGTAAAAGATAATTCTTCTGTGCAGCGAAAAATAAAGAATGACATAACTAATTTTGTGCCAGGTGCTACGTATTATTTACGAATCATCAGCGCAGGCCGAAGTAGTTATTCAATTTGTGTGGAGTAGGGAGGAAACTGTTATGTGTACAAAAATCAAATTAATCAAATCAAAACTTTTTCTACTTTGTGCAATCTTGAGTTCGTTCTTCTTTTTAAGCTGTATTTTTGGTATTAAAACAGAGCTTAATACTCCCAAGAATGTTAAAGTATCTGATATAACAAGTAACAGCGCAGTTGTGACCTGGAGCTCTGTAAAGCATGCCGAAAGCTATGATGTTATGTGGACAATAAAAGGTAATGAATCTTGGAGCTATAAAACTGTATATGAAACAGGTATAAAGCTCGAAGAGTTGTTTTTTGATCAGGACTATACTGTTCAGGTTTGCGCCAACGCTTCGGAAAATTCTGCTTTTTATGCTTCCAGCGAATATAATGGAACAGACTTTAAAACTTTGCTTGATGAAACTCCAGAAGGAGAGTTCGCCCGCCCAACAAATATCAAAGCCAGCTTGAATAAAGATAATTCTACCATTACGGTTTCCTGGGATGCAGTTGAAGGCGCTTTGTATTACGATTTGAACTTTGAATTTTTCGAAGATTATTCTCCTGCAAAATATAAAATTGTAAAAACGATTCCCGCCAGCCAGACAAGCTTTACATATGCAGGCACTCTGTACGGAAAGTATGTAAACATATCAATTGCGGCCCGTGATTCTGATTTTTCGGACTCCTGCCGCTGGTCCAAGGAAGTGAATCTGAAGTTTTAGTTTAGCCACTTTTTTTACATTTAAACATTTACATTTTCTCTTTACAAAACTTCACGGGGGGGGGGTATAATAGAAGAAACTTTCTAAAAAAGTAGGAGGAAGGTAATGAAACAAGCATTCAAAAAACTCGGATTACTGCTGACTTTACTTACAGCAGTATTATTTATTACAGGATGTCCAGGTCCTAATACGTCAAGTGGAGGAAATGTACAAGAATATACTGTAAGTATAATAGTATATAAAGGTACTTCTGGAGATATAGAAACAAAGTCTTACAAAGTTGAAAAAGGTGATACCCTTGCTTCTGTTTCAGGATTAAAAGATCCAACGCTCGAAGGTTTTGACTTTGTGGGATATTTTAAGGTAGATGGAACTCCATTTGCAAAGAATACACCGATTACAGATAATCTTGTTCTTTTTACAAAGTTCCAGAAAGTAGTAAGTGAGCCGCCAGTAGGAAAAACAACAACTACTACAACAACTACAAAATCTACTGAACAGATTACTGTAACAAAAACAGAAAAAGTTACAGAAAATGATGACAAAACTACAACTGCAGAAGTAGAAATTGATACTCACAACGATAAAACTGACAAACCAATTTCAAACGAAACATCAACAACTGTTACAGATGAAAATGAAGAAATAGTTTCTGCTACTTCTGAAAAAACTGAATTCAATGAAGAAGGTCAGAAAGAAAGTGTAGTTGCTACTGAAACTATAACTTCTGTAGATGATGAAGGAAATAAGGTAACTTCAACAACTACAACAACAACAAATGTTGACAGCCAAGGAAAAGAAACAACATCTACTGTTGAAGAAACTGTAACCTATGTAGAAGATGAAAATGGTAATACACAAGTAATAACAGAAAAGACAACTACTGATGCAAATGGCGTTGAAACTACAGAAACTTATTCTGATGTTCAGGTAGCTGCGGATTCAACTGTTCGCGATCTTATTGATCAGGGTATTGAAGCTGCAGCACAAGGAAGAATTGCTGCTGCTAAGACATTCTTTACTGCTGCCTATGAAAAAGATCCAACTAATGACGAAGCAAAAGTATATTCTGCTCTTGCTGATCTGACAGGAATTGCAACTAATGCAAAAATGCAGGCATTCTTTAATGATCACCTTGGCGTAACAAATTATCCTTCAAGTCTTAATGCGCTTTTGTCTGGCGGCTGGTTACAGGAAGGAAGCTATGAGATGGAAGGAGAAGGTTCTTTTGGTGGATATGTTCTAACTCCTGTTGATAATCCTTCTAATTATAGTAGTTATTATTATAAAGTGAACATAGTTAAGCATATAAAAGAGATTGAATATGATGACTATGGTAATGAAATTATACCAGAAGGTTCTTATAGAATTTCCGATTATAATCTGGAAAGAAATTGGACAAAGCTAACCTTCAAAGGCAAAGATTATTGGGTTGATCCAAGTACTAAAGAAGAGGTTGAACAGAATCTTGCTGGGGTTACTGTTAATGCCTTTGAAAATTTAGGTTTTGGATTTGCTGCAATTGGAAGCGGATACAGTCGTCCTAACGATTCTTATTATTATGTAATTCCTGATGATGACGGAGAATATTGGGCAAGAGTTAGGGCCGATGATTCAATAACAGCGACTGCTTATAAATCGCAGTGGGAATATGTAGAAAATTATACCTACCCAATGACAGTTCGTACTCCAAAATTCAATAATCTAGAAAATGAAAATTGGTTCACAATAGGGCTTAATAATGCAGAAGCCTTGAGTATGCTTGTTCTTGCAAACATTCTTAACGGTAACTCAGACGGATTAAATAATGCAGTTGACGATCTTTATTCAGCTCTTTTTGAGAGTGATGAATATAACAGTGCAATTGCAAAAATTAACTCTATTAAAAATCCTGTTGAATTACCTGCCGCTGTTGTTCAAGGCATGGAACTAAATGAAATGCTTGGTGAAGGCGAAACCTTTAAGATTGGAGCTCCAGAACTCAAGCTTATTAAGAGTGCTCTTGATGTGCTTAAAGGTACATTTGAATTTATTCAGAGTTATAATTTAAACATTGACCTTTCTTTGCTTAAGATGGATTGGAGCATTTTTATGGCAGATGAACCAGGTGAAGATGGAATTAACTGGATGTTAGATAACTTTGGCTCATACAATGCAAAAATTGATCCTATTGCAAATAACTTGCTCGGTGCTCGTGGTAATGGCGTAGGTACTGCAAAAATGAATCAGGCAAAAGCAACCTTTATTGGCGTAATTGATGATGTAATTGCCGCTTATGATGATATTGTTGCTGAAGATTCAATTTATCCTGCTGCAATAAGTGGAATGCTTGGAGAATATGCTGTCTTTAAAGATACTGCACTCAAATTAAAGGCTGCAATCAAGGATGGCGATTTGTTTGGTATTCCAAATGGTTTGCCTCGCGATGCAACTGAATGGCCTGTTCCTGCAAGTATGAATGGTGTAACATCTGGAGCTTATGAATTCATAATTGACTTTGGAAAGATTTTCACACCAGGATATTTCTCTATTGCAAATATGTTTGATACAACAGCATCTGGAGGAAGAACTGTGCCAGTTATTTATAAGGCTGGAACTACCCAGAAGATTACAACTATTGCTGAATTAAAGGCAATGCTTGAAGCTGCAGCTGAAAGTGATGACGAAGATGTATTCACTTCTGGATGTTCTGCATATATGAATTTCAAATTACGTGATAACATCCTGACTGCAATGACATCTAATGATATCGTTAAGAATGTGTCTTTTGAACTTGAGCCTAGAATTGAAATGAATCTGGCCGCTACACTTTTTGTTTTCAACTTCTACTACGGTGGTTTTGAAGACGAATGTGCAGGCTTCTTAAGATCTATGTTTGAAAGTGAAGAATAATAGGAAATTGTAATTGTAGATTTCTTATTAAAATGAAATCCCTTTTTTGCAAACTGATAATTTTTGTTTTTTTCACAACTGGAATTTTTGGAATGCAAAAAGGGATTTTTTCTTTTAACACAAATGGCGGGACTCTGCTCATTGATAAATCTGGAGATACTTATCACATAAACGGTGGTGTAACAGCTGGTATTGAAGATGACCGATGGGCGCTTTTGTTTGAAGGCGCGGTGGGTCAGGTTCCTGGAACAGTTTCTTATTCGAACGGAGCTTTTGGTATAAAGCTGGAAGACTTTTCGTATAATTACGGAGCCGCCAGTTTTTCTTATGTTTTTGCCCCTGATTTTTCTGTAACACTTGGACTTTCTGTTTCGAGCGCGCAAACCCAAACAAGTGACCTGTATCTTTTGTTTGGGGAGCTTTTTGTTCGGGCAGTTGGAGAGACAAGTCTTGCTCTTAATTTTCCCTACGATATATTTTTAAATACACAATATTACGGTGCCGATTTTTCTTTTTTGAGTGAGCAGAATAATTCAGTTGGTGGAGGAAAGCTTCATTTTATAGATGTAAATGCCGGTAAAAAATGGTCGTTTGCGGGGCGCGAAGAAAATTGCCTTCATACAATAAATACTGCGGCGGGCTTTGTTTATTCTTATCTCAACGGCAGTGTAACTGTTACCGGGGCTGACCAAAGTCAGTATTTTCTTCCTTTTTCGTATGCCTATGGCGACTGCGATTTATATGCCGATTTTATAACTCTTGCGGCTGATTATAATTTTAAGAAAGGCCGCTTCAACGCTTTTGTAAATACACGGGTGTTTATAGATGCGTACGCCTACGTGCGTTATTATTTTAAGGGCACCTACAAAAAAAATCTCATATATAATGGTTCAATAATTCGCTACAAAGATGAAATTAATTTTTCTAATGCAGATACTCTGATTTCAATGAAAGCCGGCCTTGATTATACACTTGGTAACTCTGATTCTTTCAATACAAAGCTTTTGCTTAACAAGAACCTTGTTGTTCCTGTTATAACAAATAAAACCAGTTCTCTCTTTTCTGATGCTGGCGGCGCTTCAAAGCCTTCTTCATCGCAAATAAAACGATATGCTAAAACTGCTCTTCTTTCGGGATGGACTTTTGGAATTTCAATGAATTTCTAAATTGTAACCCGTTATCCGTTTATTTGTTTTGTTTATATGCGCAGTAAAAAAGTATTTCTTATTTCAATTTTAATTTCACTCATTTCTATCAAAGCATTTTCCATGGATTTCTTCTGGGATTTTGGTACCGTTTTTGCAGGCGGTAATCTTGGTTATGATGGTTCGCCAGGACCTGTAGGTGAATTAGATGCTCAGGTTCTAGATTTTCGTCTTGAAGCGTCAACAGGATTTTTGCTTGCATATTCACCATTTAATTTCTGGGGTGTTTTGAATAAAATCAACGAGCCTGATATCACACTGATGACCTTTGGAAATTTTACACTTGGTTATGATATTTTTAGATTCAGAAAAGACGCGGAGCTAATGCCTTATATTGCCTGTTATGCGGGAGCTATTGAAGGTTTAGATAAGTTCCGAGTTGACTGCGGTGTTCTGTTTAATCTTTATGCCGATTTAATCTGGCCAAGCGAAATTCAGGCAGCGCAGGAAAACAATCATTTGCGGGGTGAGATACTTGCTGCTAAAGCGGGCATACGTCTTAATCAAGGCCAGCCGCAGCTTTATGCAGATATAGGTTTTAATCTTATTGCGTTGGGCATGGTTTTCTTTAGTAATCCTGATGATTACGACGGATCATGTAATTATCCTTGATTTTTTTGAAAGAGGATATAAGAATGAAAAAAGTTTTGTCTGTTGTAATAATATTTTTTGTTACGTCTGTCGTTTCAGTTATGGCAAATCCTTTTAAGTTTAACTGGGATTTTGGAACCTTCTTTTTTGGTGGGTATTCTGAATATAAGAATAATTCTATTGAAGGTTCTCTGGAATTAAATGTCCAGATTCTTGATTTTAGATTTGAAACAGAGAATGGATTTTCAATTTCGGCGTCTCCATTTAATTGTTTCTTTCCTCTTAATAATAAAGAAACAGATGACGTTCTTCTTTCACTTGTTAATTGTACCTTGGCTTATGATATTTTTGAGTTTAAGAGAAATATCCAGCTTATGCCGTTTGCTTCTTTTCATTTGGGGCTGGAAGGCCTGCAAAAGTCATGGGCTGATTGTGGAATAGTGTTTAATACTTTTGCGCATTCTGCTGATTCTCAGGAACAAAATCTATTGGATTATTGCAATATTGACTTTAATATTTTTACTGTTAAAGCTGGTGCACGTTTTATTCAATTACAGCAATTACAACAAATACAGCCTCAGATATATCTTGATGTCGGAATTAATATTCTTCTGTTTACACTGCTATTTTTTGGAAATTCTGGTAATTCTGAATAAAGCCTTCCTATTGACAAAATTTCCCCAACTTGTTAGATTAACATAACAATTTTGGAGAAACAAATTGACTAACAAAGTTTATTTTGGTGCATATTATTTTTACTCATATTATTACTGCAAATGCAGAGGGTAAGTGATTTGTGCCGAACTTTACTGAATAGTAAATAATAACGAACCGCATGGATCACTTCCGTGCGGTTTTTTTTTGGGCGAGCGCCCGTGGAGGAAATATGATAGCGGTATTAAAATCTGGTGTAAGTCAGGAACAGATTAACAATCTGATTGAATGGTTTAAGGAACAGGGACTTAAGGTTCATCTTTCTGAAGGTGATTATAAAACCATTCTTGGATTGATTGGTGATACAACAAAGGTTGATATTGACCTGCTCAAGGGACTTGATATTATTGAATCGGTTACACGAATCAGTGAACCATATAAAAAGGCAAACAGAAAGTTCCATCCGGAAGATACAATTGTTGATGTTAGCGGTGTAAAAATTGGTGGCGGAAACTTTGCTTTTATTGCAGGCCCTTGTTCTGTAGAAAACCGCGATCAGATTATTGAAGTTGCAAAGGCTGTTAAAGCAAGTGGTGCTAAGCTTCTTCGTGGCGGTGCTTTTAAGCCACGTACTTCTCCTTATGATTTCCAGGGTCTTAAGGCTGAAGGTTTGGAATTACTACTTGAGGCTAAAAAGGCAACTGGTATGCCAATCGTTACAGAAATTATGAGCCCTGCACATATTCCTCTTTTTGAAAATGTAGATTTAATTCAGGTTGGTGCCCGCAACATGCAGAACTTTGAGCTGCTCAAGGAGTTAGGCAAGCTTAACAAGCCTATTCTTCTTAAGCGCGGTCTTGCAAATACAATGAAAGAATTTTTGATGAGTGCTGAATACATCATGGCTGGCGGAAACGAAAACGTTATTTTGTGTGAACGCGGAATTCGTACTTATGAAACTTATACACGCAACACTTTGGATTTGAGCGCTGTGCCAATGCTCCACGAGCTTACACATCTTCCAATTATTGTTGATCCTTCTCACGCTACAGGAATTGCACGTATGGTTAAGCCTATGGCTATGGCTGCAGCTGCTTGTGGTGCCGACGGAATTATGATTGAAGTTCACAATAATCCTTCTAAGGCTTTGTGCGATGGTGCTCAGTCTCTTACACCTGAACAGTTTGATGATGTTGCAAAACGTGTAATGAAGATTCGTGAGGTGATTTAAGTGGCTGCAAAAGTAAAGACTGTTGGTGTTGTAGGACTTGGACTTATTGGTGCTTCGTTTGCACGTGCATATAAAGAGGCCGGCTGCAAAGTTCTTGCTTATGACAAGGATTCTTCTGTTATTCTTATGGGTAAGCTTGGTGGCTTTGTTGACGATGAACTTAAGCCTGAGCTTTTGGCAAAGTGCGACCTTGTTTTGATTTGTATTTATCCGCAGGGAACAATTGATTATGTAAAGAAAAATGCTGACAAGTTTAAGAAGGGCGGGCTTGTTATGGACACAGGCGGAATTAAACGCGTTGTCTGCGATGCCTGCTTTAAGGTTGCTGCAAAGAATGATTTTGTTTTTGTTGGAACACATCCAATGGCTGGAACAAAATATTCCGGACTCAAGCATTCTAAGGCAAATATGTTCAAGGGGGCTCCGCTTGTAATTGTTCCTCCTGTTTTTGATGATATGAAATTGATTGACAGAGTAAAGGCGGCTGTTGAGCCTGCGGGCTTTGGAAGCTTCTGTCTTTCTCATGCCGATAAGCACGATGAAATGATTGCCTTTACTTCGCAGATGGCTCACGTTGTTTCTAATGCTTATGTTAAGAGTCCTACTGCCAATGATCATCATGGTTTTTCTGCAGGCAGCTACAAGGATTTGACACGTGTTGCCTGGCTTAATGCCGGTATGTGGGCTGAACTTTTTATGGAAAACAAAGACAACCTTATCCGCGAAATTGACAGCATGATTGGAGAACTTGGTAAGTACAAAGCTGCCATGGAAAAAGGGGATCAGGAAAAACTGCAAGCCCTTCTGCAGGAAGGAAGCGACCGCAAGGCTGAATTGGATGGGTAGCCTGTTCGTCATTGCGAGGAGCGAAGCGACGTGGCAATCCACGTTTTGGAAGAGATACTATGAAAGAAATAGTTGTTAAAGTCAAAGATCAATACAAAGTCCTCGTAGGCCCTGGTCTTCTTGAAGAGACAGGCAAACTCATAGCTGGCGTGGATCCCAAAATCCAGAAACTCATGATTGTGAGCGACAGTAATGTTGCTCCGTTGTATATGACACAGTTGCGGGGTTCCCTTGAGGCTGCAGGCTTTGAAGTTTTTGATTTTGTTTTTGAGGCAGGCGAACAGAGTAAAACACTGAATACTATTGGTGATATTCTTGGCGCGCTGGCTGCCGCTGCCTTTACCCGAACAGATGCAGTTGTTGCTTTGGGCGGCGGTGTAGCTACAGATATGGCTGGTTTTGCGGCTTCTATTTTTTTACGTGGTATAAAAGTTTTTCAGATTCCTACATCCTTGCTTGCACAGGTTGACGCTTCTGTTGGCGGAAAAACCGGTGTTGATTTACCTGAAGGAAAAAATCTTGTTGGTGCTTTCTGGCAGCCAAGTCTTGTTATTGCAGATACTGCGCTTCTTGCTTCTTTGGATGATGTTTTGTTTACAGAGGGAATGGCTGAAGTTATTAAGTATGCATTTATCTGGGACGAAGATTTTTACAAAATGCTTTTGAACCGGGTTACTAAAAATTCGCCGGAACTCGAAGAAGTTGTTGCCCGTTGTATTCAGATTAAAGCAGATGTTGTTAGTCAGGATGAACATGATAATGGATTACGTCAGCTTTTGAACTTTGGTCATACAATTGGTCATGTTATAGAAGCCCGCAGTAATTTTACAGTTTCACATGGTTTTGCAGTTGCAAAGGGAATGGAAAGAATCAGCAGAAGAAGTTCTGTTCATGACGCGCTTGTTCAGATGCTTAAGCTTTACGAGTTGCCGTGTGATGATCCTATAAGTGCAGACCAGATTATGGACGGCATTATGAATGATAAAAAGAAACGCGGTTCAAATATTACCGCAGTTGTTGTAAATAAAATTGGAGAGGGCGAACTCAAACCAATGCCTGTAGAGGAGTTCAGGAACTACCTATGAATTATGAAATAAGGATTCCTTCCTTAAATCTTGATTTTACAGTTCCTCCTTCCAAGTCGGTTGTACACCGCGAGTTGATAATTCAATTTTTGACGCGCGCTCTTGGGGTCCCTGAGCCTGTCGAAGGGGTCGAAGAGCCACAACCAAATGACAACGACGATATTCGTGCAACACGCGCCTGCCTAAAAGCTTTATACGAGGCTACAAAAGATGACAGTGTAACCGATATAATTATGCCTTGCAACGAAAGTGGTTCCACGTTGAGATTTATGATTAGCGTAGGTGCTGCATATTTAACACATATGGGATTGGCCGGTAAAAAGCGTCTTGTGTTTTTACCAAAGGGCCGTCTTATTGAACGTCCGCTTGAACAGTTGGTGAAGTGTTTGGGTGATCACGGAGTAACAGTTAGTATAGACAAACAGAATCAGAAAATATATGTAGAGGGCGAACTGCAAGGGGGCGTTTTCAAAATAGAAGGAAATGTTTCGTCACAGTATGCCTCTGGCCTGCAGATGGCATCACTTGTGATTCCGGGGGCGACAGTTGAGATTTTGGGACCGCTTGAATCAAAGGGTTATTATGATTTAACACTTGATATAATTAAAAAGTATGCGGTTCCTGAGCCAGTCGAAGGGCAATCAAAAGTAATCGAAGGCGACTGGTCCAGCGCTGCATTCCTGCTTACACTTGGCGCTTTGACACCAGATGCCCGCGTAGAATTATCAGGTCTGAACAAAGACTCTTTCCAGAAAGATAAAATCATCCTTGAGATTTTGCAAAAACTCGGCTTTGAATATGAGTGGAATGGTGGTAAATTGTGTCTTGTAAAAGGCCGGGCAGGGGAAGATGCTTTTTACCTGCAGGAGCTTGAACTTGATGCTGCAGATTATCCAGACATTGTCCCATATATTGCAGTTGCAGCAGCCGCTCGTTGTAAACTCACAAAAATCAAAAATATTGAGCGTCTTCGTTTTAAGGAATGCGACAGAGTTATGGCAACAATAGAAGCTCTAAAAGCTGCCGGGGCAAAGGCTTGTGAAAAGGACGGTACTCTTATTATTGAAGGTGGTTTTAATCCTCCGGAAAGTATTGAGATTCCAACCTTCAACGACCACCGCATGGCTATGACCGCCTGCCTTGTTGCCGCATGGACAAAACGCCCGGTTTTAATTGATAATAAGGAATGTGTGAATAAATCCTTCCCGGGATTGTGGAGTATAATATGATAGAACCAATCTACAACTGGTTTACCGGTCAAAAACTCAAAATAGGCATTTACGGCGAATCTCACAGCGAGTCTATCGGCATACGCCTGGAAGGACTGGACTACGACAAACTCGACGTGTCTGCTCTTGCTGCCTTTATGAAACGCCGTGCTCCCGGCCAGAACGACTGGTCTACTCCACGCAAGGAAGCTGACGAAGTAATTGTAGACACTTTGCAAAAAGGATTGTTCACTGCACATATCCTAAATACAAATACAAAGCCACATGATTATTCAAACTTGTTACGTACACCTCGCCCGGGCCACGCAGATTTTACTGCAAGACTTAAATATGGCCAAAGCTTTAATTCTTCGGGTGGTGGTGCTTTTTCTGGAAGACTCACTGCGCCTTTGTGTGCTGCAGGCTTCTTTGCAAAATCATATCTTGCAGAAAAGGGAATTAAAATTAATGCGCATATAAAATCAATTGCAGGTGTAAAAGATGAGTCTTACAATTTTGATAACCGTGCTGATGAAAAAGCATTTTTAGGAAAACTTGCAGACGTTCCACAAAAAGAGTTCCCTGTTGTAGACGACGCAAAAGGCGAACAGATGAAAGAAGCAATTGCCAAAGCCCGCGCCAACAACGACTCCGTAGGCGGAACAATAGAAGTAGTTATACAGGGTATTCCAGGCGGCATAGGCGGCCCGATTTTTGAAGGCATAGAAGCAAAAATTGCAGCCTTGTGTTTTGCAGTACCAGCATGTAAGGGCGTAGAGTTTGGGAATGGATTTGATGCTGCAGAATTAGCGGGTTTTACAAATAATGATAGTTTTGTTTTCCCTGGGCCGCAATTAAAAACCAACCGCTGTGGTGGCATTCTTGGTGGCATTTCAGTTGGTGGCACAGTTGCCCCAATTGTTTTTGACGTAGCTGTAAAACCAACCCCAACAATTTCCAAAGAGCAGGCAACTGTAGACTTAGAAACAAAAGAAAATACAACAATAACAGTAGGCGGTCGCCATGATCCATGTATTGTTCCAAGAGCAGTTCCTGTGTATGAGGCTGTAGCTGCCCTAGCCCTGGCAGATTTTCTGTAATTTTTTACAAATCTTTCACCAGATGAAATTTCTTATTCCCCAAAGGAATATCATCAAGCTCACTTATAATTTTATAACCATGCTTTTTATAAAACTCCGGTGCCTGCCAACTCATTGTATCTACATGAACAGAATGACACCCACGACGACGAGCCTCTTCTTCCGCCGCCACCAGAAGCTTTGAGCCAACCCCATGTCCCCGGAATTTCTCATCAACCCACAAAATATCAATGTGCATCCAGCCCCAATAGGTTCCACCCAGCAAACCCGCAATCACATTCTTCTCATCATCATATTCAACAATATTCAAAAGTTCGTGGTTATCTGGTCCAACTTTTTCATCATTAAAGAGGGCGAGGGAGTCATTTACAAAATCAATTTCTTTTTGGCTGGGATCAAAATTCATGTTAAAAACCTATTCAATTTTATACGTTGCCATTCCAACAGTAAACGGCAGATGTTCATATTTTTGTGCTCCAATAAAATTAAAGCCGTTTTTTATATACCAGTTTTTGAGTTCTGTGTGTTCATCTATAAAATCTACAAAAAGAATCTGTCCGCCAAACTCTTTAGTTTTAGCCTTAGCAAAATCTAACAAAAGCTTTCCATAACCCTTATATCGCAGATCAGGATGCACACAAAGATTGTGAATACTCCAGACACCTTCCTTATCAGGCACTTTACTCAAAGAAATATATCCTTCTAATTGGCCCTGTTCCGAAAAAATGCCGTACATCAAAAATCCCCAGTTAAAGAAATTCTGAAGTTTTTCCATCGGCATAAAGCTTGTGTGACCAGGACAATTCTCTTTTGTAAATCCAAACTTTTCTGCAACACTCTTAAAACACAGGTGAATAAAATCCAGGCATTGTGGCAGCTGGTTTTCTTTTATCTGAATAATTTCATTCTGCATCAGCCAACACCTCTACTTTCACCCCTGCGCTTTTCATAAACTCAATGCCATCCAAAGTTTTGTATCCGTCCTTATAAACAACATGCTTTATCCCTGCAGCAACAATGAGCTTAGAACAATCAGGGCAGCAGGCGTTTGTAACATACATAATGCAGGTGTCGTCAATCTGAACACCGGAACGGGCGGCATAGGCTATACAGTTTTGTTCTGCATGAAGTTCGTTTTTTACGGCAAACTCATGATGCAGCTGGCGGCCTTCTGGAGTAGTAATATCAATGTCCTTAAACTTATCCTTGCAGTGCTCCATTCCGGAAGGAACGCCGTTGTAACCGCAGCTAATCACTCTTTTGTCTTTTACAAGGATTGCACCGACCTGAAGCTTTTTGCAGGTACTGTGTTTCGCAAATTCCTGAGCAATGTTCATGAACGATTCATTCCACGAAAGCTTTTCTTCCATCACGCGCTCCTATTCAAATCTAATATTAAATGCTTTTTTATGAGTGTCATCAAAACCAAGGGTGCGGTAAAACTCATGTGCACCAGTACGTGCAATTCCACTTTCAAGGAAAACTTTGTAGCAGTTCTGTGCCTTTGCCATGGCAACGGCCTCCTGCAGTAATTTTGTTCCAACACCTTTGCCACGCCATTTTTCATCAGTTACGACATTTTCAATATAACCAATAGGGCGTCCCTGGTTGCTCAAGTTTGGAATTATAGTAAGAAAGCAGGTTGCAATGAGCTGGTTATTTTCGTAGGCACCAAGGTAAGTGATTTTGTCATCGTTTTGAATCTGTTCCCAGACTTCGTCACGCTTTTGAACCGACAAACCTTCATTTACAGGACTAAGCTGAACATACAAATCCATCAGCGTGTCCAAATCATTTTTTGTAATTTTACGTATTTCCATTTTGCTAGTATAGCATTTATTTTATTTTTTCAAAACCTTCTTTTCCAGAAAGCCTGCGGTATCTTCTGCCCAGCTGTACTGACTCATAAATTCACCGGCAAAGCTTTTCTGGGCCTGTGGGTCGCCTGCAAGAAAATCATAATAATCACATTGAACAACTTCGGGATTAATTCGGAAATTGTTATACTCTGTAATAAAGAAGTTTTGTATCTCAAGTTCAGTAAGACTTCGCCTGACATCAACAATAAGGTTTCGCAAGCTTGCACCATAACGCGCACTGTCTGCATGATCTCCCCAAAGGGTTGCAAGGAGTTCTTTTGTTTTTACAGAGCTTCCGTTTTTGTAAATAAGATATGCAATAAGCTCCAGAGATTTTGATCTTGAAAACTTGATGACCTTGTTATCATAAAGAAGGGTAAAGTTTCCAAAGGTTTTTGCCACAAGACTTTTCTTTTGTTTTTTAAGAAGTCCGAAGTGCTTTTTTTCAAAGCTTCTTTTGTACATGGCAATCCAGAACATTACAACAGTAACAATATATAAATCTACAACCGAAAGAATTCCAAAGGTTTTGAAAACTCCTGGCGTCAAAATAACTGCGGCAATTAAAAGCTCAAAAAGATAAATAAAGGGTGAAAATGAAAATACAATTAAAAAAAGGAATCCAGACAAATAATAAGTTACAAAACCGTTGTGAGGTGATTCCAGAAAATAGAAATTGAAAACACTGGCGCTTAAAGCTACAAAAAAGACAAGATAAACAGGAATTACTTTTATCCAATATCTGCTGTTTTTTGAATGTCTTGCATGAAGGAATGTATAGAGATTTAATGGTGTATAAATAGACAGATAAATAAGAGAATGCATCTGTTCATTAAGGTGAGCATGATGAAAAATAAGAATAACAAAAAAATTGATTATATCAGCAAGCAAAAGAATGGAGCTTATAACCAGTACCGTAATTCTGTTAGACTCATTTGAATCTCTTAAATCATCATAGGAAATTGTGTATCTTTGTTTGTAGCCTTGTTTAATTTTATCAAAAATCATTTTTTTACTCGAATTATATAATTATACCATACTTTTTCCCGAAACAAAACTCTGTTTGTACTGATTCTGTGCTAGTTTTTTGGGG
>JBGVAV010000099.1:0-4366 GCA_045224915.1 Treponema sp.
TTGGCAGCGATTTTACCTCTACAAACACAACTACATCATCTTTAGTTGCTATTATATCAATTTCTCCGCCGTTTGTCCTGTAATTTCGAGCAATTATTGAAAATCCCTGGGCTATAAGATAATCGGCGGCTTTATTTTCTCCAGCGTTACCTGTGATTTTAGTGTTCATTTTTCCTCCTCAGCTAAAATCAAACTGAAAATCTGAGCAAGGATTTCCCATGTTTCTGGAGGAACAAGACTTCCAACCTGTATTTCTGAAAGAAATTCTACAAGCGGAGTGTTTTCTTCTATTTTGATGTCATTTGACCGGGCTTCGTCGAGGATTCTTTTTGCCAGGAGGCCTTTCCCGTTTGCAATTACAAATGGCGCTTCTGCACCTTTTGGATATTTTAAAGCAACAGCCTTTTGCTGCGAAAGTGGAACATCTTTCATATTTCACCTCCAAAAGCAAAAAACTCTTCCTGACCGCAGGCAGTTCCTTCTATAAGTTCTGGCTCAACAAGCTCAATGCTGATTTGTTTTCCAGAGGCACTAAGACGTCCGTCAAGAATATAGGCAAGCTTTGATACATCAACACCCTGCCCGCTCATTTTTATATTAGTGCACTGCCCTTTAAGATACTCAAGACTAAATAAATATTTGTGATTGTTACTAAGCCAATTGCATTCAACGTTCAAAAGCTTAAGGTTAGCCGCTTCATCTATAAAAAATCCAAGAGAACCTTTTGCAAGCGGGCCCATAGCAGAAAGGATTTCATAAGGAAGCAGCTGCCAGGTATTTTTAATGCTGTTGATTTTGTTTAGTAATTTGTATTTCTGCTGCGCTGAATTTTGGCCATCGTCCTGATCATCCGGATTTGAATCAAGCTCCTGCAAAAGCGTAAGCAAATCTTCCTCCGAAAAATCAATTCCTTTTTTTGAAAGAATAGAGAGAAGCTCCGTAGCCCGTTTTTCTTTACCTTTGAATTTAACAGAAAGGTTGTAGATTTTTGCAAGCAACACAGAGTCCATTTTCATTCCAAGCTGTTTCATCTGCTGCATAAGATGAAAGCTTGTTTCGTCAGCAGGCAGCCCAAAGCTTTGAATAAAGGATGCAAGCTGTTCATTTTGCATTACCGAAAGTTCAAAAGTCTGCTGTGCAATATTATTTTCTCCAAGATTCGGAGTAAGAAGGATCTGCCCGTTTTTAGAACTGATTGACGCAGTAAAAGTTGTTCCCGTTGCAAGCGGCTGTTTAGAAGTAATAGAAACACGAGCCCCCGCCACAGAACCTTCGTACCGTCCGCCTCCCTTATCGGCAATAATGCGAACAAGCACCTGACTCCCTTCCCTTAAAGTCTGCTTAGGTATCCCCAGTCGAGAAAGCTGCCCTGTATAAACGGAAATCCCCCCGTGCACCATGCAAAAAGTTTAGCACAGTAACGGGGGGATGGTCTAGAGAAAAACCCGTAACGAATTATTAGTAGAAGTAGCTGAAACCTACATTTCCAGCCACAGTTTGTTTTACTCCAACATAAACACTATTGTTGTAAATCCATGTTTCATCAACAGCAATACCTGCAGAAGCTGCCGACGTAGTAGATCTTAGACTACCATCAGATTCTCTGTTAAAGTATGGCATATTTACAGAAGAGAACAAATAGCCAGTTGAATCAGGGAACTCTTTCAAAATATAACCATCAGTTTCAGGAATAACAATATAGATATTACCAAAGCGACCGAAACCTTGTCTCTCAGCAGCTGTAAAGAATGCATACTCATCAATAAAAATAAGGCGAGGTGTATAGGTTGAATTAATTCCTTGTTCATCGGCATCTTCCTCTGCATCAAAGCTAACTTTGAATGCAAAATATGCAGGATCACCGGTAGGAATTCTGATTTTTTCGTTGCTAGCCTCTCCCATAAACTGAGTAATTCCAAAGTTATAACCAGTTGTTGTTGAAGATCTTGGAACGAAATTTTCACCTTCCCATACATTTGGATCTGTAAAATCAATAATATCTCCAGCCTTATGATTTCCAACATCTGCAGGGTATGTAAGAGCTGTTACTAAAGTTTTGTCATCATATTTTGTGAATTGAATTTCTTTTGTATCAGAATAAACTTTACAAGCCGGTTCATCAACCTTGTAGGCTACAACACGAGCAAGATATCTATTACCAGCGTTTACAGGCATGGTTGCTTCGTAAGTATTAGTATATGCATTCACATAATCTTCTCCAACCTTGTGTATAAATTTCTTGAATGAAGATTTTTTAAGAATCTTATATTCTACTTCATATGCAACATTACCAGAACCGTCATCTTCTGTAATCTTATCCCAGGTTACCTTTAATAGTGGCTGTGTATCCAAAGCTCCTTCTTCTTCGGATAAAGTTACATTTGTAGGTTTTGAAAGTCCTGAATCTGTTGCAGCTTCTATTTCTGCATAGTTTTCGTAATCTCCAAAATCATATTTAGTAACATAACTATCATTAGTAGCAATGACCTTTAATGAATAATTTATTCCGGGCTCCAGATTCTCTATAACAGCACCAGCAGGATTTGTTATTTTTTCAGGATCTTTATTATTTGCCATTACCCAATAGTAGACATTTTGTCCATTTTTCTGCTCAGCAGAAAGTCCAGTAAATTTAATTTTGATAGAAGTAGATTTTACCTCTACAACTTCTAAATCAGTTATTGCATCAAATTCGCCTGTTGTAAACTTACTAACTGACTTATAGGCAATTGTTTGTTTATCATTTCCATCTTTGTCTTTATATGTGGCTCTTACAAAAACATAACCACTTTTAGGTGATGTATAATATTCAGTATGAATTTGCAAATCTTTTCTTATAATTTCTGGAGAAGAAGAAATTGGTGCAAGAAGATTTTCATTACTAATTTTATCTTCAGAGTATTCTGAATTCAAAATATATTCAACAGTACAACCAGGTCCAACATAATCAAAATTGGTTTTAATACGATAAACAGCTTCTTTTTGTCCGGCATTAACAGAAACGCTTGTAATCTTAACATCGTCAATATTAAATGTACGATAAACATATCCACTGTTTCCTGCTTCATTCATAGCAGTAATATATACATCATAATCTCTGTAATGTATTGCTGAATAGGTAGTAAAATCTTCAATATATTTGAGTGCATCAAATTCATAAACAGTATCTGTTATTTCTTCTTCAACCAAAGCAGGATCAGACGAATATGCACTATCTGGTTTTACAGAAACCTTGTATTTAGTGGCATCTTTAACGGCATCCCATTCAAATTTAACACCAGTAATTCCCTGATAAATTTTAATGGAATCTTTATCAACAGCTTTTGGAGGGAGTTTACCTAAAGTAATAGATTTAGGTTCTGTACTTTCATATAAAATATCATATTCAGATGTATCGTAATTATACTTTGTAACTGCAAATTTATAATAATATGTTTTATTAGTTTCCAGATTATTTTTATCAATAACATCTACAACATAATTACTATTATTTGTGAGCTCTACTTTTTGATAATCCCCATCTGCTTTATCTGAACGCCAGGCTGCTACCTTTCCAATAAGAATTTCGTTAGATTTTATTCTAATACCTTTATATATATCATCATATTCAAGAGTATAATCCGAAAAGTCATAAGCTTTTGTTTTGAATTTCAATTCCCTTGTATATTTATGCCAATCTGGTGTCCAATATTCAACTTTTATAGTGTATTCTGTATCTGGTGTAAGAGGTTTGGTAGAATCGTAGGCGCTACCAAATATCCTTTTATAATAATCAGAAGCCTCATCATTCAGCATCGATGTATATAAAGGTTCTGTTTCGTTACCCTTATAAAGTTTATAATCATAATAATCCAAGGCTTCCATTTCTTCGACGGTACAGAAATTAATTTCTACCCAGGTTGCATAAGTTTGCTTTACCGATAAATTATAAGAAGTGTCTGTAGGATTATCATCCGGTTTATCTGCACTACCAGCAGTTCCAGGACATCCAGCTAATAGCAATGCAAGCAATACTATAGAAAGTATGCCCCATCCACATTTGTGAAGTGATTTGAAAATTGATTTCATAATCATGCCTCCTTTTTTTACTATATTTTTTTCTACATTAGATTATAGTATGGAATTGGGGAATTCACAATTTTTTTTTTACTTTTATAACTAAAAAAAAAGACCGCCCAAAATGGACGGTCTTGTGCATTCATGCCGGGATTTCCGACATAAAATTATGCGTTTTCTGCTGGTGTTTCTGGAGCTTCAGCTGGAGCGGCATTTGCAGCAACTTCTTTAGCCTTAGCAGCTTCGGCAGCACGAGCGTTACGTTCCTGCATAGCAGCTGTAACTTTTGCACCAACCAAAGTCTTAACTT
>JBGVAV010000100.1:0-15261 GCA_045224915.1 Treponema sp.
GTTGTACAGTCCAGACGGAAAAAACATTCTTTTTGCAAATGAAAAAACTCCTGCAGTTTTATACATGAACGAACAAAACTCTATTACAAAACGTCAGCTTTATAAATATCCTTCTATGGGCACAATGCTGGACTTTTACAATTCAGGAGAACCTTATCTTTTAGACAGCGAAAACAGAAGAATAATTTTACCTCAACAAGGTGATAAAGAAACGGAATATATGTCCTATCCAACTGATTTACCACAAACCCTGGCAGGACCAGATGATACATTCTATTTTAAAGACGATGATTTAATCTTTGTATACAGTGCAAAAACCAAAGCTTTAAAAAGAGTAATATATCCACAAATAACGGGTGATGGTTTCCTTAGCGTTCTGAAGGTTTTAGATGACGGCTCGTTCCTTGCAATTAAAGAAAACAACACTGCATTAATAAGATTCTCTAAAAATGGAAGCATTTTATGGTCGATGCCAATTGATGAATCTCTTATGTATTCCTTCTGTTGTGGTGCCGGCTGGGGAATGTATTACTTTTATGATGTAAGAAGCAATAATATATGGCGTGTTGCCGAAGCAGATACAAAGCTCCCGCCTGCTCTTATTGCCATGAAAAATATCAACAAGAACATGGACAATGCAACTTTAAGCGAACTGGCCGCTTCTTACAAAGCAAACGCGGATGTTCTTTATAATTCACAAAGCTATGTTTCGGCACTCGAATATTACAATAAATATCTTGAGATAAGTCCTGCCGATCCTGCCGCTTCTGAGAGAAAACTGTTGTCAGAAGTTGCAATTAATAAAAAAGAAGCAATTACAAAAACAGAAGAAGCACTCGACCTCTTTGATGAATATGGAGAAGAGACTGCACGCGAAAAATATCAGGAAGCAATGAAGCTGCTTGAAAAACTTAAAAAGCAGGTGCCATGGGATGAAGAAGTTATAGAGCTTTACACCGATTTGAAAAATGCTTTTTCGCCTTCTGATGGATTTACAAAAGCGGCAATTCCTTCTGTAGAAATTACTTCTTTTGATTTTTCAGTTTTATTCCCTGTTTTGATGAATGTGTATGCATCAAACCCGGCCGGACTTGTTACTGTAAAAAACAATGGAGACTCAACAATTAAAAACGTATCTGTTTCATCTTACGTTCGAAAATACATGGACTTTCCTACAAAAGGAAATACAGTTGCTTCTATTGCTCCGGGCCAAGAACAGATTCTTGAAATAAGCACTGTATTAAACAAATCGGTATTAAAGGTTACCGAAAATACTGTGCTTCAAATGCAGTTTACAATCAGTTGGGAAGAAAATGGCAAAGCTAACAGCTTCTCTGTTACACGTCCTGTCACACTCTACAAAAAAAGTGCTATGACCTGGGATGACACAGCTATGCTTGCATGCTTTGTTCAGCCAAATGATCCTACTGTAAGTGCGTTTGCATTTAATGCGCTTGCAAAAAAACAGGGCGATTTTGTTTCGACAAATGTTTCTAAGGCAATTGCACTTTCTAATGCTATAGGTTCAATTCCGCTTACTTATGTTGCAGATCCTGTAACTCCGGTTTCTCAGGTAATTGATCTTAGTTATTCGGTAGATACTGTACGCTTCCCTTCTGAAACTCTTACTTTAAAGGGCGGAGACTGCGACGATATGACAACCTTGTATTGTTCTGTACTTGAAAGTGCAGGCATTCAAACTGCCCTCATCACAACACCAGGACATATTTTTGCAGCTTTTGATACAGGCCTTAAAGCAAATACACTTTGGACTAAGCTTGATGAGTCTTATTGCACAATTGAAATAAATGAACACATCTGGATTCCTGTAGAGACTACAATTCTTTATAACGGCTTTGACGGCGCATGGAAATCGGCTTCTAAGGAAATATCTGGAAATGAGTATGAATATACGCTTTTGCATGATGCCTGGGAAATTTATGTTACTGCTGCAAATCCCGATGAAAAGCAGGATATTACATTCTCCGAAGAAAAGCTTGTTGCTTTGAACACAAGCTCAATTGCAGAAGTTTCAAAACAGCTTACTGTTGCAATTGAAAACGCTTCTGCAAGTAATCCGCTGGAAATGAATGCAGCCGCTAAGCTTTTGTATTCTATGGGACAAAAACAAGAAGCAGCCGACATCCTTCTTACACTTACAAATACTGTGCCAAATTATAAGCAGGCCTACGCAAATCTTGCAGCAATTTATCACGAGCTTGGAATGGATAAAGAAGCTAAACAGGTGGCAGACAAAGCAAAACGAATAAACGCAAAAGATACAACCTTTGTTAAAAATATAGATACAGTAACACGAGCGGCTGATGCTTCTGAGTTTGAATGGCAGGAATAATTATTGTGTTGCTTTATTGTGATTCATAAACCACATATTTTTTATCGTGGCTGCCCTTTGCCTGATACAGTGCGATATCGGCTTTTTTGAAAAGATCAGAATAATTTGTTTCGCGGCCACTGTAAATTGCAACACCTACACTTATAGTAATGAGCTGTTTATTATCTGGTAAAACAACATTCTGCGAAGCACCTTTGATAATATCCTCTGCAATATTTTTTACAGCATCCATATTATCATTGTTTTTTATAAATACTATAAATTCGTCACCGCCAAAACGTCCGGTAACTTCATTTGTAACAAACTTTCCTCCAAGAAATCGGCCAAGCTGGGCAATAACTCTGTCGCCAATATCGTGACCGTAAGTATCGTTTATTGCTTTAAAACGATCTATATCAAGCACAAACATAATACCCTTGTCTGTCATAGAATCGGTAAGAAAATCATTTATTTCTTTTGTAAGGGCACTTTTATTCTTTAAGCCTGTTAATTCATCTGTATCTTTTTGAATATTAATTTCTCTTGTTAAAACAAATTCCTTGATTCTGAGCGAGTTTGCAATAACATTCAAAACAATTCCAACTATTGTAAAAATTGTTACATTAATTACATCAGTCATCCAGGTGTCGTATGATTTAATTGCATGCATCCAGCTTAAGAAAACAGTAGAAGAAGCAGTTAATTCAATGGCCATCCAGAAAGGCTTATCTATCATGAACATTGGTGTAATTAAAAGCAAAGCAATAAAGGTTGTAGCTGGAACAACAGCATTGTTAGAGCTTATAAAGCCACCGAATATAAAAAGCAAAGAAATTGAAAGATAAATTAAAAACTGCGGTATGATTGAATCTTTTTTAAGAATAAGAAAGAACGAACATACAATTGAAGAATAAACAAACGCAAAAAAATAGAAAATCTGATTAACTTTTAAAAGATGATTAAGAAAGGAAGTTATGAACAAAAACAAGAATATGATGGCCATGAAAACATGAAGTACACGCCAAACTACAAAATTAGAAACATAAGCATCTTTTTTTACTGCATTATATTCTTTTTTTTCGAGCCCACAATATAGAAAATAATTTTTAATATCTCTCAATCCAAACACAATTTAAATTATAACACACCTTTTTGTAATTCACTAGGATATTTTTTTTGTTTTTGATTGTGCTCCGTTTTCATTTTCATTAAAATAGGCGTTGATGAGTAAATTAAATCAGCTTGACCTTACAGAAGGCCCTATTCTTTCAAAGCTCCTCCAGTTTTCTATTCCACTCATTTTGTCCAGCCTGCTGCAACTGCTTTTTAATGCGGCAGACGTTGTTGTAGTTGGAAGATTTGCAGGAAACAATTCACTTGCGGCTGTTGGATCTACAGGCTCTCTTATAAATCTGCTTGTAAATCTTTTTATGGGACTTTCTATTGGAACAAATGTTGTTGCCGCAAACTACTTTGGTGCTAAACGTTCAAGAGAGCTTCAGGAAACTGTTCATACTTCAATTTTGATATCTTTAGTGTGCGGAGTTGTACTTACTTTTGTTGGAGTAATTGGTTCCAAATATATTCTTATGCTCATGCAGGCTCCTCACGAAGTTTTAACATTGGCAACTCTTTACCTTAAAATCTACTTTGGCGGAATAACCGCAACAATGATTTATAATTTTGGAAGTGCCCTGCTCCGTGCAAAAGGCGACACAAAAAGGCCTCTTTATATTCTTTTTGCAGCGGGAGTTATGAATCTTATCTTAAACCTGATTTTTGTAATTGCATTTAAGATGGATGTTGCAGGTGTTGGCTGGGCTACTGTAATTTCGCAATCCTTTGCTGCTGTTGCGGTTCTTGTAATTCTTGTTCGCGAAAAAGATGATTTTAAGCTGAATTTCAGACGGCTTGCAATAAATACACATATTCTTGCTAAAATTGTAAAAATTGGATTACCGGCTGGATTTCAGGGAATTATGTTTTCTTTTTCAAACGTAATTATTCAGTCATCGGTAAACTCTTTTGGTGCAATTACAATTGCGGGAAATGCGGCTGCTGTAAATCTTGAAGGCTTCGTTTACACAGCCATGAATGGATTTTCACAAGGATCACTCACCTTCTGTTCTCAAAACATGGGTGCAGGTAAAATAGGCAGAATAAAAAAAGTAGTATATGTTTCACAAGCCTGTATTTTTATTATAGGTGCTATTTTGGGAGGCATTTTCCTTTTATTACGAAAGCAGTTGAACGGATTTTTCTCAAACAGTCCCGAAGTTATAGAAGCAGGAGTAAAACGCTTTTGGGTAATAATGACAACCTACTACCTTTGCGGAATGATGGATGGTATGTCTAACATCATCCGGGGAATAGGTCATTCTCTTGCACCTGTAATTACTTCTTTATGCGGTGCCTGTCTTTACAGAATTATCTGGATTTTTACAATCTTTCAGATTCCTCAATTTCACACGATTTACTGCATTTACATAACTTATCCTATAAGCTGGCTTTTTACTTTTATTGCAAATATCATTTTATATATTCATTATATGAAAAAAATTGAAAATCCTAACTAATTTTTTATATTTTTTCTAAAAACCTATTGACATAGTAGGTTATTCCGTGTATAAATAAATATATAACCTACTAAAACAATAGGTTTCTAATCATACACAGGAGGCATATATGAAATTTTATTTTGAAAAATTAGTTAGAGAAAATTTCCGTAACGGAGTCATGCGTTCCTGTTGTTGTGAATCGGGTTTTTAAGGGCAGAGCCCTTAGGAGAGAGGATAGGACGCAACGAAGTGCGGCCGTAAGGGGAGACTTCCCCTTCATATATTTTAATTAAAGAGGAAAACACATATGGCAAATTATAAATTCGAAACTTTACAGTTACACGTTGGACAGGAACAGGCTGACCCTGCAACAGACAGCCGCGCAGTACCAATCTATCAGACTACATCTTATGTATTCCATAATTCAAAGCATGCAGCAGACCGCTTTGGCCTTGCAGATGCAGGAAACATTTACGGACGTCTTACAAACTCTACACAGGACGTTCTTGAAAAACGCGTTGCCGCTCTTGAAGGTGGTTCTGCAGCTTTGGCACTTGCTTCTGGTGCTGCAGCTATTTCTTATACAATCGAAGCACTTGCTGCAAACGGTGGACACATTGTTGCGCAGAAGACAATCTACGGTGGAAGCTACAACCTTTTGGCTCACACTCTTCCACAGTATGGAATAAGCACAACATTTGTTGATGCTCACAACCTTGCAGAAGTAGAAGGCGCAATCACAGATAAGACTCGCGCAATTTATCTTGAAACTTTGGGAAATCCAAACAGTGATATTCCTGATATCGATGCTATTGCAAACATTGCTCACAAGCACGGACTTCCTGTTGTAGTAGATAACACTTTTGGTACACCATATCTTATCCGCCCAATTGAACACGGAGCTGATATTGTAGTTCACTCTGCAACAAAGTTCCTTGGCGGTCACGGAACAACTCTTGGTGGTATTATCGTAGAAAGCGGTAAGTTCAACTGGAAAGCAAGTGGCAACTATCCACAGATTGCTGCTCCTAACCCAAGTTATCATGGAGTAAGCTTCTATGATGTTGTTGGACCAGCTGCATTTGTAACTTATATCCGTGCAATTTTGCTCCGCGATACTGGTGCAACAATAAGCCCATTCAACGCATTCCTTCTTTTGCAGGGAGTTGAGACTTTGAGTCTTCGTCTTGAACGCCATGCAGAAAACACAAAGAAGGTTGTTGACTTCCTTAAGAATAATCCAAAAGTAGAAAAGGTAAATCACCCTTCTCTCGCAGATCATCCGGATCATGCCTTGTATCAGAAGTACTTCCCTAACGGCGGCGGTTCAATCTTTACATTCAATATCAAGGGTGGACGCGACGAAGCATGGAAGTTCATTGATAACCTTAAGATTTTCAGTCTGCTTGCAAACGTAGCAGATGTTAAGTCTCTGGTAATTCATCCGGCAAGTACAACTCACTCACAGCTTAGTGATGCAGAACTTGCAGATCAGGGAATTGGTCAGAACACAATTCGTCTTTCAATTGGTACAGAACATATTGACGATATCATTGCAGATTTGGAAAATGGATTTAGTGCAATATAATAGGAGAACAAAATTATGGCAGACATCAAACAGAGTGCATTGGAATTAATTGGTAAGACCCCACTTTTACAGTTAAATAATTATTCAAAGGCAGCAGGCGTAAAGGACGCAACAATCCTTGCAAAGCTTGAATATCTTAATCCTGCTGGAAGCGTAAAGGATCGTATTGCTCTTGCAATGATTGAAGATGCTGAGCAGAAAGGAATCTTGAAGCCAGGTGCAACAATCATCGAACCAACTTCTGGAAATACAGGAATTGGTATTGCATCGGTAGCAGCAGCAAAAGGCTATAAGGCAGTGCTTACATTGCCAGAGACTATGAGTGTTGAACGCCGTAATCTCCTTAAAGCTTATGGTGCAGAGCTTGTTCTTACAGACGGAACAAAGGGTATGAAGGGAGCTATTGCAAAGGCAGAAGAACTTCAGCAGTCTACTCCAGGAAGCATTATTCTTGGTCAGTTTGTAAACCCTGCAAACCCTGCAATTCATAAAAAGACAACAGGTCCTGAAATCTGGGATCAGACAGACGGAAAAGTTGATATTTTTGTAGCTGGTGTTGGAACTGGTGGAACTTTGACAGGTGTTGGAGAATATCTTAAGTCTAAAAATCCAAACGTAAAGGTTGTTGCAGTTGAACCTGCTACAAGCCCAGTTCTTTCAAAGGGAACTCCTGGTTCACATAAAATCCAGGGAATTGGTGCCGGCTTTGTTCCAGATGTTTTGAACACAAAGATTTACGACGAGATTCTTGCTATAGAAAACGAAGACGCCTTTACAGAAGGTCGTGCTTTTGCAAGAGCAGAAGGAATCCTGGTTGGTATTTCAAGTGGTGCCGCACTTAAAGCTGCAAGCATTCTGGCACAGCGCCCAGAAAACAAAGGCAAAGTAATTGTAGCCCTTCTTCCAGATTCTGGAGACCGCTACTTAAGTACAGCCTTATTCACAGAAAACTAATAGAAACCTTATAAGCTTTATAAACTTATTCAAAAGTCCCGCGCCTGTGGAAGTTTATTTTACACGGTGCGGGATTTTTTTTGTACTATAATTTTTCCCATATAAATGTTAAAATGATTATATGAGCGATAATAAAAAAACTGTATACATTCTTGACAGCTACGGACTCATTTTCCGCTGTTACTTTGCATTTATAAGCCGACCACTTACAAATCCTAAGGGAGAAAATGTAAGCGCGCTTTTTGGCTTTTTCAGAAACCTTCACTGGATTTTCCAGCATTACAAACCGGATTACATTTTTGCGGCAATGGATTCCAAAACAAAAACCTTCCGCCACGAAATGTATCCCGAATATAAAGCAACCCGTAACAAAACTCCGGACGACCTTCATGCACAGATTCCATGGATTTGCGATATTCTTGAAACTTTGGGAATCCCGGTTCTTCAGTGCGACGGTTACGAAGCAGATGACATTATAGCTACAGTTGCAAAAAAATGTGGCGAACAGGGTGCAGTTTGTAAGATTCTTTCCGGCGACAAAGACCTCATGCAGTTAGTCGACGATAACACGCTCATATTAAAACCAGAGTCTGGCGCTCAGACATGGAAAATTACAGATGCCGCAGGAGTTGCAGCCGAATGGGGAGTTAGCCCTGCTCAACTCTTGGACCTTCTTAGTCTTTACGGAGATACTGCCGACAACGTTCCTGGTGTTCATGGAGTTGGTGTAAAAACAGCAGCAAAACTTCTTGCCGATTATCATGACCTCGACGGAATATATGCTCATTTGGATGAAATTAAGGGTGCACTCCATCAAAAGCTCACCGATGGCCGCGAAAATGCATACTTCAGCCAGAAGCTTATACGCCTTTGCAATGAAGTTCCTTGTTCGCAGATTGATGATGCAATAAATGGCGCACCGCTCCAGTTTAATTTTAAGGCCGCTGCAGATAAACTTATGGCCTATGGAACGCCCGCTGTTGCAAAGAGTTATGCGGAGTTGGGATTAGATTCCACCCCTAAAACCCCCGTCGTTGCTACCGTGGTCCCTGAGCCTGTCGAAGAGCCAGTTGCACCAATTAATCTCACACAAAACGACACATCCAACTACAAAGCCATCACAGACATTGGCGAGTTAGAAAAATATATCACCGCCTTCTTAAAATCTTCTGACAAGAAAAAGCTCATTGCCTACGACTCAGAAACAACTTCGCTCGACACCTTCAACTGTAACATTTTGGGCTTCAGCTTGTGTTACCAGGAATGCAAAGCTGTATATATACCGCTTCAGCAGGAATCAAGCGACCTGTTCAGCGAAACAAATTATATTACAAAGGAACAGGCCTACACCCAGCTCGAACGCATTTTCACAGACAGCACAGTCACAGTTATAATGCACAACGCTAAGTTCGACTTAAAGGTTCTTTACAACACAGGCTTTAAAAAAATCTTTGACGGCTGTAAGTATTACGACACAATGGTAACTGCCTGGCTCATTAATCCGGAACGAACAGGCCGCAACGGCTATTCACTTGAATATCTTGGAGAAACTGTTCTTGGTCTTAAAGGAATTGAATTTTCAGACATCGTACAAAAAGGTCAGACTTTTGCAGATGTTCCTTTGGAACAGGCTTACCGCTACGCCGCAGAAGATGCAGATTTTACCTACAAACTGGGACTCAAACTCCGCGAACCTTTTGAAGCAGATAAAAGCCAGACCCTCAAAAAGCTTTTGATGATGGAAATGCAGGTGCTTCCAATTCTTACAAAAATGGAACTTGCAGGAATCCATCTGGACTCAAACGAATTAAATAATTACAACAAAGAGCTTGTCCGCGAAATCGGGCTTATAGAGCAGAATATTTATAAAGAAGTTGGTCACGACTTTAACATTGCGTCGCCAAAACAGCTTCAGACAGTTTTATTCGAAGAACGCCATCTTAAAGCAGGCAAAAAAACAAAGACAGGTTATTCAACAGACACATCGGTTCTGGAAGAGCTTGCCTTGTATGATCCTGTTCCACGTATGATTTTGGAATACCGCGAGCTTGCAAAAATCAATTCTACTTATGTAGAAACTTTGCCACAGCTTACAGACAAGGACGGCCGCATTCACACAGACTTTGTTCAAACAGGTACAGCCACAGGCCGCCTAAGTTGCCGCGAACCAAACCTTCAGAATATTCCTGTACGAACAGAGGCCGGAAGAAAAATCCGTTCTGCCTTTACAGCCCCAGACGGCAAAGTTTTAATTTCGGCAGACTATGCCCAGATTGAGCTTGTAGTCCTTGCCCACTTAAGCGCAGACAAGAACATGTGTAAATCCTTTATAGAAGGCACAGATGTTCACAAAGCCACAGCCGCTTTAATTTATGGAGTTACCCCTGAAGAAGTTACCCCTGAAATGCGCCGCACAGCAAAAACAATCAACTTTGGTGTAATTTACGGAATGAGTTCTTTCCGCCTTGCAAATGACTTGGGAATAAGCCGTACCCAGGCCGCCCAGTTTATAGACAATTACTTTAACATGTACGCAGATGTAGACAAGTTTATAAAAAACACCGTTGCCGGTGCAGAAGAGACAGGCAAAGTTACAACAATCTTTGGCCGCAGCCGCCCTATTATTGGTATAAACAGCCGCAACAAAGTAGAAAAAGCAGCCGCAGAAAGAATCGCTGTAAACTCACCGGTTCAGGGAAGCGCCGCCGACATTGTAAAAAAAGCAATGATAAATGTTACCACAGCGTTAGAAGAAACTAACTCCCCTGCCCGCCTTTTACTGCAGGTTCACGACGAACTTATTTTTGAATGCCCTGACGATAAGGCTACAATAGAAAGCACAATTGCACTCATCAAAGATAAAATGGAAGGCGCAGTAGAACTTAGTGTCCCACTACGCGTAAGCATAGAATACGGTAAAAACTGGGGAGAGTTCCATTGATGAAAGAAGTTATTGCAGTGGTAGGTCCCATGGCCTCCGGCAAAAATTACATATGTTCTCAAATGGAAAAAGATGGTTGGACCTCCATCGATGCCGACATCCTTGTGCACCAGGCCATAGAACAGGTAAAAGACAAAATCTTAGAAAAGTTTGTTCCCTTTGCCGAACAGCAGCACATCAAGCTCACAAACGAAGACGGCACCATAAACCGCCGCGCCCTTGGAAGACTTCTTTTTTCTTTCCCGGAGCTTCTTCAAATCCAAGAATCAATTGTCTACCCTATAATCATCCAGCAGATTCTTGAGTTTATAAACGAACACGAAAAAACAATCATAAACGCCACCCTGCTTTATAAAACACCACAACTTCTTGCCTACTGCGACAAGGTTATATATGTAACTTCCCCATTTTTCAAACGCCTTATCCGAGCCCGCCGCAGAGACAAGCTTCCAATTACACAAATACTCAAGCGCTTTCATGCACAACGAAATCTTCTCCAGGAGTACCAGAAAAAGGTACCACAAGAGAAGATTGTCATTATAAAGAATTAATGCTATTGCTAATTAAGATTTTTACTTCTGCTTAACATCGCTCATAACAGTTGTACCATCGGCAAAGTGAACAACTGTAGTGTAGTAATAGCCGTCAGGGATATCTTCGTAGTTTTCGCTGCCGTAAGTGAAATCTGAACTATCAAATTTCACACTTATTTCAATACCTTTAGTTTCCCACATAGCAATATCTTTTGCTGTTTTTCCTTCTGTAAGCTTTTTAGGGTAATACATTGTATGAGCAAAAATAGGTTGATCACAGAAAATTGAAACTCCATTTGCACCTTCTGCAACGTTCTTTTTTCTACATGTTATAGCAGAAGTACCTAAGAACTTCGGTGTATAAACATATTTAACATCAAAGAAACCTGCTTCATTTACAATAATTGGACTGTTTCTACCGGCTTGCATAGTAACAATTTTTATCCATTTATCATTTAATAATGTTTTTGAAACAGAATTACTTTTACTGCCATGTGTACCATTAGTATAATTACTTATATCTATATGTTTGTCGGCAGATGTTTTAATTGGAATCCAGTCGCCATTGTTATATTCGCTGACATAAGAATGAACAGTCCTTTCGAAACGATTATCCGGGAATAAATTTTCATCTTCAAAATCAGCAACAAGCTGACAGTTAGAAGTATTTGAACTATCTTGCACAATAGTATATTCTACTCCACTCTTAGCCATAATTCTGTTATAAGCAATTCCGGCTTGAATAGCACTGTTTCCTTTATTATCTTTTACGACAACGCAGATTTTATAACAATCCTCAGGCAAGTCTAAATATGGAATTACTATAGTCTGTTTTGCAAAACTATATCGAAGTTTATGTTCTGTATATGGACTCAATTGATCAAGTGTATAACTTTCATTAGCTGTCATTCTATTTCCTGAGCTTGGAATAAAATAATAAGAAAGCTCTCCAACATCCTCATCCTCTTCAATATTATAAATTCCGCTATTAGAATCAGTTGGCAAATCACGTATAACATAACCGGAAGGTTCAATCCACTCTAATCCAGAAAATTTCGATGAGCCTGGGGTTTGATTTACATGAGTATATTCTTTTGGTAAATTTAGAACAGGAGGGGTTGCATCCTCTGAAAGCAGCAAATAACTTCTGTAACTATTATTACTATTAGCATAAACTTTTGAAATTGGAATATCATAGATATTTCCAGAACTATCTACAGCTCTAAGAGTTACATCATAATTTGCAGGTGTTGGTAACTCAAACTGTCTTGTTGTAAATGATTCTATCTTACCTGAAGAGCGATTTTTAAACCTATAGACCCATGAATACGTTGAAAGATAGGTATTTGTAACCGTTACCTTTTTACATCCACTATTTAAACTATCAGAAATTGTCAAATCTATTCTATCCGGTTTGGATGCCGTTGGAAATGAGAGTGTACCATCTCCTGGCTGAAGAGACATAGACTTTACAGCAGAGCTTGAAGTAACAGTATCCTCAACAGTAATTTGATAGTATTTGTCACAAGCAACTGATGACCAGCAGTCCTGGAAATCAAATACATATATAGGTCTTATTTTATAAGTTTTTCCTGCCTGCAAAAGCCATCCTTTTTCGCCAAATTTAATTATCTGACTGCTGTTACTATTCGAAACATTGATCAATTCTGCATATACACAAACGTCCATATTATATTTATTTTTTAAGGTTTGCAAAGATGCAAAATTACAAGGAGTAATCTTAAAAAATCGTCCATTATTTGAACCACTTTCTATGTTTTTTGTTGAAGTGTAACAAGAAGTGTAATCAAGAACAGGCTTAGGAGGAATAATACGTATAACCTCCTGTGAGTTACCCACATAATCAGTACATTTAATTTTTACATATGTCAAACGAGTTGTATCATGTGTAAATGTATAGGTTTTATTAGTAATTGATCCACCTTGAGTAATTTTATTTGTTATTGCATCTTCAGAATATCCCCACCATACTTCAGTCGTAAAATCTCGTTGATAATCACACCATTCAGCAGTAGTGTTATAGGTTGAATTATAAATACTATAGAAAATATCTTTAATAGTATTGCTATCATTATCCGCTGTAAGCGTAATTGTTTCCTGATTATTAGAATCCGTACGCTTTGTAACACATTTAGAGACACCATCATAGGAGGTTTCTTTCTTAAAATTCATCATCCGAATAATTGATGGATCCAAAGATGTATCTTTTATAACATAAAATGTTTTTGCATCGCTTAAATTACCAGCATAATCTACTAACTGAAAATCAAGCTTCAGTATTCCATCATTATGTGTTTTAAATGTATATTGTTTTTTAAAATATGTATATTTATAATAACTATTCACGCCTGAAGGTAAAATGTCTTCGGGCTCTTGGGTTATATTAACATCATTTGCCTGTACATCCTTATAATATGTTTCTGTAACACGTAAAGCTTTTACACCAGATTCAGAATCCAGACCCTTCATGTCTATCCATACACTTCCAGCAACATGATTATATTTTCTTATGTTAACATTCCAGTTATTTGAAAAAGCACTTGTTTCAATTCCTGAATCATAAGAGTTCGATGTTTTTGCAACCTTTTGAGTATCTCCATACCAGGTAGGCTTTTTTGATTCTCTCTTGCCGGTAACTGTATACGGAATTTCAAATGAATTATTTATAGCTTGATTAACAATAAGATTATTACCATCCTTATCTGTAATTTCATTTCTGTTAGCATTAAGAGTAATCAAAAGATATAAAGTATCAGATTCCTTTTTGAAAAACTCATCTGCAAATTCAGGTTTTGGAATTATTTCCCATTTACTAAGATTGTAGCAATATAAAGTAAAATAATTTTCAAAATGTAAACCAGGATTATCAACATCTGTTATAGTAATTGAACCATTACGAGCGAGTTTAAAAGTATTACTATCAATAGGTTTATTAAAATTGAAGTAAACTTTTGAATCACAGCTAATACCCGAATTTTGTGCATTGTAAATATCTGTAAGATCATCTATTTTTACACTTTGTACAACTGGCCGAGGAATATCTTTTGCAGAAACGGTAACACCATAACCATCGGTTCCATTCTCATCCATATCATCCGAAATAGAATCAAAAGATGTAAACACAGCCTTATTTGGATTATCTTCGTCAATTGTAAGTTTACAATAATCCTTACCATTGAGAGAAACTATAATTTCTCCGCTCGCAGCATAATCAGAAGGATCTATCGTATAACCATTTGATGCTGTTTTAAGCTTCCAGCCTGCAAAAATGTATTCTTTACTTACTGGATATTCAATATTAATTGATTGTTCTATATTTACAGTCTGTTTATCACCAGTTGTAAAATCATTTTTATTTACTTTAATTATTGAACCACTTGCATCAGTTGCATCCATGCGCACATTAGTTTTTGTCTCTGTTGTATTATTTATTTTATATGACCAGGTAAAATCTGAATCTGCCGGTGTAATTCTTGTTTTTCTATCTTTAGCAAGGTAGTATACACTATTATAAGGAATTGTTACTGTTACAATCTCGTTAGTATGCTCTAATGGAAGCATTTTACTTGGAGTAAAAAGTACAGTATCTTTAGCATTATTAATTGAAGTATTAAAATAGTATGATTGATTAAAACCTTGTACAAAATAATTAATGACAATAGATTTTTCTGAGTCAGGCTTAATTGAATGACTAAATCTTATTTCAATAGGCTTGTTTTTTGGTACAGATTCGGCAGAATTTGAATTTACAGGTGAATAATATGTCACCATCGGTCTCTTATAACAAACAGCACTTATAATAACATTATCAGTTTCTTTATTCATTGTAAGTGTGGGTGACAGATCTTCAGAATTTGATTCATTAGAGTTTGAATCTTTAAAGCTTATTTGATCTGTAATCGAATTACCTTCGGCATCAGTAAGCTCCCATCTGTAAAACTGATAACCGGTATTTACTGCAAACGAAAGATTAACCTCTTCACCAATATTATATTGTTTAAGAGAGGAATGATTTAATTCCTGTGAATATGTTAAATCATTAATTGTTCCCGCTGCATTCGCAGGATCAAATGGGGCATCTGTTTCGCCGTCTATAATTTTATAAGTAATTTTTGATTTGGCATTGGTTTCATAATTAACTGTAAAACTAAAGCCATCTTCTATAAGATTGATTTTATTTTCACCGTCCATGTAATAAAAATCAGATGGAATTCCAACAGAAATTATTTTAGTAGTACCCTTTGTCACAGCAATTGGCACTGTATTTTTTAAAGTAATTGTATTTCCGTTTAATGTACGATTTGTATAATAATCCTCCAGACTGTATCCATCTG
>JBGVAV010000101.1:0-3094 GCA_045224915.1 Treponema sp.
CATCAGCTTTCATAACGGTCTTTCGCATCTCAGAAAGCATCATCTTAACAACATAAGACTCCATTTCCAGAGATTTCTCGTACAACTTGCTCGTACGGTCAATAGTGCCCTGCTGAATATGGGGATTTGCCTGATTTGCAGCGGCTCCAATCGGCTGGGATTTTTTATCGGCTTCTGCTTTGAACGTGCCAGAAAAACCCGATGTCCAGTCGCCATTGATACGTCCGTCATAAGCGACCTGACTAGATGAAAGATTTTTTCCAACGCCAGAAGATGATGCGGCCTGTTCAGCCTTTACTTCCTGCAAAAGAGCGTTGAATTTGCTCGAATCAGAAGAAATCTTCGCGCCCTTTAAGGCACTCTCGCCATTCGTTATTGCGCTATATACGCCAATACCACTTGTCTGCATAAAAACCTCAAATTTATTATCGGCAGGAACAGACCAAACATGAAAAAATTAGTAGCGATACTGCTCATTAGCTTCATCCGAAAGAACCTCACGGATTTTCTGTGTCATTCGCTTTGCGGCTATAGCCTCTGGCAAATCCTTGAATTCATCTGGATAAACAGGGGCTTTTATCTGTAAGTCATAAACATAGCCGTGATTCGGGGCAACTTGCAGGATTTTATCTCCTTTGCCAAGTCCTTTTTTTGAGGTTCCGCCTATATAAACAGGGATTATGGGGCATCCAGTAGCAAGCGAAATACGAGCCGCCCCCTTTTTGTAGCGGTTCTGACCATAAGGAGTGCTTCGGGTTCCCTCAGGAAAAAGCATAATAGTATTGCCGTTTGCCAAATCCTCTTTCGCAAGCTGCATCATCTCTTCATAAGGCATGGATGTAGGCATATAAAGCTCATTTATGATTGTGTGCATCACATTTCTTTTTGAAAGAGACGCCTTTGCAATCACCGAAGTATGAGGAAGCTGTGCAATCATCACAGGGGAATCGAGATAAGACGGATGATTTGCAACTATAATTGAAGAACGAACATTTTTGAGATAACCTTTTTTATTTACTTTTATCTTTACAATGCCAATCAGCCACATAAATCCTATGAACTGCTGAAAAAGCAAATAAACCAAATAACGCATATTATAGCGGAAAATATTTTTCTTACGGAAAAGCAGCTTTCCAATTGGGAATGAAATTATAGAAACCAGTATCGTCTCAATGCCAAAAACAAAAAGAGACATTAGTTTGCAAACTATTCTAAAAAAATAAAGCAAATGATTTTTTGTTTTTTCTTCTGGATAAAGTAATTTTTGTCCGCTCATTAAGATATTTTCGTTTATATTGTTAATTTTGTCAAAAGAAGCATAAAAAAGGGGCTGTCCAAAAAGAAATGGACAGCCCTATTATTTTAAATTTACAAGAGAATTCCAATCTGCTAAAATTTAAATATGAGCAGAGGCGTAAGCGATAAAATCACATATAAACCATATAACCAGGGCGAGCAGTGGCTACTGCCACCAAGTCTGGACGAACTGGTTCCACAAAATCATTTTGTAAGAATAGTCAGCAAAACAGTAGATGAACTCGAAATTGAAGAAGTGTTTGCACGAAACACAAAAGGTGGCGGCGCAAGCAGATACAATCCGGTCATGCTTCTTAAGGTATTAATTTACTGCTATATGACAGGAACTTATTCTTCACGTCAGATCGCAAAGCAGTGCCGCGAGAATGTAAACGTAATGTGGCTCACTGGATTCCAGAAACCGGACTTCAGAACTATCAACACATTCCGCAGTGAAAAGCTGAAAGACTCAATCGAAGAAATATTTGTATCGACAGTAAAACTTCTGAACAAAAAAGGCTATGTGAGTCTGGAAAAGTATTTTGTAGATGGGACAAAAATCGAAAGCGCTGCAAACAAATACACCTTCGTCTGGAAAAAAGCCGTAGAGAAAAACGAGAAGAAACTAGACGAAAAACTGAAGGTATTTCTCAAAGACGTAGAAGAGATTACACGAAAGGAAAATCAGGTTTACTGTGACAAAGATTTTGCAGAGACTGGAGACGATACTCCGGTAACAAGTGAAGAAATAAAAGCCGTTGCTGAGCAGATCAACAGAAAACTTGCTGAGATAAATGACCTTGAGGATGAAAAGTCGAAAGACGTAAAAAAAAACTGAAGAAAGCAAAACGCCAGATTGAAAAAGACTATCTTCCAAGAAAAGAAAAATACGAAAAAGCAAATGCAACCTTTAACGAAAGAAACAGCTATTCAAAGACAGATGAAGACGCAACTTTCATGCGGATGAAAGAAGATCACATGCTCAATGGTCAGCTCAAACCGGGATATAATATTCAGGTTGGAACAGAAAACAATTTTGTAATCGGATATGACGTGTTCCCAAATCCTACGGACACAAGGATATTTATTCCTCATCTTGAAAATGTTCAGAAACGACTTGGATGTAAGTTTAAGTTTGCAATTGCAGATGCTGGTTATGGAAGCGAAGAGAATTATGATTATCTGGAAGCAAATGAAATCACAGGAATCGTAAAGTACACAACTTATGAGAAAGAAATAAAAAGAAGTTTCAGGAAAAAGACATTCAACACTGAAAACTGGAAATACGATGCTGAACAAAAAGAATATACCTGCCCCTGCGGAAATCCAGTTCCTTACAGAAAGACAGTGACTAAGAAAAATAAATCCGGATATTTACAGACTTACGAAGTTTACCAGTGTGAAAACTGCGAAGGCTGTCCTTTCAGAGAGTTATGTACAAAATCTGAATATGGCAGAGTTATTCAAAGAAACGGGCACTGGCTTGAACAGAAAGCAAAAGTAAAAGAACTTCTTTCTAGTGAAGAATATAAAACTCTTATGAAAAAGCGTTCCACTGAATGTGAAACTGTCTTTGGTCAGACAAAAGGCAATTTAAAATTCAGACGATTTCATCTTCGGGGAAAAGAAAAAGTTGGAACTGAATGGGGATTACTGATGCTGGGATATGATTTCAAGCAGCTGATTCGATTAATGAACGCCTAAGAAAAAAAATAATAAACGAAAATCTACAAAATTCATTTAAACATAAAAAAGGCTGCCCTTTTTGAAGTCTTGAATTACTTCTAGGACAGCCCCA
>JBGVAV010000102.1:0-2709 GCA_045224915.1 Treponema sp.
ATTTCTGCTTTCTTTTCTAAACTCAATTTAGACATAAAAAAAGTGTACCTCCAAAAATTGTCTCCAACTTTTGGGGTACACTTCACAACCACCGTTTTTTTTATTTAAGTCTCAATTAGTCAAGAGCGTGTGTCGCACGCTTGCGCGTGCTTACCTAGTTTTGCTTGCGCAAAACTAGCAGCTTAGTCTAAAGCATGTCCAGCGCTACCTAATACTTCAATATTCTTGTGCATGTACATCTTTTTAGCTTCGTCACGTGCAGCAGAAAGGAACTGGCGTGGGTCGAAAGCTTCTGGATTTTCTGCAAGGAACTTTCTTACAGCAGCAGTCATTGCAAGACGTCCATCAGAGTCGATGTTGATCTTACATACAGCAGACTTAGCAGCCTTGCGGAGCTGTTCTTCTGGAATACCAACTGAATCAGGAATCTTTCCGCCGTACTGTTCAATAATCTTTACATATTCAACAGGAACAGAAGAAGAACCGTGAAGTACAATTGGGAATCCTGGGAGCTGCTTTTCAATTTCTTCAAGAACGTTGAAAGCAAGTGGAGGAGGGATAAGAACACCGTCAGCAGTGCGTGTACACTGAGCTGGAGTGAACTTACAGCGTCCGTGTGAAGTACCAATAGAAATTGCAAGTGAGTCACATCCTGTCTTAGATGTAAAGTCTACAACTTCTTCTGGCTTTGTATATTTAGATTCTTCAGCAGCAACATCGTCTTCTACACCACCAAGAACACCAAGTTCAGCTTCTACTGTAACGTCGTACTGGTGAGCATAGTCAACAACCTGCTTTGTAAGAGCTACGTTTTCATCGTAAGGAAGTGCAGAACCATCGATCATAACAGAAGAGAATCCGTTATCGATACAGTCCTTTGCTACTTCGAAGTTTGGACCGTGGTCAAGGTGAAGAACGATAGGAATATCACATCCAAGTTCGTGAGCATATTCAACAGCTCCGCGTGCCATATTGCGCAAGATGTACTTGTCTGCATAAGCACGAGCACCCTTAGAAACCTGCAAGATTACAGGAGACTTTGTTTCAACACAAGCCTGAATAATAGCCTGCATCTGTTCCATATTATTGAAGTTATATGCAGGAATTGCATATCCACCCTTAATAGCCTTAGCAAACATATCACGTGTGTTTACAAGGCCAAGATCTTTGTAACTAATTATAGCCATAAAAACATCCTTTTGCCGGTCGTATAGACGCCAGCGTTTCTTTGTACAATATAATAGTTTAAAACGGGCAATTATTCAATAACAAACGCGGTCCCTGAGCCTGTCGAAGGGGAAAGCCTTCCCCCTGCGTTCATACCCCGCACTGCAGAATAATCCACAAGATCAAAAACTTCGAAAACTTCAAAATCGTGAGGATTTGCTGTCCACAGTTCAGAAACTCCTGCTTCGGCAAAGGCTGCGGCCATGTGGGTGTCCTGAATTCTTTTGCGGCCTAATTTATACATGCTGGTCCATAAGAGGGCCCTTTTAATTGAAGACTCTGTAGGGCATATAATTTTTATTCGTTCCTGATCCAGCCAGAACCAGGTGCGCTCTACAGCCTGCTCCATTGTAAGCGGGGAGTTAAAGCGCTTTGAATCAGTAACGACATGTTCAAATTCTAAAAAAGCCTGGTTATAAATTGCAAGTATAGAATGATTTTGAGCCTGCCATTTATTAAAAAACTTTAAGGCCTGCTTGTGGCGCGGAGAATCTGCAATTTCCAGGTCAATTAGAAAGTTTGTATCAATTCCTATCAAAAGGCACTCCCAAGCATTTCATCCTGATAATCTTTAGAAAGCCAGTCTGCAGCTCCTTCTTTTAGCCCGCCTAAAGAAACCGGTTTCCATGCTGTAAATGACTTTTTTGCACCCGAATGATTTTCAATATATTCATCCATAGCATCACGCACAAGCTCAGCCGTCTTTCGGTTCTGCTCCTTTGCCATCTGCTGGAACATGAGATACTTTAATTCCTGAAAATAAATTGTTACTAATTTTTTCTTAACTGAAATTGCCATATCTTAAATATAAATATGTAATATAAATATGTCAAGTTTAAAAGATTTTGCAGCAGAAAAACAAAACCGGAACATTCCGCGGGGGAGTGTTCCGGCGAATAATTTTCAGCTGTTATTTTTTACTCATCACTGCGAGTCCATTCATCTCCGCAATAAGTAGTTTTTAAATAATTTCCATTTTGAGTTGGATCGTCTACATTAACAGGTGTGCCGGAAGCTTTCCATCCAGTTGTATTTTCGAAAGTTACGCTTGTAAGACCTGGACAAGGATAGAAAGCAAATGCACCTATACTTGTTAAAGTATCTGTAATTATAATACTTATAGAATTTGAATAATTGGCAAAATAGTTTGATGGGATTGTATTTCCTGTGATTGTTAATTTTGTCAATGAATTAGGTATCAGGAAATAACAAGTTCCTTGCTTTATGTTTGTTACCTTATTGTTTGTAGTAGTAGAATCAAATACTCGTTCGAAAAAGTATCCAAAATATTTTGTTACATTGGATCCACTTGTTATACAAGGTGTAGTTATTTCTTCTATAAAGTAACAACCAGCAAGTATCCCTCCGCCTATACTTGTAACACTATCTGGAATAGTAATGCTTGTAAGACCTGAACAATTATAGAAAGCAGACTCACCTATACTTGTAACACAATCCGGAATAGTAATGCTTGTAAGACTT
>JBGVAV010000103.1:0-2012 GCA_045224915.1 Treponema sp.
TCCAATGGGAAATATAATGATTCCAAAAACGACTGTTGCAGATATGATTGAACGCAGTGGAATGTCAGAAGAAGACTTAATAAAAGGAATCACAGATCTTATTGCAGATATTGAATCTTCGAGCAAAATAAATAATGAACCTGAATGGCTTTCTCAAATTTCTTCTTTCAAAAGGATGGATGTAAGAAATGCACAGGGAAACTTCTTTCCTGCTTTAAGAGAACAGGCTGTAAAAATGCAGATAGGCGAAGGGCTTGTAATAATCCAGAAGTTTGAACCACTTCCTTTATATGAAGTGATGGATGGTCTTGGTTTTGAGCGTCTTACAAAGCAGCTTTCTGAAAATGAATGGCACGTATATTTTTATCGAACAAAAATAGATGAAAAAGGAATGGACATTCCTTTCCGTCCGGCAGCACTTCTTAATTTTCCGATGATTGATGAAGAGCTGGGAAATGTAGCCGTAAACTTTTGGGACCTTACATGGAATAATAAAAAGCGTTATCTTCCTTATGAAACCAGACTTTTATTATCTCTTACAAATGCTGTAGGAGCTGGAAGAATGCGTCAGGCAACACGAGAACTTGTAAAAGCATACATTCATGGAATAGATAGTCAGGCCCTGGATGATGTTTTTGAACTTCTTGCCTGGAATCAGGGAATCGGATTTTTTGCTTCAGAAATTGGACCATCAACTTTATTCAAAGCTTATAAGCATATTAAAAACAGAGAAAAAAATGCTATTGAACGTGAAAAAATCTGTTCTGAACTTATGGAAAAATTTGGTGAATCTAATCCAGATGTAAAAGTCTAAAATGATTTTTCCAGTAATCAATCAGGCCGTCAGCTTTCATTTTGCTGAGTTCGGCACTTAAAGCAGAACGGTCTACCTGTAAATAATCTGCAAGTTGCTGCCTGTCATAAGGAATATCAAATTCTGCATGAGGGCTTTTTGCAGGAAGGCAAGATGAAAAATATGCCAGAAGTCTTCCTCTGATTGTCTTTGCATTTGTATGAAATATACGCTGTGAAAGATGAAGATTTTTATTCATGCTGATTCGCAGAATATTTTGAAGCAAAATTGAATTGATTTTATTGTCATCCTGTAAAAAAAGCTTTTTAGGTTTTATCATCATAATCCTGGAATCTTCAACAGCAACAACATCTACCATCAAAGGTTTGCCTGTTAAGGCATAAGTCTCTCCGAAAACCTTTCCGCTTCCAAGATTATCAATAATAGTTTTATTTCCCCAGTAATCTGTGCTTTCTATTTGAATTCGTCCTTCAAGTACAAAGCCCATTACTTCTGTTATGCTTCCTGAATTAAAAAGACACTCCCCTTTCTTTAGAGACTTTTCTGAACTTTCAAAAAGCTTTAATGCCTCAGGCAGGCTTTCTTCATCAAGGCCTGTAAAAAGAGGATGTTTAATCAGCTCAAGGATATTCATATTTTCAGTTTATTTGGTTTTTGTTGTTTTAACAACATTCTTTTTTATTCCCTGCTGATAAATTAAAGCAGCAAAAAGGAATAAATCGAGGTTAATTATGATTAGAAAGATTGTTAAGATTGATGAAGAAAAATGCACTGGTTGTGGTTTATGTGCTTCTGCCTGCCACGAAAATGCAATTGTCATGGAAAATGGAAAGGCTCATCTTTTACGTGATGATTTTTGTGATGGTTTTGGGGATTGTCTTCCAGTCTGTCCTGCAGGTGCAATTACTATTGAAGAACGCGAAAGTGCGGAATATAATCCGGCTGCTGTTGAAATGAGAAAGCAGATTCTGGCTCAGCAGGCATCGGGCGCTCCCATGGCTCATCCCCACGCAGGAGGTTGTCCGGGAAGTGCTATGCATACATTTAATCGCACTCAAAATCCAGCGCATACTTCAGAATCAGAAAACGAAACTGCAGAGAAAACAACCGCAAGAAGCGAGCTTATGCAGTGGCCTGTTCAGATTAAACTGCTTCCTGTTCAGGCTCCCTTCTATGAAAATGCAAATCTTTTGATTGC
>JBGVAV010000104.1:0-6475 GCA_045224915.1 Treponema sp.
AAAAAACTGCAGTATTCTACTCCCCTGCCGGAAATCTTTCTTATTACAATATGCAGAATGGAAACCTTAAGGAAAAGTTTTCTGTAATTCAGGGCTTGAGTCAGACACTTTTGTATAATGATAATAAATTTCTTGCAGGTATAAAAGACAATACAATTTATATTATTAATGCATACAAAGGAACTTCGGTAACTTCTATCAAATCTCAAAATCCTATTATTCTTTCTACACATAAAGATACAAACCTTTACTATCTTGAGTATGACGGCAAAAATAACTACGACCTTAAAATGCTTGAAAACATGGATGGCGGAAAAGTTTCTAATCCAAGAATTGTAAAATCATTTAGAGGTCCGCGCGGAAATTCTGCAATTAATTATGGTATTAAAAATTACACCGAAATCCTTTTAGGAAGCAAAGCCGGTTCTGTTTATAAAATTGATACAGATCCTTCTATCACAACAACAAACATGACAGAAATTACACAGAACACATATTCAAAAATTAATGATATGTGCGAGGCTGCAACCGATTTCTACTTCCTTACAGACAAAGCAATTTTCAAATCATCTTATGATTCTGGAATTGTAAATAAAATGTACACAACAAGCGGTCAGACTAACATTATCAATTATGATGATGACAATGTAATTTTGTGGTCCGAAGCAACAAGGTCCAGCGTTGAGCTTGTAAATCTTAGTTCAAAATCAAAATCAACACTCTTTACACCAACAGGAAATATCCAGAATCTTCGTTTAGGAAAAGTTGGCGAAAAGAATTATCTTATTGAAATTGAAAGTAACTCGCTCATAAATCTTTACGATTTTACAAATAAAACTTTTAAAGAAGTATATTCAGGAACTGGTATTCAGGATGCAGTTTTGTGCGATAACGGAAATCTTTATATTGCAAAATCTGCCGCTTATAATCCGCAGGTTCCTCTTATTTGTGTAAACCTTGAAACTTATGAAACAGTACCACTCAGTTTGAACGGAAACGTTTCTTTTGGTCTTAGTACAAACGGACATTTGATTTATGGTATTGTTCTTCAATCTGATGATAATGTTCAGACAACTTATGTTTATTCTTTCAACACTTCTACAAACAAACCTACAAACTTGTTGAAGTTCCAGGAAGAAGATGCAGAAGCTTTTACATATCTTTACGGCTCGGTAGTCTACACTAACATTGGTAAGAACAAATTGTATTTTTATAATACTACTACAAAGAAGAATGGTTCATATAATCGTTCTGCATCTATTCCAAAGAGTGTTGCACAGAACGGTAACCGCGTAGTTATTTTGAATGACAACGGTTCTATTTCGTGGTGCGGAACAAACAATTCAAATATTACAGCAGACTGGTATTTAACTACAGATGAACAGTGGTATGAGTTTTAATTAACTCGTGGTATGAGTTCTAAACCCAATCGTTTGTATTAATTCCACAGCCTCGCATGAGGGCTTCGGAGTAGACGCCCATGTAGCCGTCAACGCTGCGGTCCCAGCTAAAGTCTTTTTGCATTCCTTTTAGCTGCATCTTTTTGATGTGGTCTTTTTTGTTGTAGTAGGCGTATACTGCCCAGCCTACAGTGTCGTAAATTGCTCCAGGAGTAAGTGAATCAAACAGGAAGCCTGTTCCATCTCCGGTTGCTTCATTGTACTGTTCAACTGTATCTGCAAGGCCACCAGTACGTCTTACAATTGGCAAAGTACCATAAAGCATAGAATACATCTGGTTTAATCCACAAGGCTCATAGCGTGATGGCATAAGGAAGAAATCTGAACCAGCTTCTATAAGGTGGCTAAGGCTTTCATCATAACCAATATATGCCCGGAGATTTGGAAGGCGTGACTGAATTGCGTTGATTTCATCTTCGCACCATTTTTCACCACTTCCAAGAATTGCAAACTGAATATTCATGTTTACACACATAGAAAAGATTGAACCGTAAGTTGGTGCAAATACTTCGGCAATTCCTTTTTGTTCTGCAAGACGAGTTACAATTCCAATTAAAGGAACATCTGGATCTACAGGAAGGCCCATTCTTTTCTGAAGCGCTTCCTTACAAACAGCTTTTCCGGACAAATCCTTAATGTCAAAATTCTTTGGAAGAAGCTTATCTTTTTTAGGATTCCAGGTTTCTAAGTCACAGCCGTTTAATACACCGCGAACACAATCAGAGCGAACACGCAATAGTCCATCTAGGCCAAAACCGCCTTCGGTTGTCTGCATTTCTCCTGCATAAGTTGGAGAAACAGTTGTAATCATATCGGCACATGAAATTGCTGACTGTAAAAGGTTTATGCTTCCGTTGCGCTCAAGGCCTGCACCATGGTAAAGATTCCAGTCAAGCCCAAGTGCCGGGAAAGAATCTTTTGGATACCAGCCCTGATATCCAAGATTATGAATTGTGAATACGCTTGCAGTATGTGCAAAGTAGCCGTTGCGGCAAACATGTTTTAAAAGAACTGGTACTAAAGCACAGAACCAGTCGTGAGCGTGCATAATATCAGGATACCAGCCTAAGAAACGGCATAACTGGAAGGCACCATGGCACAAAACTGCAGAACGATATGGATTATCATGAAAATCAGGTTCGGCTTTTGTTCCGTAAATTCCGTCGCGTCCAAAGGCCTGCTCATGATCAATAAAATAAACAGGAACGTCTGTACCAGGTAAATCGGCATAATAAAACTTAACCCAGGTTTCTACCTGACCTGCGGCTACTGCTACAGGCTCATCTATTGCCTTTAATTTTTTTCGGTCTATCTTATAAAAACGTGGCATTACAATTTTTACATCATGTCCCTGTTTGCGTAAATTAATTGCAAGGGCGCTCACTGCATCGGCAAGGCCACCTGTTTTTGCAAAAGGAACAGCTTCGGAAGTTACCATCAAGATTTTCATAAGACACTCCTGTGTTATTTTTTTTATTTAGAATGAACGGCATCATAGAATGCCTGCTTACTGTTTATAATTGTTGATTCTGCAACACAATATGCAATTCGGAACCAGCCTTTTCCACCAAAGGCAGAACCCGGCGCACACAAAATATTGTAATTTTTAAGATGATTTGTAAATGCAAGGTCATCATCATTCCAGCCCTGCGGAACTTTTACAAAGAGATAAAAGGCACCTTCTGGCATAGCGTACTCAAGACCAGCATAATCCATAATCTCTATAAGTTCATTACGGCGTTTTTCATAAAGGGAATAATCGCACTGGCAATCCCAGGTTTTAGCAATAACCTTCTGGAAGAAAGCCGGGGCATTAACATAGCCTAAAACTCTGGTTGCAAATACAGCTGCTGCTATAAAATCTTTTGCTTCGGGACAGGCTGGATTTACACAAATGTATCCGATTCGTTCTCCAGGGAGGCTCAGATTTTTTGCAAAGCTTGTTACAACAACCGAATATTCATATTTTGGGAATACTGCTGCAACTTTTTTTCCATAAGTGATTGCGCGGTAAGGTTCATCGCAAATTAAATATGGATAGCGACCTGTTTTTTTACCATGCTCTTTTAGAACATTTACAACAGCAAGGATTTCTTCATCTGAATAAATGCGGCCGCTTGGATTGTTAGGAGAGTTTATAATTATTGCGGCTGTTTTTTCGTTTAAGGCAGCTTTAATTGTGTCAGGATCAAGGCCAAAGTCTGCTTTTGTAGACACTCTTATAATTTCTCCACCATGATTATGAATATAATGGTCATATTCTGTAAAATAAGGACATGGAACTACAACTTTGTCACCAGGATTTAAAAGTGCCTTTAAGGTAGAATTGAGGGCTCCGGCTGCTCCTACAGCCATAACTACGCATTCTTTTGGAACAGAAACTCCCTGCTCTTTTGCAGATTTATCTGCCATGGCCTGTCTTGCCTGTGGATATCCTGCATTTGGCATATATCCGTGGCAATTATGGGAGGTATCCTGGGCATATTCCTTTATTGCATCTACAACGGCCTGTGGAGGATCCAGATCCGGATTTCCAAGGCTAAAATCATATACTTTATCTTCACCGTATTTTTGTTTTAAAACAGCGCCTTCTTCGAACATTTTACGGATAACGCCTGCAGAAGGACTTTCAACCAAAGACTTTATATTTTTACTAATCATAGAAACAATTATAACACAAAAATAACAAATTGTCATAAAAAGATTTTTAATGAAACGAATTCAAGAGCAAAATGTTTATTGAATAGAACTTTTATTTTGACTATAATGGAGGTATACAATATGAAAAATGCTTTTAATGTGTTCAAAAAATCACTTTTTCCATTAATTTTATTTTGTTTTTTCTCTAATGGGCTTTTTGCGGGGGTTTTTAACAGCAAATTAACTTCAGAAGAAGAAAAAACTTTAAAAAGCGGACAGGTTCTTATAAAAAATATTGCTTATCAGAAGAATATGTGTCTGAATAAAGATTTTAATGCAGATTGTCAGGCTTTGACCGAAGAAATTAAGCAGCTTAATCCTAAATATCTGGCAGAAATCATTCAGATCAAACCTTATAAAGGTAACGAAAACCTTCCGGAAGTCCTTACTCAACTTTTGTATAATGTTTCGGAATATAAAGGAATACCATATTTTTCTGAAAGACGTCAAAAATATTTTAATCTTTATGATTCTGCAGAAATCCAGAATGAAAAAGTGATTTATTCTGATGCTTCTAAAACTACAAAAGAGCTTAATGCCCTTTTCATTATGGAACCTTTTGATAAAGTTTATGAAACAATCAGTCTTACACAAACTTCGGATTCTGTATATTATTCTTCAATAAATACAAATAAGCTTCGCTATAAAGATGAATTTGACTGTGTATGGCCTAAAAAGCTTAAAATTTGTATTCTTCTTTTTAGAGATGGTGATAACTGGGTTTTATATGGAATTGGTGGTGTAAATGCGCCTCGTATTCCATTTTTTACAGAAAGAATTGAAACTTCATTTATAAACAGAATTAAAACGTTCTGTTCATTTATATTTTCAAAGTTTTAAGGTGGTGTATGATGATTTGGCTTATCGGTTGCAAAGGAATGCTTGGACAGGAGGTTGCCCGCCAGCTTGATGAAAAAAAGTATCATTGGGTTGGAACAGATAAGGAAGTAGACATTACAGACAGAGAAGCTCTTTCTGCTTTTGAAAAATCTGTAGAAACTTCTTCATATCTTGATACAACAAGCAACGATAAGCACATCAAATGGATTATCAACTGCTCTGCCTATACAAATGTTGATAAAGCTGAAGAAGAAACTGAACTAGCAGATAAACTAAACAATATTGGCGCTCTGAACATTGCCCGTACTGCACGCTCAATAGGTGCAAAGCTTATTCATATTTCAACTGATTATGTTTTCAATGGTCAGGGCAAAGAACCATATACCGAAGATATGGAAAAAGCACCTCTTGGCGTATACGGAAAAACTAAAGCAGCCGGCGAAGAAGCAATCCAAAAAGAAATGACACAATTCTATATTCTTCGCACAGCCTGGCTTTATGGCTTTGATGGTAAAAATTTTGTATACACCATGACAAATCTTATGAACACTCATGACCAGATTCGTGTTGTAAATGATCAGAAAGGAACACCAACCTGCACTGTTGACCTTGCAAGCACAATCTTAAAAATCATCGAAAAATCAGACAATGCTACAGAAGCCTTTGGTAAGCACAGCGCTCCATCGTTTGGAATCTATCACTTTACAGACGGCGGAGAAACAACCTGGTACGATTTTGCATGTGAAATCAACCGCTTAGGCAAAAAATTCGGCAGAATCACACAAAATTGTACAGTAAATCCATGCACAACAGAGGAATATGGTGCAAACGTTGAACGCCCGGCCTACTCTGTCTTAAGCAAAGATAAAATCTGTCACGAATTAAAAATCAAGCTTCCGCCTTGGCAAACATCGCTCGAAAAGTTCATCAAAAGTGACCGCTTTAAGCTATAATTTTAATGACTATTTCTCATAAATGATTTATAATATTCTTTATGGATGCAATTCAGGTTTTTGAGGACTGGCTTGACGACTATCTTAATTTTGAAAACAATCCAAAAAAAGACATATTCTGGCTCGACACAATAGATTTTCTCTGTAAAAGATTTGATAATCCCCAGGATTTTGCTCCTTGCATTCATGTTGCGGGTTCAAAAGGAAAAGGTTCTGTTTCAAGAATGATTGCATGCATTCTTGAAGAAGCAGGATACAATGTAGGACTTTATTCATCTCCACACATAACAGATTTTAGAGAACGCATTTCAAAACCAACAAAATTCTTTGATGAAAAGGTTTATACCGAAGCAGTTAAAGAATTAATGCCAAATATTGATTCTATCATTAATCTTCCGGCAGACCGCCCTATTACATGGTTTGAACTTGTTACTTTGTATGCCTTCCTTTGCTTTAGAAAAGCAAAAGTTGACTGGTCTGTTTTTGAAGTTGGTATGGGTGGAAGGCTTGATGCCACAAATG
>JBGVAV010000105.1:0-11471 GCA_045224915.1 Treponema sp.
TTGCTGTGGGCAGGCCTCCCGCCTTACCACAGGCCTCCTCCCACCTCTTCCTAAAAAAATCCCCCATAGATTTTTCACAATTGAGTATGCCAGCCAGCTCATCAAAGAAAATCTGCATGTCGTCGTACGAATAAAAGCGGTAGTACTTATTAGAACCACGCAAAAAATCCTTCTTGTAGGCGCCGTTTTTAAGCCAGGAACAAATATCCCCCGCAGAATTATCAGCAGTTTCTAAAATAAATCTGATTTTTGGAATAAACTGTTTGCGGTTCCCAAAGGCGAGCATTGCCGCAATAAAAGAAGCAACCTCAATATTTGCCTTACCCTTTTTATACCAGTGCAAAAACTGCGAAGGGTCTTCATCGCAAAACGAGGCTACTTCATATTTATCTGCAAGAGCTATTAATTGCTGTTTCAATTTCACTTATGCTTTTCCCCGTCTGTCGTGCAATCCGTGCAAGATCCTCGTATTCATATTTACTGCGGCTTACACCAAAGCCTGATGATTTTTTTACACGCACAGGACCAAACTCTGTCTGAACAGTTTCTATTGTTCTTTCCAAAGTAAAGCGCTCACTTATATTCTGGCGGATTCCTAATGTTGTTGTGTGCTTAAAAATTGTTTCAATGATTTTCTGTTTGTCCTGCTCCTTACACATTACGCAAAGAAGATTTCCCGGGCGGGATTTTTTCATTGTAACAGGAACAGTATATGCTTCAAGCGCGCCTGCTTCAAAAAGCTGTTCAATTGCAAAACCAATCTGTTCTGCGCTTATGTCATCAAGATTACATGTAAGCTCAACTATAGTCTGAATATTCTGGTTAGTTGTTCCTAACATTGCACGTACGCAGTTTGCTGCTTCAAAATCCTTTTTGCCCATTCCATAGCCGATTTTCTCTGTTGTAATTGGAGGCATGCTTCCAAAGCTTGATGCAAAATGTTTAAGCAGAGCCGCGCCTGTTGGAGTACATAATTCTCCTTTTATCTGATTATTATAAGTTGGAATGCCCTGCAAAATAAAAGCAGTCGCAGGAGCAGGGACGGGAAGTATTCCGTGAGCACAATGAACTTGTCCGCTTCCAACATTAATTGGCGACGCAATAATCTGATCTGCACCAAGCATTTCAATGAGCATACAAACACAAGTGATATCTGCAACTGCATCCATTGTTCCAACTTCATGAAAATGAATGTCGGTAACAGGCTTGCCATGTGCATGACTTTCTGCCTGCGCAATGATGTTATAAACTTCAATAACATTCTTTTTTACAAAATCAGAAACCTTAAGATGCTCTACAATATGTTCAATATCATGAAGCGAAGTGTGGTGGTGATGATGTTCATGGTGGTGCTCCTCCTCGTGATGATGTTCATGTTCATGATCATGGTGATGTTCATGCTCACCTTCTTCTTCACCATCAACCAGAACTATAAAATGTGTCCCCGTAATTCCGCACTTAATGCTTGGTTGTGCGCTGACACTAACTCCGTGAATACCAGCATCATTTATTTTTTTAAGGAATTGTTCCTTCTGGTTTTCATCTAAAAGTTCAAAAAGCGCTGCACTAAGCATATCGCCGGCAGCACCCATCTGTAGGTCTAGGTATATTGTTTTCATAGTGCCTCCTCGGGGCCCTTCGACAGGCTCAGGGACCGCGGATTGTTTATCATGCTCGCCTGATATCCTGCACCAAAACCGTTGTCTATGTTTACAACAGAAACTCCGCTGGCACAGGAATTGAGCATACTTAAAAGGGCGCTCAAACCTTCAAAAGCGGCGCCGTAACCAACGCTTGTTGGAACTGCAATTACAGGACAATCAGCAAGGCCAGCTATAACACTTGCAAGAGCACCTTCCATTCCTGCAATTGCAATAATAACAGAGGCGCTCATAATTTCATCAAGATGACTAAGCAAACGGTGAAGGCCTGCAACACCAACATCATAAAGGCGTACAACTTCATTTCCAAGGGCTTGTGCTGTAAGAGCGGCTTCTTCTGCAACAGGAATATCACTTGTGCCGCCTGTAGCAATCAAAATTTTTCCTTTGCCTGCAGGCTTTGGCAGCTCACCAACAATCGCAATTCTGGAATCTTTGTGGTAATCAAACTTTGCAGCCTCACCGCTCGCAGCCAAAGCCCCCTGTACGCCTGTCGCCTTCTGCTCATCTATTCTTGTTATAAGGATTGTTTTTTGACCATTCTGGAGCAAAGTGTTTACAATTCCAGTAATCTGCTCCGCTGTTTTTCCTGCACCATATATAACTTCAGCCGCACCCTGGCGCAGCTTACGGTGAAGGTCAACTTTTGCAAAATCAATATCTTTGAAAGGCTGTTTTTTTAATTCAAGCAGGGCGTCCTCGGGACTAATTGTTCCAAGCTTTACGCCCTGCAAAATATCTAGAATCTCATTATTCATTGCAACAGATTATTTGTTTTTCTTGAACAAAGCTGCTCTTACAACACCTTTTGGATCTTTTACAAACAAAATTACAAGCCAGATAATCAATCCAAGTGCTACAACAGAAAGTCCAAGATAAAAATCATTAAGCATATCGAGTGGAGCAGGAACAAAAGAGTCTGCGCCTTCTTCTGCATATGCAAAAACTGCATCGATGAGCCACATAAGAGAAGCTCCCCAATACATTAAAACAAGAGTTCCAATCTTGAGTGAACGAGCATTTTCATTTTTGTACCAGATAACTGTACAGATGATTGCTGCAAAAACAGTAGTTAAAAGTGTCATGCTAATCCAACTCCTCCAAGGGCGGCTCCCTCGTTGTCTTTTGCAGAATGTTTTTCAAAAATCGAAACAACTCCAACCATAATTCCCCAGACAACAGTTACAAGCAGAGCCATGCTAACTCCCGCTGTTGCCATTTCGTGAAGCATTTCTGCAGCTTCGCCATTTTCTACAGCTGTTAAGAATGGAAAGAAAGGAACAACTTCGCCGTGCCATACGTGTTCAAAAGCAAGCAGAGCCGAACCTCCCCAGAGCATCTTATTGAGCCATCCAATTTTTGCAGAAAAAGGAATTTTTGGAGCATCAGTTGTATTCTTAGAAGCATCAATTGTCTGATGTTTTTCTTTAGATTTAATGATTCTACCTGCGATTGTGGTAATAATTGCCTCGGCAGCAGGTACTGTAAAACATGCCATTTTTTACCCCCTGACTTTAGTAAATGTCAATGTAATTATATTATACCCCATTTTATGCAGAAATATATAAAAAAAATGTCTCAAAATTGTAAAAAAAAGGCGGAACATGCAAAATTCAATGCATTTCCGCCTTTGTAGAAATTATCGGGTCAAGCCCGACAATTACACTATACTTTGAACAAATCTACGTCGTCGCTGATCTTCTGGATTGCAGTACGTAACTTTTCAGATGTTGAACGCAAAGTTCCAGTACTTTCATTTACGTAATGTGTTCCTTCGTTGATATCAGAAACAGCAGAACTGATGTTGCTCATGCTGTCTCTAAGCTCTGTAACGTCACCCTTGATTGTTTCACCACTGCGAGTCATTTCGTTACCGGCATCACGTACCTTACTTGTACTTTCATTCATAGCCTGCAAAGCTTCCAAAATCTGCTGAGAACCAGCCTGCTGCTCTTCCATTGCTCCACGAATCTGTGTAATCAATTCACTTGTAGTGTTAATGCGCGAAGATACATTCTGGAATGATTTTTCTGATTCAGAAGAAGCTTCTACTACATGTGCAATACCATTCTGAATCTTTGAAAGTTCTTCACCAATTTTATTTGACTGCTCTGCAGAAGTTTCTGCAAGCTTACGGATTTCATCGGCAACTACAGAGAATCCCTTTCCGGCCTCACCAGCGTGTGCAGCTTCGATTGCGGCGTTCATAGCAAGAAGGTTTGTCTGTTCTGCAATGCTCTGAATTGTTGTGTTGGCATCCATCATCGAAACAGACTGTTCAGAAATCTTCTGGATAAGTTCGTTTACAGAAGAGTTCTGTTCAATACCATTCTTTGTATCAAGCTCAAGAACTGTAAATTCTTCAACCATCTTAATAACCGATTTATCTACAGAGTTGATGTTTCCAATCATCTCTTCTACAGCGGCAGAAGCTTCTACTACAGTTGAAGCCTGTCCCTGAATCATAGAATCAAGATATTCAATATTCTTAGAAATTTCTGTAATTGCAGTAGTTGAGTTTTCTACAGTAGCAGACTGATTTCCAACCTGATTATTTACAAGATTAATATTTCCTGCCATCTGTGTCATTGTAGAAGTTGTATTTTCAATTTCATTAACAAGAACTGTACCAGCGTCATTAAGTTCAACTTCTGACTGTTTGATGTTAGCCATGATATCATGGAACTTTTCAAGGAACATGTTTACACCAATTACAAGCTCACCAACTTCATCGGCATTGTGAACGTCAAGACGAACTGTAAGGTCTGCATCTCCACTAGAAAGGTCACGAATCAAAACATTGATTTTCTTAAGACGGGCAAGAACTCGGTTCAAAAGAAGAATGAACAAAACTGCAAGAATAAGGGCAACTACAATTCCAACGATAACAACAACTTTCTGAGTTTGTGTTGTTGCTGTATGAACCTGAGAAAGTGAAACTATATAGCCGATTGAATAACCTGTGTCGGAAATAGGTGCAACAAACGATACGCTTTTCTTACCCTCAAGCTCAAGTTCTGCATAAGAGTTTTTGCCGTTTCCAGAGTAAATAAGATTTGCTACTTCAGGAATAATCTCAATTTTCTGAAGAACATATTCAGAATTACGGTGTGCTACAATCTGTCCTGTTCCATCTGTAAGAAGGAAGTAACCTGTTTCACCAATCTGGAACGATTCTACTTTATCTGTAAGCTGTTTAATACCAAGCATACCAACAAAGAATCCGAATGTTTTACCAGAAGCATCTTTTGCGGCACGTGCAATAGGCATTACATATTTTCCGGATGTTTTTGAAAGAACAACGTTTCCAACAAAAGTTTCTTTCCCTTCCTTCATCATGGCTTTGTAGTAGTCTCGTTCTACAAGAGCGCCTTTACCACCAACAAGACCTGTATCGCGGAAAGAAGTTCCTTCTGCATCACAGAAGAACATATAGTCATAGTCAGGATTTCTAAGATTCTGATGATTATGGAGCCATTCAATTACCTGCTCATCATCACCAGTTTTAATAATGTCCGCATCGGAATAAATTCTAAGATCGTTTATATAGACTTCAATCCATTTGTTAATTTCATCAGCGCGTCCGTTTACAATTTCGTGCGCCATTTCGTAATATGATTTTGTTGTCTGCGACTGTATTACTCTTGATGTAATAAACAAAAGAATTGAGAATAGAAAAAGAACTGCAACCAAAAGTGTGAGTCCAAGTTTTCGTCCAATACTAGTTTTGCGTAATTTTGAAATATCTTGTTCCGACATGAATATCTCCCGTCATTGAGAATATATATCCATTATAACACACAAATTCGTTTACTGACAGAAATTCCATCGCCAAAATCAAAAAATTTAGTGGAAAATTCAGTATTTTTCTTAAGAAAATCAATATATTTCCTGATTTTTTTCACTAATTTGATTGTACTGTAGTTGTGAGTGAGTGTAAGGTCATCTACCATCCCATGGAATGATAAATTGTCGCTTATGAATACTCCGTCGGGTGCAAGATTCTTTTTATATTTTTCAAAAAAGTTTATGTACTGACCTTTAGCAGCATCAATAAAAATCAGGTCAAAGGTGTCGTCCAGATCAATCATCAGGGCATCGGCGTTTATTGCTTTTATGCGGTCGCCTAACCCGTTGTCGTGGATGTTCTGAAGGGCTTTAATATGCCTGTCTATGTCGAGCTCAATTGTAGTAACTTTGACATCTGGCGAAACCTTTGCAAACTCAATTGCCGAAAATCCTATGGCTGTTCCAATTTCGAGAATGCGTTTTATGTTGTGCTCTTTTATATAACTGCAAATAAATTCAATTCCGCCGTCGCGCATAATAGGGATAGAATTCTTTGCTGCATAAAGTTTGATGTCGTCAATATCGTTCATAGAATACAGTTATTATAGCAAATTTCAAAATGTTGATATATAATTATTTTTATGGTGATGAAAATAGTTTACCTTGTAGCTTGTATTATCTCACTTTTTGAACTTATACTTTTTTATGAGTCATCACCTCGTAATCTTAATAAAAACTTTCTGCTCCTTTATACAACAACACTTATTTCAAACTTTGGATATTCATTACTTGTTTTTACTACAACCTTAGAGGCTGCCCTTATAGGAAACGTTTTTTCATATTTTGGAAGCATCTTTACGCTTTTCTTTATGTTTCTTGTTATTGTTGAAATGTGCAGAAAAAAACTTCCTGTTGCATTAAGTTTCCTTCTGTTTTTTATATCGCTTGCAATAACAGCAATGGTTGCAACAACAGGCATAAATCATTTTTTCTATACAGAAGTTTCTCTTGGTAAGCTTTATGGTCTTACAATTATCAAAAGTAAAAATGGCCCGGGAATGTTCATCTATCTTGTTTATATTGGGCTGATGAATATTTCGTCAATGGCAATCATTATTGTTACAATCCTGCAGAAAAAAAAGGTGTCGGCAAAAACCTTGCTCACACTGCTTGGAATGATTATCTTTGGAACGCTTGCCTATGTGGTTCCTCTTGCCTGTGGCGTAAAGCTTAATCTTATGCCGTTTACTTATATAACGCTGCAGACATACTTTTTATTTTTTGCATTTAAGGCAAATTCTTATGATATTGCAGATAACCTGATGAATGTTTATAAACAGCGTGATGGTTACGGTTACATTGCCTTTGATCATAAGAAACAACTTTTAGGTTACGATAGTTTTGCAAAAAGCGTTTTTCCGGAATTGCGGGAAATGCGTATAGATTCTATGATTCCAGAAGTTTACACAAACATAATTGATAAGCTTCGCTATAATTATGAAAACTGGAATTGGAATGAAAACTGTAACAAAGATTTTAAAATTCTTAATAATGATAAAGCAATAATCTGTACAATTCACCCAATGAGTTCAAGACTTAGACGCAGGGGATATTTGCTTGAACTGCGAGATGATACCGAACAGCAGAATTATATAAATTCAATCAGTGAATTTAATAAAGAACTTTCCCATATGGTTAGTGAAAAAACCTCTCAGGTTACAAGCATGCAGGATTCAATTATTCGTGGCATGGCCATGATGGTTGAAAGTCGCGATAACAGTACTGGTGGTCATATTGCAAGAACAAGTGACAGTATCCGTATTTTTGCACAGGAGCTTTTAAAGCATAGAGAAGAATATCCTCAAATTACACCGGAATTCTGTAATTTACTTATTAAAGCTGCGCCTATGCACGACCTTGGAAAAATAGCGGTTGATGATTCTATTTTGCGCAAACCCGAAAAGTTTACTCCTGATGAATATGAGATGATGAAAACACATGCTCAGAAGGGTGCTGTTATTGTAAATGAAGTTTTGAGAGAATCGACCGATGAAGATTTTAAACGTATTGCAGTTAACGTAGCACATTATCATCACGAAAAATGGAACGGCGAAGGATATCCGGAGCATCTTAAGGGAGAAGAAATTCCTCTTGAAGCACGCATAATGGCTCTGGCTGATGTTTTTGATGCACTTGTTTCTAAGCGTTGTTATAAAAATTCCATGGACTTTGATCATGCCTTTGATCTTATTCAACAGGATTTAGGCAAACATTTTGATCCGACAATTGGAAAGCTTTTTATTGAATGCCGCCCGCAAATCGAAGAATATTACAAAGCCGTTCTTCAGTCCCAATAACCTATACGATAACCTATAATTGAAAATATCCTCGGAAATCATTAAAATGTGGGTATATAATTTGCAATGACGCAAGTTGGAGGACCCACTATGACAAACGTACCTGAACTTTTTGGAAGCCTGGTTTTTAATCAGTCTGTTATGAAGGAGATGCTGCCACCAAAAACGTTCAATGCGCTCAAAAAAACAATGGAAGAGGGCACTCCGCTTGATCTTGAAGCTGCCAATCAGATTGCCGAAGCTATGAAAAACTGGGCAATTTCTAAAGGCGCTACACACTATTCACACTGGTTCCAGCCACTTACAGGTATTACTGCTGAAAAACACGATTCCTTCCTTACTCCTGCAGACGAAGGCAAAATCATCATGAGCTTTAGCGGAAAGGAATTAATTAAAGGTGAACCAGATGCTTCCAGCTTTCCTAATGGCGGAAAACGTTCTACATTTGAAGCACGCGGTTATACAGTTTGGGACCCAACTTCATATCCTTTTGTAAAAGATCATACACTTTGTATTCCAACAGCTTTCTGTTCTTATAATGGAGAAGCTCTTGATAAAAAGACACCGCTTCTTCGTTCTATGGAAGCTATCAACGAGCAGAGTCTTCGCGTACTCAAGCTGTTTGGTAAAAAGGCAAAGCATGTTACAACAACAATGGGCCCGGAACAGGAATACTTTTTAATTGACGAAAAGCTTTACCAGAAACGCAAGGATCTTAAAATGTGCGGCCGTACATTATTTGGTGCACGTCCTGTAAAAGGACAGGAAATGGATGACCAGTATTTTGCTGCAATCAAGCCTCGCGTAATTGAATACATGGAAGATTTGAATGCAGAGCTCTGGAAACTTGGCATTTATGCAAAAACAGAACATAACGAGGTTGCTCCTGCTCAGCACGAAATGGCACCTATTTTTACAACAAGCAATCTTGCTGCTGATCAGAATCAGCTTACAATGGAAATTATGAAAAAGGTTGCCCGCCGCCATGGACTATTGTGTCTGCTTCACGAAAAGCCTTTTGCAGGTGTAAACGGAAGCGGTAAGCACAACAACTGGTCAATTGCAACAGACGACGGTGAAAATCTTTTTGCACCAGGAAAAACTCCTCGCGATAATGCACAGTTCCTTTTGTTCCTTACTGCAGTAATTAAAGCTGTAGATGAAAATCAGGATTTGCTGCGCTATAGTGTTGCAAGTGCCGGAAACGATCACCGTCTTGGTGCAAACGAAGCTCCTCCTGCAATTATGTCAATTTATGTTGGCGATGAGCTTCAGGCAGTTCTGGAATCTATTAAAGCTGGAAAAACTTACGACGGTAAAAAACGAAGCAAAATGTCTATTGGCGTTGATGTACTTCCTCCAATTCCAAAGGATTCTACAGACCGCAACAGAACTTCTCCTTTTGCTTTTACAGGAAACCGTTTTGAATTCCGTTCAGTAGGAAGCGCCCTTTCTATAAGCGGACCAAATACAATCCTCAATGCAATCCTTGCAAACTCTTTGTGTGACTTTGTTGATGAGCTTGAAAAATCAAAGGATTTTGACAGCGATTTGCAGAAGCTTATCAAACGCGAAATTACTGCTCACTGGCGCATCCTGTTTAATGGAAACGGCTACGGCAAAGAATGGATTGCAGAAGCAGAACAGCGTGGTCTTAAAAACTACCGCACAACTCCAAAAGCAATTGAGCATTACACTGATGAAAAAAATATAAAGCTTTTCACTCGCATGGGTATTTACACTGCAGAAGAAATGAAGAGCCATTACGATATCAAGCTCGAAAAATATTGCCAGGTTATAAATATCGAAGTAAACACAATGCTCGAGATGGTTCACAAAGATATTATTCCTGCCGCATTTAAATATCTGAATGTTCTTGCAGATACAGAATTTAAAATGCAGAGAATTTCTTCTATGTGCGATGCAGGCCTCAGACTTATAGCAAAGCTCAACACTCTTATAAATGAACTTTCTAACCGTGCCGAAGAGCTGGACAAAAAGCATATCAAAACAGATAAAATTGCCGACCTTATGCAGCGTGCTCATTCTTACGCAAAAGTAATTTTACCTGCAATGGAATCTGTTCGTGAAATTGGGGATCAGATAGAAGTTCTGCTTGGCGAAGAATATAAGCCTTTCCCGAACTACGAAGATTTGCTCTACAGCGTTCAGTAGTGGAATTTTCTTAAAAAAACTGATAATATTGACTCATGAATATAATTGTTGTTGGCAGTGGTGGACGTGAGCACACTATCTGCTGGAAGCTCGCTCAAAGTTCTTTAGTTGATAAGGTTGTTGTTGTACCAGGAAATGGTGGAACTGCAAAAGAAACAAAATGCGTAAATATTGATCCTAAAAATTGTGATTACATTGCAGAAGGTGAAAATCCTTATGTTGCAATTGCCCGTCACGAAAATTGTCGCATGGCTGTAATTGGACCGGAAGATCCTCTTGCTGCTGGTATTGCTGATGATTTTTGGAAAGCCGACATTCCTTGTGTTGGACCTAAAAAGGCAGGTGCACAGCTCGAAGCAAGTAAAGACCTTTCTAAAAACTTCATGAAAAAATATGGCGTTGCCTGTCCTGGAAGTGAAACCTTTGTAAACAAGGACGCAGCCATTGAATATATTAAAAAGCACGGCGCTCCAATTGTTGTAAAAGCAGATGGACTTGCTGCCGGAAAAGGCGTTGTTGTTGCCGCTACTGTTGAACAGGCAATTGAAGCTGTAGAAGACATGATGGGCAACGGCAAAGTAGGTGAGGCTGGTAAAAAGCTTGTAATGGAAGAATACCTTGAAGGTATTGAGATTTCTGTTCTTGCTGCTGTTTCTGTTACTCCAGAATATGCAGTAAGCGGAAGTGCTACAATTGTTCCATTCCTTCCTGCCCGTGACCACAAACGACTTTTGGATGGTGCTAAAGGCCCTAACACTGGTGGAATGGGAGCTGTTTGTCCTCTTGATGATGTTACTCCAAAAATGATGGAGCAGTTCAACAAGGATATTCTTGAACCAACACTCAACGGTCTTATTAAAGAAAAATACGATTACCGCGGATTTATCTTCTTTGGTGTAATGCTTACAAAAACAGGACCAAAGCTTTTGGAATATAATGTACGTCTTGGAGACCCGGAAACTCAGGCAGTACTTCCTCTTATGGATTTTGATTTTGTTTCAATGTGTACTGCAATTCTTAACGGAACTCTTAAAGACTTTGAATTCAAATGGAAGCCTGGATATCAGGTTGCTCCAGTTGTTGTTAGTGGCGGCTACCCTGAGGCCTACAAAAAAGGCTGTGAAATTACCTTTAATGAACGCCTGCTCAAACAGAGCGGTGCAAAGATTTTCATTGCAGGTGCTGTAAGTGGAAGACGTGGTGAAAGCCGCGAAGATAATCTTCTTACAAGTGGCGGCCGTGTTCTTGCATGCAGTGCATACGGCGAGACTTTTGAAGATGCCTGGAAGCACGCCTACGAAGGAATCTGTGGCGTTAAGTTTGAAAACAGCTTCTACCGCAAAGACATTGGTTTGCCTGGTGCGGCAGAAAGCGGAAAACTGTAAAAAAAAAAACGGGCAATGCCCAACATCATCAACTTAAGCCTAAAAGGACGGTTTTAGATTGCAAGCAAATTTGTTTGCTTTGTTAAACTGTCTTTTTTTTGATT
>JBGVAV010000106.1:0-19208 GCA_045224915.1 Treponema sp.
TTTTGGGGGTATTTGTGCTGATTTTGTGCTATTGGCATGGTAAAATTGCCTCAAACAGTAAAATAACGGAGATGTAATAATGAAAAAAATCCTTTTTCTTTTATTTCTGGCAATAAGCCTTGTTTTAGTTTCCTGCGATAACTTCATGAACGGAAGCAGGGTTCAAGATCAGCTTGAACAGATGATTGACAAAGCTAACGCAAAAACCTGCACGATTGTTGTTTCAAATGATACAACAATGGGTTCTTTCCTTTCTTCTGGCGATAAAACATGCCAGCTGGGCTACTCAATCGAAGTTCAGTTCAATGTAAAAAAGGACACATATATTTACAAAGGTCTTAAAGCTGTAAGCAAGTCTGATGACACAAAAAGCCTTGATTCCTTTGTTCAATTTTTTGAATTAGACAGTGATAATGCACGTGGTGTTTACAAAACATCAATCAAACTTTTAAAAGAATCTGATGATATCTTGATTATGCCTGATTGTACACTTCTTCCTTCTATAGTTTCAGATAAATGTAAACCTGACTATACAAGAGATTGGGAACAAGATAGTTCAATTCAGATTGTATTTAATAAACCTATAACTGCTACAGAATTCTTTGTTCCTGTCGTTACAGATATCTCTGGACAAAACCTTGCTTCATATTTTGGGGAACCATATTTTTCTGCAGATTCCACAACACTTATTATTCCAACAAATAAAGCAAATAAACTGATTGATCCTAAAAGTTCAATTACAACTAAGGATATTATCGTAACAATAGACCTTACAAATATTAAAGATCAGGATGGAAATAGTGGTACAGGTTCTGTTCAACATAAATATAGAGTAGGAAAAACAACTGATACTGTTCCTCCTGTATTTGACAGTATAAATGTTTATTCAACAGACGATAAAGATTCTCCTTACTATAAAGAACTGTCTACAAAAGCTTTTAGCGCATGGGCAGGAACCAGTACAGACGCTGGTGATTTTGAAGCGCAAAGAGTGTCTGATTCTATTTATGTAGAGTTTGAAGGCTCAGATGAAGGCTCTGGTGTAGGCGGCGTTTCTGTAAAAGAAACTCATTATAAATATACTGATGGTTCTTCGGCAGGTATTGTAACAGGTACTTTCTCTGTTACTTCAACACCAGATAAAGAGACTGGAAAAAACTACTTTACTTATAATATGAAAACTCCTAGTGATGGAATTATTCTGTTAGAGTTTAATGTTGAAGATAATGCAGGAAATGTAAGTACAACATCTAAGAGTATATATGTTTTAAAAGATACTTTAATTGATTCTGCAACAGTTAAATTCAAAAACGAAAATGATCTGATTACAACAGCATATCCAACCGGAAAGGAATATATTGAAAAAATTTCCAGTTTATATACAGATAATGCTGATGGTTCTCAAACTATTAAATTATCATTTAGGGAAAGTACAAAAGATGTTTACTATGACGAATATTCTTCTCCTTATGAGTTGTCTGTTTCATGGGGTTATGAAGAAGATAGTTTTACAGAAATTGCAAAAGCTTCTGATAATTCTTATTCGTTAAACCGCGATCCATCAAAAGTTGTTTTCATAAAAGTGTATTGTAAAGATAGTGTTGGTAATGAAAAAACTATTAAGAAAATAATTCCACCTGCACTTGAAATTGAATCTGTTTATAAAGATGGAGCCTATCGATATGCTATAGTAAATATTGAGTCCTATTTATCATTATGTAATATAAAGTTTAACCCTAATCAAATTGCCGGTTATTTTTCGACTTTAGGAATATACAATATTAAATGCACTGGAGATAGTGAAAAGAAGACTTATTATCATCTTTATGACGGTAATCAATTCTCAACATTTGAGGTAAACGCCTTTTTTGATAATTTTTCAGAGGCTTTGGCCAATAACTTTGGGGTGCTATCAGAAGCTGAATATTCAGGTCATGGTAAGTGTACTGAGGAATTGCTTTCACGCAAACCAGTAGGTAATTACACAGTGATGCCTGTTGCAAATTTTGGAGATTTCCCAGGTCCTCGTTCTGTTAATAATGTTGAGTTAACCAGTTCAAGCTGGGCTTATGGAGAAAGCCCTTCAGGAGAACCGTTGCCTTCTTTTGATTCGGAAGATGCGGAAGGTTATGCACAGTTATATGTCTGGAGTAATATAATTCACGATGGCGATGGCAGCGGGTTACAGGATATATTGGTGGTTTATGGTGATCAGTCAGGAATCACCAATGAAAATGCTGAAAGTGAAAAAGATATTTCTCAAGCTGATGTTGTAATAGGATTTTCTGATGATGGTAAGCAAATTCCTATAAATGAAAAGCTTACGGTTTCTGTTACTCCAATTAAGAATCTTGGTCTTTTTAAAGTTGAAATAGATGACTATAAGAACGCTGCATACCAGGGAATTGAAAATGTTTCTTATTTCTTCTATTTGGATAAACTTACAGAACAACAAACAAATAATATGCCAGGGGAACAGCCTTTCACGACTATAAATGGTACAGCTCAAAAATCTCCAACAATGTATTGTGTACTTGATATAAATTCGGTTTCAACAAAATTTACAGTTCGCGTAGAAGCTTATGATAAGAAAACTGGAAAGTATTATGTACCTGTCCTTTCTATGAGTATATTACAGAGTATGGAACCATCAGAAAACTCAGAATTTGTAGATCCGTATAGTTTTATAGGAAGATTCGCTGATATTCTCATAAGCCAAGAAATGCCAATAACAAATGGTACCGCAAGTTATGACAACTATGAAGAGGTTTCTGCTTTTGTTTCAACTCTTCAAGAAAATAATGGTGTAATTGATTATATAAATACTTACTTTACCCGGGAAGCTTATCAACGACTCACAATGGAAGGGGTAGATTCAAAATATGCGGCCGAAGATTTAAGTCTCACTTATGAAGGCTTTAAGGGAGCTGATGGTAAAGCATTCTGGTATTCATGTGAAGCTGATGTTACACCTCCAGAGTTTATGTATGATTATTTAAGTCAAGAACGAAGTTTTCTTGCTATGACAAGTCCAAAAGATGACAATCTAAAGCTTGAAAACGGACAGGCAGAACTTTCATATTATGTAATTCCTTGTCAATCAAATAATTTATTAATGTATACTCTCTATTCTCAAGAAGAGCTTGAAAGTAATTATTCAAGATATAAGAAGACTATGAATTATTATCCAACTACCGATGGTATAAACGGTAATCTGGAAACTGTAGTTATTCCTTTTGGAAACACAAAGCAGGGTATTAATACTGTTTATATTATTGTTGAAGATGCTTATGGAAATACAACAATGGAGTCTTACCCTATTTTAACAACTTCTTTTGGTAAACTTCCGATGGAGATTAGTTACAAGGTTATAACAGAAACGCATACTGATGATTTGGGTAATATAGGTCAGTCCTCATATCCAGCCTGGGATTTCAAGCTGGATTTTTCAAATCGCAATGATATTTTGGAATCTGGAAGTTTACCACAGGGAATAAGTGTTGAGCTGCAGCATTTACAGGGATGGAGAGGGACTTGGATTTCGAATACTTATAATCAGAATCCTATAAACTTTATAAGTGATGATGCAAAATCAGAGGAGAATCCTCTTTGTTTTGAAACAATTATCAGGCCTAGCGATTTTAACAACAGTGATGAGTTTGATACTTGGGGACGAATATATGCTTCAATTCTACCAGACCAGAATGATCCTTCTGTAATTGGAAAAGGCTATTTCTATTCTCAGTATGTTTATACAGGAAGAGATGGCCCTGAGTGTCAAGTTAAAAACTGTACAGAAGGTTTGAATGGTTATATTGTTTACAGCGATAGACCTGTACTAGCACATACAATGTTCAGCATGGAAAAACTTACTGACTCAAAAAACGACAAAGAGGCCGCATTGATTTGGGAAAATGAGGGTGCCGAAACAGGTTTAACAGTTGTAAACCCCTATGTAATTGAGTCTAATGATGAACCTTATATTATTCCAAATACTGAAACTCTTATAGGTAATTATGGATTAGATAAATTAAAGTATGTTCCAGAAGGCGCATACTACACAACAATCTTCCACTTTGCCGACGGCACTGTAGTTATGTCAGACATCAGACAGAAGCAGTAAGGAGCGCTAACTATTATGAAAAAAACACTTCTTTCTTTATTTCTGATTTTTGGTGTGGCAGCAATTTCGGCCAGTTCCCTCTTTGCGGTAGACTTCTCCGTACGCATCAACCCTGGCCTTGCAATTCCTCTCAAGGAGCATTACAAGCCGGCATTGAATGTTGGTGTCCAGGGCGATATCCAGTTGTTTGACTGGGTAACTCTTGGTGGCGAAGGAAACATTCTTTATGAAACTCCGGAAGGGGCAAGTTCTTCTGTAAACTTTCTTTATGGCGGACTTGGGCTTGGACTTTATCATAATATTTTTTCACGTCTTTATTTTGGTGTAGGCGGAGCTGCTGGTTTATATAATTATTCTTTTAATGCGGGCAATGAAAAGCAATCGGCTTCTGACTTGTACTGGCGTGGTTATGGTGAGTTTGGCTTCCGCTTTAATCCGACAATGACACTTTCTTTGAACGGTGGTTATAATTCATTCCTTACAACCGAGGGCTTTGATTCTTTGTTTAGCGGAGGGGCAAAAACTTTGATGGCTGGACCTGTTGCAGGCCTTTCTCTCAAGTTTGTTTTATCTTCAAAGAATTCTTCTAAAAACGCGTGCTATGCAAACATTAGGCAAGATGCAGATATTTATCCGCTGTTTATGCAGCTTTACAAAAATGATCCTGTAGCAACTGTTATTCTTACAAACGGTGAGTCTGCAGAAATCAAAAATGTTACAGTAAGCTTTACTGCAGGAAAGTATACTTCAAGTGCGCTTCAGTCTGAACCAATTGCGGTTATTAAAAAGATGCGCAGTGTTTCTGTAGATCTTCCTGTAGACTTTTCTTCGGAACTGCTTTCGTTCGCCGAAGACGGAATGATTTCTGGAAATCTTGTTATTGAATACGAGCTGCTTGGTAAAAAGAAAACTTCTATTCGGGGTATCTCTCTTAAGGTTAGTAACCGTAACTCTTATATGTGGGGAGACAATGAATCTTTAGCAGCTTATATTTCTCCTGACACTCCTGAGATTTTGGAATATGCAAAATATGTTGCAGGAATTGCACGTAATAAGCTTTATTCGGGTATGAACCGTAACATTCAGTTTGCGGCAACAATGTTTGATGCGCTCAAGGCTTCGGGCATTGTTTATTCTGGAGACAAGACAACTCCTTATTCAGAATATCATCTAGGTACTGAGCCAGATTATATTCAGTATCCTTTGCAGACAATGGATTTTAGCTCTGGTGACTATGATGAGCTTGGAATCCTTTATGCTTCATGTCTTGAATCTGTAGGTATTGGTACTGCCTTTATTCCTATGCAAGATGATTTTGTTGTTCTTGTAGATACTCAGCTTAAACCAACTTCTGCAGCAAATCATTTTGCAAATACAGATAATCTTGTTATTACAGAAGATGCAATTTACTTTGCACTTTCTATGGCAGCCTTTGAACAGGGCTTTGCAAAGAGTCGTGAACGAGGTGCCGAGCTTATTGAACAAATCAACAACGACGAAGATGGATACTACGATTTTATAGAAACTCATATTGCGTGGGAAAATTATCCTCCTGCTATTTACACCGGATATGGCGATGTTCTTGAACGTCCGAGTCAGACTACTGTTGAAGCAATTTTCAAGGCTGCAGTAGAAGAATACATCAAAGCTGATTTGTCTGTTGTAATTGAACGTGCCCGCAGTTCCGGTGATTCTAACAAGCTTGGTCTTGCTTATGTAAGAGCTGGTCAGTATGCAAATGCAAAGGCAGAATTCTCTAAAGAAGCTGCAAAGGGTAGTGTTTCGGCAATGAATAATCTTGGTAATGTTTATATGCTTGAAAAAGATTATACTGCTGCCAAAAAGCAATACGAACAGATTCTTGCAATTGACCCTAAAAACAAGGCTGCATCGAAAGGACTTGAAAATGTCCGTTCTGTGCTTGAAGACTAAGGGGGAGCAGTTATGAAAAAGCTTTTCTGCTCCCTGCTGATTAGTGCTTTTGTTTGTGGCTCGGTACTTGCAGCAGATTTTTCGGTAAGGCTCATGCCGTCTTATGACTATCCTCTTAATTCAAGCTTTGAGCATGTAGTTGGAGGAACTGTTTCGTTAGATTTGAGTCCTTTTACTGTTCGTAATCGTGATGATATTTATATTTCGGCACAGGCCAGTCCTCTTTTTATGCTTGCTACGAACGTAGATCCTGTTATTGTTTACAATTTTACAGGAGCTCTTGGTTATAACTTCCGTTTTGCCGACCGACTTAGTGTTTCTGCCGAAGCTTTTGGCGGTTTGTGGATGCTTCCCGAAGACACAGGAAAAAATCTGCAGGGCGCAAGCGGACCTTCATTTGGTGGAAGACTTGCATTTAATTACTACATCTCTCCAGCCTTAAAAGCAGGCATTTTTGGAGGCTACGAACATTTTTATTATGAACCCAAACCTTTTTTACAGTCTATTCAGGCTGGCATTGGATTAAGCATAAACCTTACAAAAAGTCTATTTAAAAAAGATGTTGTTGCTTTACAGGATATTCAGACAGAGCCGCTGTTCCCAATCTTCTATGCGCATTACGATGCAAACAGCTTTGGAACAGTTGTGTTTACAAATCTTGAAAAGAACAATCTTACAGATGTAGAAATTTCTGTTTTCATTGAACAGTTTATGTCTGTACCAAAGGTAGTTGGCACTTATGACGAAATTGAACCGGGCCAGGAATTCAGCGCTGATCTTACTGCCTTCTTAAACGAAAGCATTACAAACCAGATGCAAAAGCAGCTTAGTGATGCAGTTGTTACTGTGACCTATAAAAATCTTGGCCAGCAGAATACTTACGAAAACAGATTCTTCCTGCAGACGCTTACACGTAACTCAATGTCATGGGAAGATGACCGACGTGCAGCAGCTTTTGTTTCTGCAAAGGATGGTGCCGTACAGCGTTTTGCAAGACAGATTACTCTTGCGCTCAAGGATAAGATTGAATCGGCTCCTAGTGCAAACAGACTTTATGCAAATGCAGTTTTTGATGTTCTTAAGGCTTACGGTATAAATTATGTAATTGACCCTACAAGTGTGTTCTCTACATCTGATACTGTAGCAGTAGACTTTTTGCAGTTCCCGTATCAGACACTGCTTTATCATGGTGGTGACTGTGACGACCTTTCAATTTTGAACTGTTCGCTTTTTGAAGCATTAGGTATTCAAACAGCGTTCATTACAATTCCGGGACATATTTATATGGCTTATGATTCTGGTCTTTCTGCAAGCCAGGCAGACCGCATCTATGGAAAAGGTAAGTATATTGTTCAGGATGATAAGGTTTGGATTCCGTATGAAATTACAGTTCCACAGGATTCTTATGAACTTGGATTAAAGCTTGGAATTCGTCAGTGGAATAAATATCCGGACGAGCATGCGCTTATTCCAATTCACGACGCCTGGACCGAGTTCAAACCGGTAACAGTCCCAGAGTCCGATGTAAGCGTACAGTTTCCAAAGGATGTGTTGAAATAACGTCATTGCGAGCGAAGCGTGGCAATCCACGTACTTAGTGACGAATAGCCTTCATTTCCAAAAAGCCGGTGGTTTCTTCTGCCCAGCTGAACTGGCTCATGAATTCACCGGCAAAGCTTTTTATAGCTTCTGTATCACCCGCAAGAAAATTATAATAATCGCATTTTATAGCCTGAGGATTTATACGGAAGTTGTTATATTCTGTAACAAAAAAGTTTTGAATCTCAAGCTCCAAAAGGCTGTGTTTAATATCAACAATAAGATTACGCAGATTACTTCCATAACGTGAAGAATCTGCATGGTCGCCCCAGAGAACATTTATAAGCTCTTTTGTCTGAACAGAGCTTCCATTTTTATAAATAAGATATGCCAGGAGCTCAGCCGATTTTGATCTTGAAAACCTGATTACTTTGTTATCATACATAAGCGTAAAGTTTCCAAAGGTTTTTGCTTCAAGAACCTGGCGTTGCTTTTTAAGTACAAATTGTATTTTTTTTTCGGTAAATCTTTTGTAAAGAGAAAATCCATGAAGAAGAATTGCAGCAATAAGTGTGTCGAGCAATCCTGTAAGGCCAAAGTTTCTATAAACTCCAGGAATCAAAAATGCAAGCCCTGTTGTAATAGTAATGAAAAAGAAAATCGGTGCAAAGGTAAATGCCATTAATGCTATAAGGCCAGTAATAAAATATGTAATGACCCCATTAAAAGGCTGACCAAGAATATAAAAATTATAAACAGCAGCAGACAAAGCTATGCACAAAAGCAGATAAAATGGAATTGTTTTTATAATATATGCTTTTTTGCGGTCAACATTCTTTACGAGTCTTGAATAGATATAGGCTGCGGCACTTGCAATTGTAAAAATGCTGAAATATATGATTGAAGAAAGATAATCACGTAAATTGTGGAGATGCATTGAAAAAATAACAATTAAATCGCCAACGCCAAAGACAAACAAAAAAGGACATGTGAATATAATATGAAGTCTATTTGTTTCTGCCTGGTCTGCAAGGTCTTCAGGTTTTATATAATATTTTTGTTTGTAGAGATCTATAAGATTAAGAGCCATAGAGCGATTATAACACATAATTTTGCTTTTTTATATTAATTTGTGCTGATTCTGTGCTAAAAATTTCGTTTTTTTGTGCTGATTTTGTGCGGTGGGGGGTATAAAATAAAGCCATATTATAAAGTCATAGAAAAAAGTGAGATTAAGACGATGGATATTAAGAAAATAATATTTATTGCGATACTTATCGTCATGTTAATTTTGCAGACAATTTCTCTAATAAAACAGTAAAACAGGACATAAAGAGAAATCGGAGAGTTAAAGTCTGGGGCTCACTAATGGGTTCCGGACTTTTTTTTGCGGTTTTAAATTGTTGTTATTCCCGTTGCATAGTCATATTTAAACTCATATAATAATTTGTAAGGTTATAAATATGGAAAATAATAACGAAGAGCTTGCAAAATTAAGAGCACAGATTGATATTGCAGATGATAAAGTCCTTGCCGCACTTGCAGAACGCATGAAGGTTGCACAGAAAATTGGCGAACTCAAAAAGGAAAATGGCGGGGCAGTTATGGATGCCGACCGTGAAGCACAAAAGCTTGTTGCCTTGCAGGAAAAAGCAGAGAAGATTCTTAAGCCATACGTAAGCAGAATTTATAGTGTTTTGTTTGAAGTTTCGCGGGATTTGCAGAGTAAATTATGAAATTTGGCGTATTAGGAAAAAGCTTACCACATACATATTCTCCGCAGATTCATAAGGCATTTGCCGATTACGAATATACTGTTCTTGAACGCACAGAAGAACAGGTGCATGCGCTTTTTGAAGGGGCAGAGGGACTTGATGGTTTTAATGTAACAATTCCTTATAAAAAACTTGCTGCAAGTCTTTGCACTGAACTTTCTGATGAAGTGCGTGAGTTAGGCGCTGCTAACACAATTGTTCGCTTGCCTGATGGTGGTTTCAAAGGCTACAACACTGATGTTTATGGTTTTACATATATGCTTGAGTCTGCTGGAATTGAAGCTGCAGGAAAGCAATGTTTGATTTTGGGAACTGGCGGTGCGAGTGTTGCAGTTGAATATGCGCTTAAAAAAATGGGCGCTGCTAAAATTGATTTTTGCTCACGTTCCGGCGATATAAATTATGAAAATGTTTATGATGTTGCGGCAGATGTTCAGATTGTTGTAAACGCAACTCCTGTTGGAATGTTTCCGAATGTTGATGATTCTCCGGTTGATTTGTCTAAGTTCGCAAAATTGTATGCCGCGGCAGATATTGTATATAACCCAAGTCGTACACGATTTTTGCAGCAGGCACAGGAGCTTGGCGTAAAGAATGCAGGGGGGCTTAGTATGCTTGTGGCACAGGCATGGGAAGCAAGCAGAATTTTTACTGGAACAGAAGGTGGCCCTTCGACTGGCTCAGGGACCGCGAATGCAAAAATCGATTCCGTGATAAAATCCCTTCAGGACCAGATGCTCAACATTACACTTGTTGGAATGCCGGGATGCGGAAAGACTACTCTTGGTAAAAAGCTTGCAAAAAAACTTGGACGCACTTTTATAGATCTGGATATTCAGTTCAAAGAAGAATACGGAACTACGCCTGCCCAAGTTATTTCAACAAAAGGCGAAGATGAATTCCGCCGCATGGAAACGCTTCTTGCAAAAAAAATCCTGCCGCAGTCGGGGCTTGTAATTGCAACTGGTGGCGGCATAGTTACACGTAAAGAAAACTGGTTCTATCTGCGCGCTAATTCAAAGGTATGCTATCTTGAGCGCCCGTTGAGCTTCCTCTTAAAACAGGACACATCAAACAGACCTCTCAGCCGTTCAACAGGCATAGAAGAATTATATAAAAAACGCACACCGCTTTATGAACAGGTGTGCGATGAAAAATGGGATCAAAGCTTACTTACGAAGATATTCAATGGTTAAGCAGGCAATTGCTCTGGACAAGGTCTGCTTTTCTTTTTCTATTTGTGCATTACAGCGTTCAATTTTTGCAGAAAGAACATCAGTTTCTGAACCGTAGCCGGAATCAAACATCTGCTGCTTCTGGTTGATTTTTGCAGTTGCCGATTCAATTTTCAAATCCTGATATTCAATTTTCATTGTACAAACCTGAGTTGTATTCCACTGAGAATCAAAGGTCTTGCTTATTGATGAACGTGTGTCAGAAGTTGTAATCTGTGCAGTTTTGACTTCGCTCACTTTTCTTGAAACATCACGAAGCTTTTTACCACCATCCCAGACTGTTGCTTTTAATCCAATTGTGATATTTAAAGAATAATCATCTTTTCTAAGCCAGTTTGGTTCAAACAAAGGAAAGCGTGAACCAGCATAACCACCACTCATCTGTAAAGCAAAATCAGGCTTCCAGTTTTCATAACCGCGCGAAATGCTTTCTGCAATTTTACTTACATCTTCAAGTTGTGTAACAAGTTTTATTGCAGATTGATTTGCAGAAAGAATTTCTTCTTCAAGAACGGCATGCTCTGTTTGCAAAAGTCTGTCAAAATCATCGAGGAGAGACTGAACAAAATCGTAGTTGATGTGCTGAGAGGACTCAATGCTTATTCCTGTTATGCGTCCGAGCTCCAGAAGCTGTTCATCTATCTGCTCAAGTAAATCCTGTTTTGCAATTTCAAGCTCCTTTGCCTGAATCTTAGCATCAACAACTTCCTGGTGAAGAAGCATTCCGGATTTTTCTGCATCCTCGCTAACCTGGACCATTCGTTCTGCGTATGACCCTTCTTCATCAAGAATCTTCATAATCATGTTCAGGTAATAAAGACTTATAAGACGTGTTTTTAATTCTGTTTCGAGTTGTGCTGTCTGCTGTACAATCTGATTTTGTTTAATTGCAGAAATCTCTTTGTAAAGTTTAATTGCGTTTGTGATTTTTCCCCAGGTAAAAATTGGCTGGGTAAGAGTGAGTTCAAAATTGTAAAGGGTATTTTCCATACCGTCAAAAATCTTTACATACTGGCCTGTTCGTGCAGGAGCCACGCCATTCCATTGAATTGAATTTATAATATCATCAGTGTTGATGTACATTGGTCCAACCGGCGGATTAAGCATGTAAGTTCCGCTTGCCTGAAGATCTAATGTAGGACCAAGGCTTGCCCATGCATCCTTTACATCAAGCAGGCTTCGTTTGTATTCTTCCTGAAGCTTAAGCAGCTCCGGATGATTTTGTTGTGTTGCGTAAAGAAGCATTTCCATAGAATAGGTATAGCTTTGGGCAACAAGACTGCCTGTTGTAAAAATTGAGAAAATTGCAAATGCTAAAAAGAGCTTTTTTATTTTCATCCAGTGGTCCTATTCCAATTTAACGTTATACGAAGCGGTGTCTGTACGTAAAGTTTTTTCAACAGTTGTTGCAACTCCATCAACAAAGAACTTCACTTCAATAGTTGAATATTTATCTGTGTAAGTTTTGTCTATCCAGTAATTTCCATTTCCAAGTCCGCTGAAGTTTCCGTGAGTCTGCGAGCTGCTTGTTCCGGTAGTTTGTGCAACAGTTGTTGTTTCTCCGCAGTCAATTGTGTAAGCGCCTGTAGAATCTTTAGCTTTCATGCTGATTACTTTACCGTCGTTATCGGCAAGCGAAGTATCTCCATAAGTCCCATTCACAGTAGGCATGCTCATTCTTATTGCCTTGCCAAAAAGAGAAATGCTGTAAGGAGATTTTTGCACAGTCTTTTTTATAGAAAAATCATCAGCAAGGAAAGCATAATTTTTTGCTTCATTATCCTGGTTTGCACAGGCCTTCCAGATAATTGTATCGGCATTCTGTTCATAATGAATGCTGATTTCAGGAGTATTTTCTATGCCCGCTGCTTTATCATCTGCATTTTTCCAGCGTGGATAACTTATAGAAATTGTGCCGTTTCCTGTTATTGTCTGTTCATAAACTCTAGGCTTTGCAGTTGTGATTGTATCTGTAGTTTGAGGAACGCTTACTGTAACAAGAAGGTCATTTGTAGTTGCGTTCATATTTGAAACATCATAAATATTCAAATTAAGAACAGTTGTTTTTCTGATTGCTGTGAGCTCAGCATAAACTGTATCGCTTGTGCTGCCTGAAGTAATAACTGTTTCATCCTTTGTGAGTCCATAGTTTTCGTGATAATACAAAAGATAAATTGTTGTGTAGTCTGCGTCTTTGCCAAAATCAGGTTTTGTTTCTTTCCAGACGATATTTGAAATTGTAAAGTTTCCGTTGTTGTCTGTAGTTGTGTGACCGTAATAAGAATGAGATGGAGCAAAAATTGTTCCTTCTTTCCAGGCTTTAAAATCAGAATCTCGTGTACCGCGATCTGTGTAAGCATAAATATTTACATACGCAATTCCGGCCTTTGGATTAGAGGTGCTTTCGGCATCGACAATTACACCGCCTGTGCCTCCGTTAAAAACTGAATAGCAGCCAGACATAAAAAACGCTGCTGTAAGGATAATTAATAGTAAGAAAAGTTTTTTCATGTGTTACCTCATTGTGTAGGTGGATTGCTTCGCTGCGCTCGCAATGACGAAGCTCGCTCACTCATATAATAAATTACTGGAATTAAAATCAGGGTGATGAGGGTAGATGTTAAAAGTCCGCCCGCGATTGCCTGACCCATAGATGCATACAATTCTGAACCTTCACCTTTTGAAACTGCCATAGGAATATCGCCAAGCAAGGTTGTAAGTGTTGTAATTAAAATTGGTTTAATACGACTTGCAGCACCATCGAGCACTGAAGTTTTTAAAAGTTCATCTTTTTCTTCTTTGCTCAAATCTATGTGCCAGTCGCCATCTTTGTCCTGATATCCTTTTGCTTTTGCAAGAACAAGTCGTCGCTGATCCCGCAGCTGATTTATATAATCAACAAGAATAATTCCATTGTTTACAACGACGCCCGCAAGAGAAATGAGTCCCAGCAGAGACAAAAGATTTATTGTAGAACCAAATATCAAAAGTCCGGCTTCAACACCAATAAAACAGAATGGAATAGTTACCATAATCAAAAGCGGCTGACGGAAGCGTTCAAACTGAATTACCATTACCGTATAAACCAGGAAGATTGCAATTAAAAGAGCCGAAATCATTGGAGTAACCATGTCTCCAATAAGAGCCATAATTCCACCAGCCTTTGAATGAACTCCATTTGGGAACGGATTATTTGCAATATACTGATTTACTCTCTGCGAAACACCGCTTGTATCTTCGCTGATAAGAGATGCTGTAATTGTAATCTTTTTAGCACGGTTTGAATGGTTTATCTGCGAAATAGATTTTTCAACCTTGATATCAGAAAGATTTGCAAATGAAACCTTCTGCCCGTTCTGGGTGATTATATTGAGATTTGAAATAACATCTGCAGTAATATTCTGATCTGTAATATTTGAGGTTATTCGTAAATCATAACGTCTGCCGCTTTCTAAATCTTTATAACGGCCGCAGTCTATTCCCTGGAACAATATTGCAGAAGTAATTCCTGCTTCGTAGCTTGTAATTCCAAGTGAGCTCAAATATTCCTGGCTCATATCAATAACCATTGTGGAAGTATCAAAATCGGTGTCGAGCTTTGCAGTTACAACCTCCGGGTCACTTTCAAGATGCGCCTTGATTTTTTCAGCTGTTTCATAAAGTACATCAAGATCTTCGGAAATCAAAGTAATACCATAACCGCCACCATCAGAAACGTAACCAACAAGCTTATCAAATCCACCGTTCTGAACAGAAACTTTTGAATCAGGTAAAACGGCAGACCAGATTTCCTGAACCTGAAGCATTATGTCGTGAACATCTCGTTTGCGCTTTGAAACAGGAACAAGAACAACGTGAGTATATGTAACGTGAGGTTTAGAAACTGCTGTAAAGTTTGCAGTATCTCCCTGACCTTCGTAAATTACTACATTATCAATTTCGGGAACATACTGGTAAAGCAGATCCTGTGCAACAAGCATTTTTTCGTGAGTTTCTTCCTTTTGTGTTCCCATTGGGAATTCTGCCGAAATATAAAAGTCGCCAGAGTCGGTTGAAGGAATAAATGCAATTCCAAGTCTGAAAGCAATAAAGCCCGAAAGAACAAGAAGCGAAACTGCAATCATTACAACAAAGCCGCGATTGTCGAGCGCCAGTGCTAAAACCTTTCTGTAAACCCGTTCAAATTTATCCATGACAATATCAAATTTGCGTGGCTTACTGCGAAGCTTTGGTCCTTTTTCGGAAAGGAACTGTTTGAGAAGGTAAGGAACAATAACAACAGCAACAAGGAAGGAAGAAAAAATTGCAAGAATAATTGTAACGGCTACTGCATGAAGAACGCTTCCAATAAGGCCGCCAAGTAAAGCAATAGGAATAAATACAACAATTGTAGTAGCGGCACTTGCAAGAATCGAAGCCGAAACTTCATCCCAGCCTTTGTAAATACTTTGAGTTACTGTATATTCAAGCTCGCCTGTTTCATTGTCGCGCCGTTTATAGTATCTGTAAATCTGGTCGAGCATAACCGTGGAGCCGTCTACAACCATACCAAGTGAAATTACAAGACCAGAGAGTGTCATGAGGTTGAGCGAGATATTTAAAATCCTGAGTCCAATCAAACTGAACAAAATACAAAGCGGAATTGAAATGCTGATTGTAAGAGTTGCACGCCAGTCGGCCATAAAAAGCAGAATTACAAGAACTGCAAAAACTACACCAAGTACACCACTTTTTATAACTTCTTTAAGTGAAGCATAAACCATGCGGCTGTCATCACTGATTATATGAAACTGAACTGCACCGTTTGTATTTTTTTCACATTCGGCAATTGCTTTTTTTACTTTTTTAATAATCTTTACAGTGTCGCCGTCGAGTCGTTTGGTAACACTAACAATTGTAAGAGGAACGCGTCCATTAGAAATATATGTATTGCTCTCTGGATACGAAAGTGAAACTTCGGCAACATCACTAAGGCGGATAATTGTAGTTCCGTCTGCAAGGCCTACCGGAAGATTTTTTATATCATCAAGCGAATTAAAGCCACCTGCGTAGCGAACTTGAATTGACCTGTCCTGATAACTTGCACTACCTAATGGCAGAGTAACGTTTCCATAATTCAAAACCTGATAAACAGAAGTTACAGAGATGCCTTTTGAAGTAAGCGCATCAATATCGATTTTAATATTTACTGCAAGCTCTTTGCCACCACCAATAGAAACTTCGGAAACTCCATCAATCTGTGTCAAAAGAGGAGTGAGTTCATCTTCAAGATATTGTGTGAGTCTTGCTGTATCTCCGCCCGCACTTGCCGAAAAACTGATAATTGGAACCATGGACATTCCACCAACAAGAGCGCGTGGTTCTCCACTTATTCCATCTGGCAGCTGAGGCATTAATTCAGAAATGCGGTTTCGTAATTCGGTGAGCTGATCGTATGGATCGTAACCGTCTGCATAAGTAATTGTAATCCAGCTTACAGAGTTTGAAGAAGTACTGTCGATTGCCTTAAAATGAGGTAAGGTAACAAACGCATCTTCCATAACTTTGGTAATGTCATTTTCAACATCTTCTGCGCTGGCACCAGGATAAACTGCATAAACGATTGCCTGTGGCATGGAAATGTCTTCCATGAATTCTGTGCGCATTCCGCTTAAGGAATAAAATCCAAAGGCAACAATTACAAGCAGCAGCATTGAGATTATAATAGGGTGTTTTACAGAAAACTCAGAAACCTTCAATGCTGTTAGTCTCCTATAACATTGTCTTTTGCTTCATTTAAAACATCTTCAAAAACGCGGACCTTCTGACCGTCAAAAACAAAGTTCTGACCATCCATTACAATATATGAATTGCGGTATTGCTCTGGGACAATAAAATTATTTTCATCAACAGGGAAATCATCTGCTTCAACAAATTTCACAGTTGAAGTTGCTTCGTCATAAACATAAAAAGAACCGTCCATTTTGCGGGCCTTGAGGCTTACAAGAGGAACGTTTTCATAAGTCTTATATGCAACCTGAACCTTTACAAACATTCCCGGTCTAAAGCGGTTTCCTGGTTCATCAAGCTTGCAAACAACAATAAAGTTCTTGCTGTCTGGAGAAACGTAAGGTGCAATGTTTTCTATTGTAGCTGTTGTAACTGCATCTTCGTACATGTTTTTTTCTGCAGGACGCGTTACTGTTACAAGAAGAGATTCTCTTTCAAGATTAAAAAGATCAAAATATTTTTCTGGGACTTTAAGGCGTACAACCTGGTTTGTTAAATCTGCAAGAACAGCAACAGGCTGAGTTTGAGTTCCAACGCCACCAACTGCCTGATCTGCAATAAGAATTGTGCCGTCTACAGGAGCGCGAACCTCGGTATAATCAACCTGAAGGTGTGCAAGATCATACTGGGCTTTTGTAGCATCTGCCTGGGCCTTTGCAGAGTCATAATTCTGCTGTGTAGTGGCTCCGGATTTATAAAGATTTTCTATTCGGTCAAAGGTGCTTTTTGCGGCAAAATAAGCGGCTTCTGCCTGAATAAGCTGCTGGCGGAATGGGGCATCATCAATTTTTGCAAGAAGTGTGTCTTTTTCAACAAAGTCGCCGGCGCGTGCAGGATATTCGGTAATAGTCCCGGAAACAAAAGGAACAACAGGAATCATAGCATTTGCTTCTACATAACCCGAAATTGTAACAGACTCAACAAGAGTTCCATTTACAGGTTTTTGCAAAACTACAGCGGGAAGTGCATCTGGTTTTTCTGCAACAGGCTTTTTGCGGGTAACAAGTACAGTTGATAAAACAAAAGCAGCTACAAATACAACAAAAAGCAAATAACGAAGAAGCTTATTATTTTTTCGAGGCGTTAGGGATTTCTTAATCATCAATTAAAAATTTAATAAAATCATCCTAATACGTCAATAGAAGAATCTTTACGAATATAGAATAATTCTATGAACTTCTAATAATAATTTGTTAGAAATTCCTAACCAGGAATATGAATAATTTCGCGAGGTTTACTTCCGTTTGCCGGGCCTACAATTCCGCGCTCTTCCATTTCTTCTACAAGACGGGCTGCACGGTTGTAGCCAATCTTAAGGCGACGCTGAATATAGCTTGCGCTTGCCTTACCTGATTGAACTACAATTTCAAGGGCCTGGTCATAAAGAGGATCTTCGTCCATGTTGTTTCCAAACAAGTCTACGTTTCCTTCTTCATCCTCTTCATCTTCTACGAAAATCTGATCATCAATATATTCGGGTTCACCATACTGCTTAACGTATTCAACAACCTTCTCAACTTCATTGTCATCAAGGTAAGTTCCCTGAATACGAATAGGAGCAGGATCAACTGCAGAAGCATAAAGCATATCACCACGGCCAAGAAGCTTTTCGGCTCCAACACCATCAATAATAATCTGAGAGTCAATGCGCGAAGCAACCATAAATGCAATTCGGCTTGGAATATTTGCTTTAATCAAACCGGTGATTACATTTGTAGAAGGGCGCTGTGTTGCAAGAACAAGGTGAATACCTACGGCACGGCTCATAGCAGTAAGACGTGCAACAATGTTTTCAAGCTCTTTTCCAGAAGTTGCCATGAGGTCAGCAAACTCATCAATGATTACAACAATGTAAGGAAGCTTTTCTGTAGCAATGTTGCGTTCCTTAATTCTCTCGTTATAGCTTGAAATATCGCGAACACCAAGTCCATCAAGCAAAGCATAGCGGCGTTCCATTTCGCACAAACAATACTGCAATGCCTGGATTGCTTTCTTTGGTTCCGTAATAACTGGAGTAAGCAAATGAGGAATATTATTGTAAAGCTTAAGTTCAACAACCTTAGGGTCAACAAGAATCATCTTTACGTCTTTGAAAGAACGCTTGTAAAGAATTGACAGAATGAGTGAGTTTACACAAACCGATTTTCCGGAACCTGTTGCACCTGCAATAAGCATATGAGGTGTTTTTACAAGGTCTACAAGCTGAGCTTTACCAAGAATATCTTTTCCCAAAATTACAGGAACTTTCATCTTGTTCCATTCCGGTAAATCCATTTCTATAATTTCACGGAAGCCTACAACACTGCGGCGCTTGTTTGGAACTTCAATACCAACTGCCTGTTTACCAGGAATTGGAGCAACAATACGAACTGACTGTGCAGCAAGGCTCAAGGCGATGTTATCCTGAAGTGCAACAATCTTACTGAGCTTTACGCCAGGAGCAGGGAGGATTTCGAACATTGTTACAACCGGACCTTTTTTAATTCCAATGATGTCTGCGTCAATGTTGAATTCTGCAAGAGTCTGCTTGAGGTTTATAGAAGCCTGTTTTGTTTCATCATCAATAATCCAGTACTGGTCATCTTTGTAAGCAGTAAGAAGATTAGAAGGAATTACATATGGACCCTTCTTTGTTGCTTTGTGCGATTTTGGAGCAGGGCCTTCAATTACTTTATGCTGTGGAGTATTTTCTTCCTGCTGAGCGTTGAAGAAATCTGTGAGTTCGTCTGCAGTAAGATTGTTTGCGTGGCCTGCATTCGGATTTAATTCTGGAGAAAGGGAGTCGTCGTCATCAAGAGATTCCTGTGATTCAGGTTCTTCATCATCAGAAGCTTC
>JBGVAV010000107.1:0-49524 GCA_045224915.1 Treponema sp.
CGGAAGGCTTAGCGCGAGCGGCGGGGCTCGAACCCGCGATCTCCGGCGTGACAGGCCAGCGCGATAACCAGCTTCGCTACGCCCGCGTGATGTTCTTTATATTACTAAAAACTGCGTTTAGTGTCAACAGGGTAGGGGCCTTTTTATGCAAAATATTGAGGGTATTTTTTCTTGATTTCGTCTTCCTGTGTGTAGTGGCGCGAAAGGTGTTTGTTCAAAGCTTTTTTGGCTTCTTCTGGATTTTTGTTCTTAAAGGCTTCCAGAATCTCTGCATGTTCATTAATAATTCGCTCGGGATTAAACGAGTGAAGGTTCAACTCACGGATTCTGTCATAATGAATACTCATTAATCTTACCATATAATGGCACTGCATTTTATTTGTAATCTTATACATTATTTCATGAAAAGCGTTATCAAGCTCCATGATTCTATCAAGATTATTCTTTTCATAATAGAAACGCTGCAGCGCAACATTTTCTTCCATTTCCTGAAGATCCTGCTCGGTTGCCTGCTTGCATGCCATTTCTGTAACAGCAGACTCAATTGTAGCGCGTATAAAAACAGCTTCTTCAACATGCGCCATATCAATAAGGCTTACATGACTTCCTCTTTGTGGGAGAATCTCAATAATTTTAGTAGAAGAAAGCTCCTGCATAGCTTCGTGTACAGGTGTTCGTGAAAGATTGAGTTCATTTGCAATATCCTGTTCACTAATCATGCTGCCAGGTTCAAGCTGCAGATTTACAATGTTTTCTTTTATTACACGAAGAGCGTATTCTCTGTTTGTTTCTTTTTCACGTTTTGCAGTATTTTTCATATTTCTTTCCATATTAAAGATTGAATGAACTCTCGTCAATCCTTGATTTTTTATAAATTTAAAACTTTTTTCTTGACTTTTACCAATTATGCTTTATCATACTAATTGTACAAGCATACTAGTATGCAAGTTAAGTAATTATAACACAGAATTGTAAAAGCTGGTAAAAAATGTTTGCGAAAAAAGAAAAAAATGCTGTTACCGAATTGAACTCTATAAATAGGGGCAAGGCTTTCAAAAAGTACATGCGAAAGTACTGGCAGTATTACGCACTTCTGCTGGTCCCAATCCTTTATTACATTATTTTCAGATACATCCCTATGGCTGGAAACGTAATTGCCTTCCGTCGTTATCGTGCAGGTGGAAGCCTTTTTGGCGATAAGTTCAGTGGTTTTAAGTACTTCAAGCAGTTTATTGGAGATAAAACTTTCTGGCGTGCCTTCAGAAATACTCTGGTCCTGAATATTTCGTATCTTTTAGTACGTTTCCCTTTGACCCTTATCTTTGCACTTCTTTTAAATGAAATCAAAGCACTGTGGTGGAAAAAGTTTGTTCAGACAGTATCGTATCTTCCACACTTTATTTCTATGGTAATCGTTACCGGTATGATCCGCGAGCTTGTTTCTACCAGCGGACCCCTTAATCAGCTTATAGCACATTTTGGCGGCGATAAAATATCCTTTATTGCTTATCCACAATATTTTAATCCAATCTTTGTAATTTCTGGAGTATGGCAGTCGCTCGGATGGGGTACAATCCTTTATCTTGCAGCAATTGCAGGAATTAATCCTTCTCTTTACGAGGCCGCAGAAGTTGATGGTGCAAATCATTTTCAGCGCGTATGGCATGTAACAATTCCATGCATTCTTCCAACAATTACAACACTCCTGATTCTTGATATTGGTGGACTTGTTGGTTCGGGCGGTGCTTTTGAAAAAGTATTCCTCTTATATAATCCTATGACCTACGAAACGGCAGATATCATTTCTACGTTTGTATTCCGAATGGGTCTTGGTTCCGGTAACTACAGTTATGCTACTGCTGTAGGTCTGTTTGAAGCCTTATTGAATCTTTTCCTGCTTACTATAGCGAATAAAGTTTCTAAAAAAGTTTCGGGCTCAGGCTTGTGGTAATGGAGGGGATTATGGCTGAAAAAACTACTGGTAAAAAAATCAAAGAATCAACTTCATATATCGTTTTCAAATGGGTAAATACCGTAATAATGATTATAATTTGTGCCGCAACGTTATATCCCTTCCTTTATCTTGTTGCACAATCATTTTCTTCGGAAGAAGCAATCACTCTTGGAAAAGTAAACCTTGTTCCAATTGGGTTTAATCTTGAAACATACAAATCTGTATTTGCAAAAGGCGAGTTCATGCATTCCTATAAAAATACTGTGATTTATGCAGTATTAGGAACTGTTCTTTCTCTTGTGCTCAGCTGCTGTATGGCTTATCCGCTTTCTAAAAAAGAAATCAAGGGTTATAAAATCCTTACAAAGTTTGTAATTTTCACAATGTATTTTGGCGGCGGATTAATTCCAAACTACGTTCTTATGATGAAGCTTCATCTTGTAAATAAAGTTGCAGGCTTTATTATTCCGTCGCTGCTCAGTACTTACTACATCATTCTTATGAAATCATTTTTTGCAGAAACTCCTCATGAGCTTGAAGAAGCAGGGGAGCTTGATGGCCTTAGTCCCATAGGTATTTTTGTGCGCATAGTTCTGCCACTTTCAATGCCGATTATTGCAACTATGATTTTGTTCAACGCAGTAGGCTACTGGAACAACTGGTACAACGCTTTCCTTTACCTTGATAAAAAGGAAATGTGGCCTGTTGCTTATTATCTTAAGACTGTTATTTCCGGGGCATCAACCTCTGCAGATCCAGGCGAAGCCACTGCAGAAAAAATGCAGATTGCCGCAAATATCAAGTCATGTTCAATGGTTCTTATGGCATTACCAATTATCTGTGTCTATCCGTTTATTTCAAAATACTACGTTGAAGGCATGATGCTTGGTGGGGTCAAGGAATAAATAATTAGGAACAAAAAGTTTTTATCAAAAGGAGGATAAAACTATGAAAAAAATTGTAACTTTTGCTGTTGCAATTATGTGTGTTGCTGCTTTGTTTGCTGCACCTAAAGCAAAAAAGGCTAAGGGTAAAAAAGCAAAGGACGTAGCTGCATCTGGTTACACTTTTGGAGAAGGAAAAACATTCCATTCAGACAAACCTGTAACATATTCAATTTCTTTCAGTGATGCTTCATGGTACGCTATGCAGGACACATGGAAGACAGAAGGTATTTTCAAGGACATTGAAGATGTAACAAATGTTCACCTTGATATCACTTCATATGACAGTGGTGACTACAATCAGAAGATTAACCTTGCAATTAACTCTGGTTCTGCTACTTACATTATTCCAAAAGTATATAGCGAAGATCAGTATGTTGCAGGTGGCGGTGTAGTAGCTGTTTCTGATTATACTCAGTACATGCCAAACTTCACAGCATTTGTAAACAAATACAACATGAACCCTGACCTTGATACAATCCGCCAGAGCGATGGAAAATTCTATCGTCTTCCAGGTATGCATCAGGCAGCTCTTCAGGACTATACAATTATGGTTCGTGAAGATATTTTCGAAGCTGCAGGATACAACATCCGCGAACTTGAAAAAGACTGGACATGGGAAAGCCTTCACGATGTTCTTCTTGGCGTAAAGAAGTACATGGTTGCTCAGGGCTTGTGCAAGCAGTCTGACTACATCTGGTCTGACCTTTGGTGTGGTGAATCTGGAAAGGGAATGGGTGGTAACCTTCTTAAATTGATGGGTGCTTCTTACAATGTTCTTTCTGGATGGGCTATCGAAGGTTCAAACGGTGGTATTAAGTTTGATCCAAAGAAGAAGGAATTCTACTCTTCTTCAATCAGCGATGATTTCAAGAAGCTTGTTACAGTTGCTAACAGCTTTGTAAAGGATGGACTTCTTGATCCAGAAACATTCACACAGTCTGATGATGTAGCACACAACAAGTTCTACAGCGGAAAGACAGTAATTATGTCTACAAACCGCTCACAGATGGCAAATGATATTGCTGGTGTTCAGAAGATTCTTGGCGACAAGGCAAAATGCTATGTAACAGCATATCCTTCAGGAACAAACAAGAACCTTGCAGAAACAAGCCGTCTTGAATGTGGTGTTATGATTTCTCAGAGAGCTCTTGATGAACTTGGAACAAAAGAATTTGTAAAGCTTATGCGCTTTGTTGACTGGATGTTCTACTCAGAAGAAGCTTATACACTTTGTAAGTGGGGTCCAAAAGGCAAGACATGGGATTATGCTACTGTAAACGGAAAGCAGATTAAGAAGCTTCTCCCAGGTTACAAGTGTGGTGGTCTTGGTCTTACTGGAGCAGATACAGATACAGATATCCGTCTTAAGTGGGGATATGCTGGTGGTAACTATTTCTATGGTCACTCAACAGCTGAATCAACAGATGCATTCACTCCAGAAGTTCAGGATCTTTATGCACGCTATGGAAAATACAAGACTGTAGCAACTGTAGATCCAAAAGCTAAGCCATCTGAGGATGAACGCGAACAGTTGAACCTCTGGGCTGTTCCACTCATTGATAATATCAATGCATGGACACTTAAGTTTGTTACAGGACAGAAAGATATCAATAAGGATTGGAACGAATATGTTTCAAGCTGTAAGAATCTTAACGTAGACAAGATTGTAAAACTTACAAACGACATCTACAAGAAACAAACAAAATAGGCTGTTTTTTTCATAACTGAAAAGAAAATAATTTGGCACACGTCTTCTCCTCTTGTAGACGTGTGCTTTTTTTATCCTTGTGAATTGCGTCTCTGTTTAGGTGTAATCCCTCTTATTTTTTTATAGGTGCGTATAAAGTGACTTGCATCTGTAAAGCCCGTTTCCTGGCTGATGTAGTCAAGAGTCTTGTCGGTGTAGAGAAGGAGTGTGTCTGCTTTACAGATTCGTACAAATTCAATGTATTCCTTGCAGGTCTTTCCAAACTGGGCTTTGAACTGCTTTGCAAAGTTTGAATAGCACATTCCGCATTTGTTTGCTAATTCTTCAATGCTGATGTTTTCGGCAGAATGCTGATCAATATATTCAAGAACAGAAAAATCCTTAGAAGAAAACTGGTCAAAGGTTGATTTTGTAGAAAGCTGCAATCCTCTTCGGAGCCAGATTCTCATGAGCTCTGTAATAATCAGGCTGATTGTTGAAGCAACTTTAATATCATATCCAAACTGCTTATGATTTGTTTCCCATATACAATTTTCAAAAAAGAGCTTTACAGGATTATATTTAAGCTCTTCTGCAGTGATTAAATTGTAAGGAGTGCCGTCTCTTGTGATATTTGCAAGAAGCTTTGGAAGCTTTGGCGAACCTGGCGTTGTATTAGAAAGAATCATATCGTCAAACTTGATGCCGTAAAATAAAAGCTCGTCATCGCCGTTTTCAGAATTTTTTGCAGGAATATCAAGAAAAGAATGAATCTGTTTTGGATGATAGATAATCATGTCGCCCGGATTAAGTGTGTACTGATGATTATCAACTTCGGTATAGAGTACGCCTTTTACAAGGTATACCATCTCTGTAAAATAGTGCCAGTGAGGCTTTACTGTTCTCCAGTTGCCGCGGAAGGTCTGAAACGGTGCGTTTAAACTATCACTGTATTCAAATAAATCATCCATATGGTCTCCGTTGTAGAGAAATATACAATTTCTCGCCTACTTTGTTTATATCACGATTATACTTCTTATGCTAGAGTAATATTCATAAAAGGAAATAATTTTATGTTAAAATGGATCTGGAGTTATATCAGAAAATATCGCATTCCTATGACAATAGGACTTATTTTCAGCGTAATAGTTGCGTCCTTTGTTGTTGTAAATCCTCTTATAACAGGCTCGATTGTAGATAATGTTATTAATGCTCCCCAGCGGGATTTTTCTCTTCTTATAAAATATCTTCTTCTTATTGTAGGGGCAACTTTATTAAAAGCAATAATCCGTTATACATATCAGGTTATTTTTGAACATTGTTCTCAGAATGTTATCCGAGAAATGCGTGAAGACCTTTATGCTCATATTCAGACTCTTGATTTTGCCTGGTATGATAAAGCCCCTTCGGGAAACGTTCTTACACTTTTGACTTCTGATCTTGATAAGGTTCGTCACTTTGTTGCATGGGTTTTGTATCAGAGTCTTGAAAACGCCCTTGTATATATTGTTTCAATTATTACGCTTGGAACAATCAACTGGAAGCTCATGCTTGCCTTTATTGCAATTGCGCCTTTTGTTCTATTCCTTATTCAAAAGTTCAAGGTTCATATTCGTCCGGCCCATATGAAGGTTCGCGACCAGTTTGCTGTTTTGAATACACGCGTTGGTGAAAACATCGAAGGAAACCGTGTTGTAAAAGCCTTTGTCCGCGAGCAGTATGAAATTGGAAAGTTTGATGTTGATAATGATGCTTACCGTCAGGCTGCTGTAGACAATGCAGACGTACGCGTAAAATATACTCCATGGATTGATACACTTTGTGGACTTCTTCCAGTTGTGCTCATTCTTTTTGGCGGCTACCTTGTAATTAATGGCGAAATGACTATTGGTCAGCTTGTTACCTTCAACGGCCTTATGTGGGCCTTTACCCAGCCAATAAACATGTTTGGAATTCTTGTTGATAACATTCAGAACTTTGGAGCGTCCGGCGACAGACTTTATGAGCTTTGGAAGACAAAGCCTTCTGTAAAAAAAGGCTTTGAAACAATTGAAGAGGCCCACAAAGTAAGCAGTGATGTTGGAGAAGAAATTGTTGCACAAGACGAAAAAGTTCAGGGACGCGTAGAGTTCCGTAATGTAACTTTTGCATACAATGAAGTTCCTGTAATTAAAAACATGAGCTTTACAATTGAGCCTGGAATGACAGTTGGAATTCTTGGTCCTACAGGAAGCGGCAAATCTACAATCGCAAATCTTATGTGCCGTTATTACGATGTTAGCGATGGTGCAGTTTTAATTGACGGAAAGGATGTCCGCGATTACGTGCCTGAAACGCTTCGTAAAAATATTGGCATTACAATGCAGGAAGCCTTTTTGTTCAGTGATACTGTAGAAGGAAATATTGCTTTTGGAAATCAGGGTGCAACCTTTGAAGAAGTAGAACATGCTGCAGAACTTGCCCGCGTAAAAGAATTTATAGGCGACCTTACCGAAGGTTATGACACAATCGTTGGTGAACGCGGTGTAGGACTTAGTGGTGGTCAGAAGCAGCGTATTGCACTTGCACGACTCTTCCTTGCAAATCCAAAAATCATGATTCTTGATGATACTACAAGTGCTGTTGATATCGAAACCGAACAGAGAATCAGACAGTCAATAAAAGAGCAGAGCCAGGGACATACGACTTTTATTATAAGTCACCGTATTTCTTCGTTTGATAATTGTGATCTTGTTCTTGTTATTCAGGACGGACAGATTGCGGCAATGGGAACTAACGAAGAACTCAAGAACCAGCCGGGTTATTATCAGGATGTTTATCAGGAGCAGAATTATGGCAAGAAATAAATTTGATGCTGATGAAGAAATAGAACAGAAACTCAATCTTCGCATTATTCCAAGAATGCTCAAGTGGATTAAGCCTTATGCATGGTGGATGGTTCTTGCCTGCCTTATCATGCTTGTTGCTTCCGGAATCTCTCTTATAAGTCCGTACCTTATCCGCATGGCAATTGACCAGGCTATTCCTGCTGCCAATTACAATATGCTTATCAAAATTTCTGTCTTCCTTGTTGTCACAACGCTCTTTGTTCGTTTCCTCCTTGCGGCAAAGCTCCGTTTGATGACAAGGGTAGCACAGAAAATCATTGTAACAATCCGTAAAGAAGTTTTTACAAAGCTGCAGGCACTTCCTTTTACATATTTTGACAGTCGTCCTCATGGAAAAATTTTGATTCGTGTTGTAAACTATGTAAACTCACTTTCTGATTTGCTCAGCAACGGCGTTATTCAGCTTATAAGCGATTTGTTCACACTTATTGTAATTGTATGTTTTATGCTGGCAATTGATGTAAAACTCACTCTTGTTTGTATGGCTGTACTACCAATTCTTCTTATTGTTCTTGTTTCCATGAAGAAAAAGCAGCATGAGGCCTGGAAGCAGGAAAGCTACAAGCGTTCTAATCTGACTGCATACCTTTCTGAAAGCCTTAACGGTATGAAGATTACTCAAAGCTTTGCACGTGAACGCGTAAATCAGGGAATCTTTAATGATCTTTGTGATAAGTGTAAAAAGGTCTGGATTCGCGCTGTAAACATCAATAATATCATCTGGCCTGTTGTAGATAATCTTTCTACTCTTGGAGTTGCCCTTGTTTATATGGCTGGTATTGCCTGGCTTGGTGATGGCATGGGTGGAACAGTTACTGTTGGTACCCTTGTAGCGTTTACAGGATATATCTGGAGATTCTGGATGCCTATTCAAAATCTTGGAAACTTCTACAACTCAATGGTAACAACTGGTGCGTACGTAGAACGCATTTTTGAATTGCTCGATGAACCCGAAGATATTACAGACAGGGATGGTGCTGTAGAGCTTCCTCCAATCAGAGGTCATGTTTCTTTTGATCATGTAAATTTCAGCTACGAACCTGGTAACCCTATTCTTAAGGATGTAAACTTTACAATTACTCCGGGAACAAGCGTTGCTATTGTTGGTCCAACTGGCGCTGGTAAAACAACTATCGTAAACCTTCTTACCCGCTTTTATAATCCTGATGACGGAAAGATTTTGATTGATGGTCTTGATATTCAGGGACTTCAGATTAAGAGTATCCGTAAGCAGGTTGGTGTTATGCTCCAGGATTCGTTCCTGTTCAGTGGCACAATCATGGAAAATATCCGTTACGGACGTCTTGATGCAACAGACGAAGAATGTATTGCTGCTGCAAAAACAGTTCAGGCTCACGACTTTATTGCCGCATTCCCTGATGGTTACAACACAAAAATTACTGCAAATGGTGGAGGCCTGTCTCAAGGCCAGAAGCAGCTTATTTCTTTTGCAAGAGTTTTGCTTTCTGATCCTCGCATTTTGATTCTGGACGAGGCTACAAGCTCTGTTGATACACAGACAGAAAAAGCCCTGCAAAAAGGTTTGGACGAGCTTCTTAAAGGCCGCACCAGTTTTATTATTGCGCATCGTCTTTCTACAATCCGCAATTCCGATATTATCTTCTTTGTAGACCACGGCGAAATTGTAGAACGCGGTAACCACACCGAGCTTATGGCCTTGAATGGTAACTATGCAGGTTTGGTAAATGGTGTGTAGGGCACCGTCATTGCGAGCGTAGCGAAGCAATCCATTTTTTACTCGCAATGACTGAAAAAACATGTTAATATATTTTCATGAAATTCCTTCACATATCAGACCTTCATTTTGGTAAAAAACTTGCTGAGTTTTCTCTTGTAGAAGACCAGCAGTTTATTATGTATAAAATCCTTCAGTGCATTGATGAAATTAAGCCTGATGCCCTTCTTATTGCGGGCGATGTTTACGATAAGTGTGTTCCTGTAATTGAAGCCGTAAAACTTTTTGATGATTTTTTGTGCCGACTTGCAGAACGTAAGCTTGATGTTTTTATAATCAGCGGTAACCACGATTCTCCTGAACGTATGACTTGCGGGGCATCTCTTATGGAAAAAAGCGGCATTCATTTTGCTCCAGTTTATGATGGTAAAGTTTGCCACTATACGCTTAATGACAAAAATGGTCCTGTAAATATTTATCTTCTTCCTTATGTGAAGCCTGCAATTGTAAAGGCCGCCCTTGAAGCACAGGGAAAAGACGATCTTGCACAAACAATCACTTCGTATGATTCTGCGGTAGAAGCTGCAATTTCTCAAATGAATGTTGACTGGTCACAGAGAAATATTCTTGTTGCACATCAGTTTGTAACAGGAAGTACCCGCTGTGATTCTGAAGATATAAGCGTTGGCGGTACAGATAATATAAGTGCCGAAGTTTTTAGTAAGTTTGATTATGTTGCACTTGGTCATCTTCACGGAATGCAAAAGGAGGGTGGTGAAAATATTCGTTATAGTGGTAGTCCTTTAAAATATTCTTTTTCTGAAGTTAATCATAAAAAAGGCGGATTAGTTGTTGAGCTTGAAGAGAAGGGAAGCCTGAAGGTTGAGCCGGTACTGTTTACGCCGCAGCATGACCTTCGTTGTTTAAAAGGCACTTATGAAGAATTGACTTTGAAAAAATATTGGGAGCAGATGGGAGACTCAATAAACGATTATCTGCACATTACGCTAACAGATGAAGACGATATTCCAGAAGGCTTTGCAAAGCTTCAGCTCATTTACAAAAATCTTGTGAGTCTTGATTATGATAATTCGCGTACTCAAAAAGACAATCAGATTGAAGCAGTGGCGCAGGTTGAAAATGTTTCTCCTCTTGATTTGTTCGAAAAGTTTTATACGCTCCAGAATAATCAGGAATTTTCTGATGAACAAAAAGCGTTTGCGCAGGGCTTAATTGAAGAAATCTGGGGAGGTAAAAAATGAGACCATTAGAATTAACAATCACCGGATTTGGAACATATTGTCAGCGCACCCAGATAAATCTTGAACAGCTTGGAACTCAAGGCCTTTATTTAATAACAGGCGATACCGGCTCCGGAAAAACAACTATTTTCGATGCCATAACTTATGCTCTTTATGGTGATGTAAACGGAGAAAATCGTACAGTCTCAATGATTCGTTCAACCTTTGCAACTCCAGAAATTCCTACAGAAGTTGAGCTTTCTTTTGAGTATCGTGAAAAAAAATATCTTGTAAAACGAAATCCTGAATATGAAAGAAAATCAAAGCGTGGAGACTCTGTTACAAAGCAGCTTGCCGATGCAACCCTTTTTATGCCTGATGGAAATGTTATATCAGGACAGTTAAAGGTAACTAACGCAATTCAAGAGCTTTTAGGAATTGATAAGGAACAGTTCTCACAAATTGTTATGATTGCTCAGGGCGATTTTCAAAAGCTCTTGATGGAAGATACAGAAACTCGTCAGGAAATTTTCCGTAAGATTTTTAAAACTGATTATTACAGGGAGCTTCAGCAGCAGCTTTTAGAAAATGAAAAACAATTGGGAATGAAGCGAAAGGAAATTGAAAGTGCAATTTCGATTTATGTAAAAGGCATTACTTGTGACTCTACAAGCACCCTTAATATTGAACTTGAAAAAGCCAAAGCAGGCGAACTTGTAATTGCCGATGTTGTAGAACTGATTAAAAAAGTCGTCCAGGAAGATGAAGCTGTCCAGGCAAAGCTTAATGATTCAATTTCTAAAACAGAAAATCAGATGAATGAGCTTCGTGATATTCTTTCAAAAAATGAAAAAACAGAAGAGCTTCGTACTGAATATAATCAAAAGTCAGCTGATTTTAAGGAAGTGAGTGAGAATATTGAAGAAGTAAAACTGGCCTTTGAAAAAGAAAAAGGTCGGGAAGGGGAGCGCACCAGTAAAGAAGCCGAACTTGCGGTTCAAAAAGAAGAGCTTAAAAAATATGAAGAACTTGAGGTAATTGAAAAAGATATAAAAACTTTAAAAGAGCAAAAGAATAATCTTGAAACGCAGATAAATGATATTAATAAAGAATGCGCGGAATATAAAAAGAAGGAGGCCTCTCTTTCAGAAAACCTGAAAAAACTTTCTGATGCAGATAAAAAATATTATGAGGCTGATGCAGAACAAAAAAAGGCAAGTGAAAGAAAATCAGCTTTTGATGAGCTTGAAGAGTCTGCAACAGAATGTGAACAGCTTTTTGAGGGATATACAACCTTGCAGGATGCCTACAAGAATGCACAAAAAACTTACGAAGAGTTTGATTCAAAATATAAACACATGCGTAAAGTTTATATGGATGAACAGGCCGGTATAATTGCTCAGGAATTACAGAATGGAGTTCCTTGTCCTGTCTGCGGTTCTCTTGAGCATCCAAAGCCTGCTGTAAAATCGGAGGGAGCTCCTTCAAAAAAAGAACTTGATCAGGCAGAGAATCAGGATAAGAAGCTCGAAGCAATAGTTTCTTCTGCAAATGTGGAATGTGCCACAGGTAAAACGAATTATGAAAATACGCTCAAGCTTGTAAAAGAAAGTTATTTAAAACTAACAAAGGAGCAGGGAGAACTTGAGCTTCCACTTTTGCAGCAAAAAATCTCTGAGAAAAAAGGGGAGGCCTCCAAACAGCTGCAGGCCTGCAACCAAAAGCTTGAACAGGAAAACTCACGCGTAGAACAAAAAAATCAGATAAATGAAGAGCTTCCAAAACTTCAGGAAATCCTCAAACAAAAAACTGAAACTCTCCAGTCATACAATGAAGAACTTTCGGCTCTTGGAGCACGCCTGAGCGAAAAAGAAAATCAGTCAAAAGAGTTTAAGGCAAAGCTTAAGTTTCAAGATATTGCCACAGCACAGGAAGCAGTTGCCACTCTTGAAAATCAGATTGAACAGTTAAAGCAGGCATTCGAAAATGCGCAGAAAAAATATCAGGAAGAACAGGATAAATTTACAGCGCTTAAAGGACAGATTGAGCAGCTTGAGGCTCAACTTAAAGACGCCAAGACAATTAACACAGATGAGCTTCAGGAAAAGATTGATGCTCTTGAAGCCGAGCGCACGGACTTAAATAATAAAAGGTCTGCTGTAGACTCCAGAGTTGTTTCAAATAAAAATGCGCTTGAAAATATAAATGAGCACTCACAGGAGCTCAGCGTAATTCAGGAAAAATACGCCTGTGTAAGTGCCCTTTCTAAAACTGCAAACGGAAACCTTTCTGGCGGTAAAGAAAAAATCAAGCTTGAAACATATATCCAAATGACATATTTTGACAGAATTATTGCTCATGCAAACAAGCGCCTTTTAATAATGAGCGATATGCAGTATGAGCTTGTCCGCAAAAAGCAGGCAGCAGACCTTCGCAGTCAGACAGGCCTTGAGCTTGATGTAATTGACCATTATAACGGCGGAACCAGAAGCGTAAAATCTCTTTCTGGAGGAGAATCGTTCCAGGCTTCTCTTGCACTTGCGCTTGGACTTTCTGATGAAGTTCGGCTTTCTGCAGGCGGAATAAAAATTGATTCTATGTTTGTAGACGAAGGTTTTGGAACTTTAGACAGCGATGCCCTTCAAAAAGCATTCAAAGCCCTTTCCGGCATAACAGAAGGCAACCGCCTTGTAGGAATAATTTCGCACGTAGACCTCTTAAAAGAAAAAATCGACAAGCAGATTGTTGTAAAAAAAGCTCGTACAGGTGGAAGTACGGTCGAGGTTATGGTATAATAAAAGCATGAACCTCAACGATTTAAGAAACAATGCATATTCAAATGCTAAAAAATCTGGTGAAGAAATAAAGGCCCAGTCGTCAGAAAAATCAGATGGCGAAGGTTTTAAAAAGTTTGGTGCCGAAGCTGCTGCCGAAATCCTTAAAAAACAGGGACTCATAAAGGTTCCGGTTCAGGAGGAAACTCCCGAAGGTAAAGAGCCTGTCTATCGTCGTGTTGCAAAGTTCCTACTGCTTATTGGCGAAGATGAAGCTGCAAAAATCCTTCCGCATCTTACTGATAAACAAATAGAAAAAATAATCCCGGAAATTGCTTCAATCCGTTCTGTAAGCCAGGAAGAAGCTGCAGAAATTCTTGAAGAGTTTAATATCCTTGTTGAAGAAGCAAAAAAGAGTGGTGGTGTAGAAACTGCCCGCGAAATGCTTACAAAGGCATACGGTAAAGACAGAGCAGAGCAGATGCTCCAAAAATCAATGCCTGTTCAGGATACAAAGCCTTTTGAATATCTTCAGGACGAGGATGTAGAAAAAATAAATATTCTTTTAAAAGACGAAAATGTTGGAGTTCAGTCGCTTGTTCTTTCTCATCTGCCTCCACAAAAGGCCGCTGCTGTAATTAAAAGCATGGATGATGAACAGAAAAAAGAAGTTGTGCTTCGTCTTGCAAAAATGGAGCCTGTTTCTCCAGAAATCCTTAAACGTGTAGATCATGCAATGCTCGAAAAGTCGCGCACTGTAACAACTGAAAAATCAGAAAATATAGACGGACGAAATGCTCTTGCGCAAATCCTCAAAAAAATGGATTCCTCTGCAGAAGCAGATATCCTTCAGTCTCTTTCAAATGAAGATCCAGATCTTGGTCAGGATCTTAAAAAACGCCTGTTCACTCTTGATGACGTAATAAATGCTGATGATAAGTTTGTTCAGGAAACCCTGCGCGAATTCCCAGATGCTGATATTGCATATCTTATCGCAGGCAAGCCTGATGACTTTAGAGACAAGATTCTTGATAATATTTCGCAGGCCCGCAGACACGAGGTTCTGGAACAGGAAGATATCTTAAAACCAATGAAACGTTCTGACTGCGAAAGAATAACGTCTCAATTTGTAGGCATTCTGCGCCGTGCATACGAAGACGGAAATCTAATAATAAAAGGACGCAACGACGAAGCCTTTATCTAAAATAAAACGTCATTGCGAGGAGCGCAGTGACGAAGCAATCCACAATAAAAAAAGGAATATACAAAATGGAAAAATTTGACTTTCTAAATCCCGCAAACCTAGGAAAAGAATACAAAGGCTTTATCCTTTTAAAAATAGAAGACGTGCCGGACTACAAGTGTAAGTCTGTATTCCTGCGCCACAAGCGCACCGGTCTTGAAGTATTTCATCTTATAAAGGCCGACCGCGAAAATCTTTTTGCCTTTGCCTTCCGTACTGCTGCAAAAGATTCAAAAGGAACCGCCCATATTATGGAACATTCGGCCCTTTGTGCGTCAGAAAAATTTCCTCTTAAAGAGCCTTTTAATACTCTTATAAGCCAGAGTATTTCTACCTTTTTAAATGCCATGACTTACCCCGATAAAACAGTTTATCCGGGAGCTTCACTTGTAAGAAGCGACTATTTTAATATGTTCAATGTTTATGCCGACTGCGTGTTTTTCCCTCGTCTTAGCCACGACACCTTTATTCAGGAAGGTCATCGTCTGGAAATAGACGATAAGGAAAATTTCAGTATTCAGGGTGTTGTTTACAACGAAATGAAGGCTAACTTTACAACCTTCTACCAGATTGCAAATAACGAAATTATGGCTGCCATGTTCCCGGACTCATATCCTGCTTTTTCAAGTGGCGGCGACCCTGCAGAAATCCCAAGTCTTACTTACCAGCAGTTTCTTGACTTTCACAAAACCTTCTACAGCCCTGACAACTGCTGCCTCTTCCTTTATGGAGACATTCCTACAGCCGACCAGCTGGACTTTCTTGACGACAATTATATGCGCCGACTTGAAGAAAAATTCAACTGTAAAAACGACGTCCCTTGGGCAAATCAAACCCTGCCTTATGTAAAGCCGGAAGTAAAAGAAATCCTTAAACTCAATAAAATACAAAAATCTGTATTCCTTGAAAAAACTGCCCCTGAACAGGGAGCCACAGGTAACCTTGCCTTAATAGCCAAATACACCGGCGAACCAAATATCGAAAAATATTTCCTTGGCGAAGTAATCTGCGGAAACGACAGCTCACCTTTCCTTAAAGCCGTAAGAGAATCTGGGCTTGGAGATATGCCTTACCTTGGAAACTTTGGTCAGTTCAAAGAGGAATTCTGGGTATGCGGAATTGGTGGCGTAAAAGAAGGCAAAGAGAAAAAAGTTTTTGACCTTATGCAAAAAGAAATCCTCAAGCTTTATAAAAATGGAGTTTCTCAGGAAGATATAGATTCTGCCGTAATGGGAATTGATTTTAACCTGCGCGAAGAAAACCGCTACTGGGGTCCATATTCAATCAACATTATGGAAAAGGCTCTTAAAGGCTGGGTCTGGGGCGACTCCTGCACAAGCCAGCTTTGTCCTATAACAAAGTTTGAAGAGCTCAAAAAAGAACTTAAGGCCGACAAAAACTATGTCCAAAAGCTCATAAAAAAATACTTCCTGGATTCAGACATAGAATGCCGCCTGATTGTCCGTCCTTCAAAAGCCTATCTTGAAGACCGTGCCAAGGCAGAAGCAGAGCTTGTTCAAAAGCTTAGTGCAAATGTAAACAAAGAAGAACTTAAAAAAGACCTGGACCGACTTCACGAATTCCAGGCCCATGTAGAAACTCCGGAAGAACTTGCCTGCATTCCTCATACAAAGGTGGCAGAACTTGAAAAAACTGTAGACGAACCAAAAGTAGAACTGCAGACTGTCCCTGGTGCCGACGGTTCAGAAATCCCTCTTATGATAAGCCGCGAAGAAACAAACGGACTTTTTTATGTAGACGTGCTTTTCCCATTTGACCGCCTTTCTCCTGAATACTTTAAGCATATTCCATTTCTTTCTGATGTAATTACAAACATAGGCTGGGAAGGTAAAAAATGGGACGAATGTATCGCCGAATCTGCCTGCATAATGGGCGATGTCTGGGGAAGAATCCTTACAGGTTCAGTATACGATGTTCCACAGTGCAAAGAACTTGCCGCCAAATACAAGGACTACAATTTCTGTGGCCGCAAATGGCTTGGAATAAGCTGCAAGGCACTTACAGAAAGGGCACAGGAGTCTCTGGACCTGCTTGCAAGAATCATAACAAAAATGGATTTTAAAGATGCAGCCCGCCTTAAGACAATGCTTCAGGAACAGAAGGCCGGTAGAAAAGCCTCTATTGTAAACCAGGGTAAAGAGCTTGCCTTTAAGCGTTGTACTGCCACCTGGAGCGAAGGTTATGCCCTTGCAGAAATCCTTTGGGGAGTAACCCAGCTTTATACCGTAAGCAGCTACAAGGAAAAGGATGCAAAGAAAATCCTTAAGGAATTTGAATACATTTACCGCGAATGTCTAAAAGCCGGTGCCGTACTTCATATTACAGCCGACGACGAGTCCCTGGGAAAAATCCTGCCGCTTTTCAAAGATTTTGCCAAAGCCGCTGGCCTTACAAAACTTCTTCCTTCAAGAAACTACACTCTGCAGGACTTTTTACCTTATGTTCAGGCCGCACAAAACTCAATGGGAGATGAAACTAAAGAAAGCCTTAAAACTCAGTCTCAGACAGGATATGCAACAGTTGTTACAAAGTGTTCACCATATCTTACAGGCCAAGCTGCTTCTGAATATGTATACACCACCTGGCTCAACAGCCACACCTTCTGGGAAAAATTCCGTACAACAGGCGGCTGCTATGGTGCAGGCGTTTATTCAGATGCAGGAGAAGCCTGCTTAAAGATGAGCACCTACCGCGACCCGGACCCTATCAAGCATGCAGACCTTTTGCCTCAGACAATTCAGGAGCTTGCAGATACAGACTTTACCCACGAGGATATAGAAAAGTCCATAGTTTCCTGCTACAGCGAGGCAATTACACCACAAACTCCTCAGGACAGGGGTAAACAGGCCTTTGAAACCTTCCTTTATGCAAATAACGGCTTTAAACAGCTTAAAGTGGACAAGCTGCTGGCTGTAAAAGATCAGGATGTTAAAAATGCTGCCGGTCGTCTTGCCCAAATGTCCAAAGAAGGTTCTCACAGGGTAGTTTTCTGCGATAATTCTAAAGATTCCTATGGAAAAAATCTTGAATTACCATTATAATAAATATATCTGGAGATGCGTATGGATAAGAAAACCAAAGAATGTATAAAAATGTTGCGCGGTTTAGTTTCTGATGTTCAGGGAGCTCCGTTTCCTGGTGGCGATATAGATACTGAATTATATGCAATCTGGTACGAGCATGCACAGAAAGCAGCTGTAGAATGTTTTGAATTCTTGAACGCTAACTTCCCTAAAGAACAGAAAGAGCTTAATAAGTCAATCGACAAACTTTTTGACTAAAATACATTTCAAATAATCCTAACATAAAGCCCATTACTAACCGAAAATAAGAGAGATAACTTATTTAAGGTGAATTATAGTAATGGGTGGTACAAAAAAAACTATAAAAATCAGCAGATACGGTTTATCCGGAACTTCAAAGAAGCTTGGCGTTAATTTATGGCGTTGTTTCTTTACTGCTTTTGAAAAAAATTCTGCTACAGAACAAAAATTCTTTCTTGAACTGGAGATGGTAAACTCTGCATTATCTCCTTCAGAACCTCTTTTAGGTTTTAAACCTCGTGTAACAATTACAGAAGAAGATCTTCAATATGCACTTGCCGGAACTACATCTGCTTCAGAATTAAAATCAGAAAACATTGTACAACCTTCATATATAGTAGTTCGTTTTGGAAAGCTTGGAAGTGAACCAAAACAGTTGTGTGCTTATCATTCCCTTAAAGGCATGCGTTTTACAAATAAGCCTTTTACAATTCAGATGGATAATAAGCTTTTTGCAGAAGATCAGCTCAGTGGCTTTATAAATATCAGTGAAGAAGAATTCCAAAAGCATCCTGAATATCTTTGCGACAGAGGTTATGCTTCCTGGAACTTAAAATATGAAGTTGTGCGCGACATGGCAGAAGGCTACAAAGGCAAAACAGAGCAGTGGTTCCCTTATGGAATTAAAACTGATTTTTCTGGAATTGTAAGCTTTGATGGTGCTGATTATGTAGTTGAACCACGTAAGTGTCACGGCTACATGGACCGCTACTGGGGAAAAACTCTTCCTTACGACTGGTTCCATATTTATTCATCAAATCTCCAGAGTATAATTTCTGGCCGTGTACTTAAAAATTCTTTCTTTGCAATTCAGGGCTCTTTTGAAGACCGCCTTGCATTTATGGGAAGCTTTGAAGACTCTGATATTTTATTCCCGATTAATTCAAATTATACCTGCGTGTGGGATTGTACACAGGCTCCATCTACCGAAGATCCGGAAGAAGAAAAGCTCCACTGGTCTGTAAGCATAAACAGTAAGCTTTGGGTAATTGATATTGATTTGTACTGCCGTGTTCGTGAGCTTGCAAACAGAACCCTTGAACTTCCTGAAGGTAACCGAAAAATCCTTAATGTAGTTCAGGGCGCAACAGGAACAGGCGAAATTAAACTTTTCAAAAAAGCCCGCAAAACTCTTGAACAGATTGAATTTGCAAACATCACAAATGCAGTTTGCGAATTTGGTCACGAAGAAGACGGCGTGATTTAACTTGCCGTTTTAACCTTTTGTTATTATTTTCATAGTTAGGTGATAAATATGAACTATGAAAATTTTACAATAAAGGTTCAGGAGGCTCTTCAGGAGTCTTCTTCAATCGCTAACAAAAATGATAATGCAGAAATCTCTCCGGAACATTTGCTCCAGGCGCTGCTCGAACAGCAGGATGGACTTATTGTACCTGTTGTTGAACGAATTGGTGTAAATGCTGTAGAACTCAATAATAAAGTAAAGGACCTTGTGCGCTCAAATCCTAAGGTTACTGGTGCGGCTCAGGTTTATTTTTCTTCACAATTACAAAAGATTCTTGCCAATGCCGAAAAGGAAATGACTGCTTTTAAAGATCAGTATCTTTCTACAGAACATCTTCTTCTGGCAATGTCAGAGGCTGACGGACAGGCAGGAGACTTACTCCGTAAATGCGGAATAACTCATAAAGCAATTGTTGATGCTCTTAAAGCTGTACGTGGAAATCAGACTGTAGATTCACAGGACCCTGAAAGTACAATGCGTTCTCTTGAGAAGTATTGTCGTGACCTTACTGCTGCAGCCCGTCAGGATAAAATTGATCCTGTAATTGGACGAGATGAAGAAATCCGTCGTGTTATGCAGGTTCTTTGTCGTCGTACAAAAAATAATCCTGTAATAATTGGTGAACCTGGAGTAGGTAAGACTGCAATTGTAGAAGGCCTTGCCCGTCGTATTGCAAGTGGTGATGTTCCTGAATCTCTTAAAAACAAACGACTTCTCGCTCTTGATCTTGGAAGTCTTGTTGCGGGTGCAAAATTCCGTGGTGAGTTTGAAGAGCGTCTTAAAGCTCTCATAAAAGAAGTTCAGAAGTCTGAAGGTCAGATAATTTTGTTTATAGATGAGCTTCATACACTTGTAGGAGCCGGAGCCAGCGAAGGAAGTATGGATGCTTCGAACCTGCTTAAACCAGCTTTGGCGCGTGGAGAACTTCGTGCTATTGGAGCAACAACTCTTGATGAATACCGTAAGTATATAGAAAAGGATGCCGCGCTTGAAAGACGTTTCCAGCAGGTATATTGTGCAGAACCAACTGTAGAAGATACAATTGCAATTCTTCGAGGCCTGCGCGAAAAATACGAAATTCATCACGGGGTACGCATTGAAGATGAATCTCTTGTTGCAGCCGCTACTCTTTCTAACCGTTATATAACTTCCCGCTTTTTGCCGGATAAAGCAATTGACCTTGTTGATGAAGCTGCAAGCCGTCTTAAAATGGAAATTGAAAGTCAGCCTGTAGAGCTTGATCAGGTAGAGCGAAAGATTTTACAGCTGCAGATTGAGCGCCAGTCTCTTTCAAAAGAAACAGATCAGGCAAGTCATGAACGCCTTGAAAAGCTTGATAAGGAGCTTGCAGAACTTAATCAAAAGCAGGCTTCAATGAAGCTTCAGTGGCAAAATGAAAAAGATGTAATTGATCAGAGCCGCAAAGCAAAGGAACAGCTTGAACAGGCTCGTTTTGACCAGGAAAAATATACACGCGAAGGAAATCTTGAAAAGGCTGCAGAAATTAAATACAGCATAATTCCTGAACTTGAAAAACAGATTGCACAGGAAGCTCCAAAAGAATCGCTGCTTCGTCAGTCTGTTACAGAAGAAGATATTGCAAAGGTTGTAAGCAGCTGGACAGGCATTCCTGTAGCCAAAATGATGACCGGCGAAAAACAAAAATACATGGAGCTTGAAAACGTTCTTCATAAACGCGTTGTCGGTCAGGATCAGGCAGTTACAGTTGTAAGCGATGCAATCCGCCGTAACAGAAGTGGCCTTAGCGACCCTAACAGACCTTTAGGAAGTTTCTTGTTCCTTGGCCCTACAGGTGTTGGAAAAACAGAGCTTGCAAAAACTCTTGCAGATTTCCTTTTTAATGATGAAAAGGCGCTCACACGAATTGATATGAGCGAATACATGGAAAAATTCAGCGTAACCCGACTCATTGGTGCACCTCCAGGATACGTTGGTTATGATGAAGGTGGTCAGCTTACAGAAGCAGTTCGCCGTCGTCCATACAGCGTAATTTTGTTTGATGAAATTGAAAAGGCTCACCCTGATGTATTCAACGTACTTCTTCAAGTTCTTGATGACGGGCGTCTTACAGATGGTCAGGGCAGGGTAGTAGACTTCAAAAATACAATAATCATCATGACAAGCAACCTCAAGCCAGAGATGCTCAAAACTACTTTCCGTCCAGAATTCTTGAACCGAATAGACGAAACTGTAATCTTCAACAAACTCGAAAAGGATGCAATCGGTGCTATTGTAAAGCTTCAGCTTGACCGTGTTCAAAGCCGCCTTGATGACCGCAAGATTAAACTCAATTTTGACCAGAGTGCAATCGACTTCTTGTGCGAAGCAGGCTACGATCCTGATATGGGTGCCCGTCCTGTAAAGCGTGCCATTCAAAATTATGTCGAAAACAAATTGGCAAAAGAATTGCTTTCGGGTAATATACATGAAGGTTCAGTTGTAAACATCACAGCATCTGCAAACGAACTGATGATGAGGTAATATATGAGTATTAAAGAGCAGGCAATCGCCTGGGTAAAGGACTATTTTGAAAACAATGGTAACAGCGAGACAAAAGCCGTAATCGGTATTTCTGGCGGTAAGGATTCAAGCACTGTAGCAGCCTTGTGTTGTGCAGCCCTTGGAAAAGACCGTGTAATCGGCGTAATGATGCCAAATGGCGTTCAGGCCGACATTGAAGATTCTAAAAAGCTTTGTGCTTTTCTTGGAATTAAAAACTACACTGTAAATATTGCAAATGCCTACAAAGGCCTTACAGAAGAAATAAAAGCTGTTACAGGCGTAACAGAAACTCCTGCACAGTACAACACAAATACTCCTGCACGTTTACGCATGGCAACCTTGTACAGCATTGCCGCAATTGAAGGAAACTGCCGTGTTTCAAACAACGGAAACAAAAGCGAATGCATTGCCGGATATTTTACACTCTGGGGCGACGGAGCAGGCGATTTTGCACCATTAGCAAATCTTTATGTAAGCCAGGTAATTCAGCTTGGAAAAGAGCTCGGACTTCCTGATGAGTTAACTCATAAAGCTCCATCAGACGGAATGAGCGGCATGACAGATGAACAGAAGCTTGGCTTTACTTATGATGAATTGGAAAAGGTTGCCCAAGGAAAAACAGACGGTATTGCACCAGAAGTTGTAGAGAAGATTCAAAAACAAATAAGTACAATGGCTTTTAAAAAAGAATTATTGAATTTACCTAAATTTATGCCATTATAAATATGGATTGCCACGCTTCGCTCGCAAAGACACAACATTATACCGTCATTGCGCGACTTTTGCGAAGCAAAATGTCGGTAAGCTTTGCGACGGGAGCGCAGCGACGTGGCAATCTATTTTTTGTTTGATTTTCCACCGCGGAAGAAATCCGCAATTTTTTCAAAGAGATGTTTAAAGAATAAATAGATTCTGTAGAAGAAACCAGGATTTCTCAAGCGCTCAAGTCTCTTGTAGCCTTCGAGTAATTCCTGGTCTGTAAATTCCTTGCGCTGATTGTTTTCTTCTATTTCCATTTCGAGCTGTTCAATTTCGGTAAGATTATCAACAATATTCGCATGGATATTTGTCCAGCCAAGTTCTTTTGCGGCTGTAAGACGTCGTTCGCCTGCAATGAGTTCGTATTTGCTGTTTATAGTAATTGGGTTTAATAATCCGTAGGTGCGGAGGCTTGCTTTTAAATCTTCAAGATTGCCAAGATCTTTTCGAACGCGCTTTTTTACTTTAATATTCGCAATTGGTATAAGCATATCAAACCTCCTTGTAAAAATCCTAATATATTATTATTCCATCAGGTAATTATAGTCAATATCTTCAAGAGAAAGGTTACCATGACCTGAATGGTAATCCTCCTGTTCATCCTCGTATACAGCCTGATTTTCTTCTTTGCTGAAGTCATATCCATCCTTTAAGAAATCAAGATTCAAAGAGAGTGGAGTAGTATCAAAAGTAAGAGTTCTTCTCTGGCCAGACTGATACATTTCTTTTTCAAGCCTTGCAATTGCAATAGCAGAGTTTGTTGTGTTTGAATGAACTGAACACAATTCTGTAGGAACAGTACCTTCAAGGAACCACTGGGTTGTTTTGTGATCACCACAGTTTTCTGTAAGAATCTGACCGCTTGTAGAACAAACTGTTGCTTCTATAACACCTTCAAGAGGCTTGTCCCAATCTTTAGATGGAAGGTCTTTGTTTATACCGCCCATAAAATCACCCCAGGCATAACCTGCAAGTGTAGAACCAGTAATATTCAAACCAAGTGACTGTCCAGGCTTATCAAATCCAAACCAGAAGGCTGCAGCGTAATATGGTGTAAATCCACAAGTCCAGGCATCGGCCCAGTTTTGTGTTGTACCAGTTTTACCTGCGGCAGGCATTCTATAAGAACGTCCGTTAGATGCTTTATATTCAAACTTTCCTTTCTGACCGGCAAGAGTTCCGCCACCATTTACAGTCTGTTCCAAAAGCTTTGTCATTACAAAAGCAGTCTGTGGCGAAATTACCTGAATCTTATCTCCCTTAGCAGTCTGTTCCTTTCTGATGTCGAGCTCTGGAGTAAGAATTACGTTTCCGTTTTTGTCTTCTACAGTGCGGATTGCCATTGGAGTAACTTCTTTTCCTCCGTTAGCAAAGATTGCATAAGCACGTGCCATTTCTATAGGTCGTACAGAACAAACACCAAGTCCAATTGGGTAACCTGGAACAAACGCGCGTGTAGGAAGCTCTTCTTTTGAAATACCAAGAAGTGCAACGGCTCGGCTGATTGCTGCATCAAAACCAATGCCGTCAAGAACTTTAAGCGAAGGAACGTTCATAGAGTGAATGAGTGCATAGTAAAGAGAAACGTTACCCATCCATTCTCCTCGGAAGTTCTGTGGAATATATGGTTTTCCGTCTGCAGTATGGAATACAACAGGCGTATCCGAAATCTGTGTAGAAGGTGTAAACTTGCGTGAATCAATTGCAGCAGAATAATAAAGCGGTTTGAAAGTAGAACCAGGCTGAACCTTTGCCTGAACAGCGCGGATGAACTGGTTTTCCTGATCAAACTTGCTTCCACCAACAAGAGCATCAATATAACCTGTAGAAGGTTCAAGACAAATCATTGTTCCTTCGATTGTAGTTTTTTCTGCTTCCTGTTTTGCAAGGGTAGTAGCTTTGTTTACAATATCAAGCTTGAGTTTATCTGTACCAGTCATCATAGAGATAACATCAAGCACAGGATTGATTTTATTTACGAATGTAGAATTAGCAACAAACTGAGCGCGTTGTTCGCTTACCTTCAAAGATGGAATATCAAAAATAAGTGCAAGCATTTCTGTTAATGGAATATAAGTTCCAGTAGAAAGATTTCCACGAGAAGAGTGTTCTCTCTGGTAAAGATAGTTAGCACGTTCAATATATTTTTCCATTACAGTTTGAGCGAGAGCCTGATGCTGAAGGTTCAAGGTTGTATTTACAGTAAAGCCCGAAGAATAAATATCATCAGAACCGTAAATCATATTGCCAAGCTCTCGGCGTACATATTCACTGAACCATGGAGCCTTGTCATCGCGAACCATGTAAGCACTTGCAGAAGTTCTTGTGTAGTCAAAGCTTGCCCAGTAATCTTCAAAAGAAGTATCTGCTTCTTCCTGAGTGATATAGCTTGAAGCAACCATAGAAGCAAGTACGTTCTTCTGCATTGTCATTGCACGGTTAGGATGATCAAAAGGATTATAATATGCAGGGTTCGAAAGCTGAATTACAAGGATTGCTGCTTCTGCAGGTGTGATTTCTTTTGCACTGTGTCCAAAGTAATATTTTGAAGCAGCGTTTACACCGTAAGTACCGCCACCAAAATAGATTTTATTAAGGTAAAGCTCAAGGACTTCGTTTTTAGAATAGCGGCGTTCCATTTGAATAGCCCACCACAATTCCTTGATTTTTCTGATTACAGATTTTTCTGTTCGGTCGCAGTAAAGAGTTCCCGCAATCTGCTGGGTGAGGGTAGAACCACCACCAAGAGACTGACCTGTAAGAATACCTACAACACCACGCATGATTGCCTTAAGGTTATAACCGCTGTGCGAAAAGAAAACTCTGTCTTCGCGGGTTATAAGCGCATCAACCATATGCTGAGGAAGATCGTTATATGCAATTATTTCGCGTTTTTCATCAGAAGAAAATTCTGTGATTATTTCACCATTTATATCAAGCAGTTTTGTAGGAAGAGCATTTTCAAACTCAGTAAAATATTCCGAATTCTTAATGTTCTGTGTCTCCGAAAGCGCCCATCCCAGTGCCGCCCCCATGCCAATCGCAAAAACAACCAGCAAAGCCAGCAACACCACCGCAGATTTTTTTACCTTAATCATGCTATATATTATAGTAAAAAAAACAGCTTAATTCAATCTATAATACCGGCTAGTTTTTTTGCGTAAAAAAAGGCATCTGTACTCTGTAAAAAAATTGCGGAGGCTGAATATATGTTTTCCGCATTATTAACCTCTAAGAAGGCGGTTGCGGGACGCAGGAAAAAGAAAGTAAGGGGGGACCGGCAGTGGGGCGGCCGCGTTTACGTCGGACGTCACACGGATGCCGGGGGATACCTTGCTTTTTTTTCCGTCGCTGGGACCCGCCATGTTACTGACTCAATAATGCGGATACTAGAATTGGCTGGTAGCAATTTTTTTACAGAACACAACATGTATAGATATGGGCAAAAAAAAAAGGCACGGATAGACCGTGCCATGCCCATTAGGCAATCAGGGACATGGGTGGGAGGGGAAATGTCCCTGATATTTTAAATATCGGGTGGTATATGCCAAATCTTTAATGGATTTTGAAGATTTTATAAGAATTTGTGAAAAATATTTGTGGCAGACAGCGCCTTACTCATCATCCTCGCTAATCTGGAGGTCAACTGTAAGATTTACCTTATACGAGCGGCCTTTTGTTACAGAAAGTGAGCGTACAATCTGGTAGTCGCCAATTCCGCAGCTGATTTTGTGGTCGCCTTCGGTTATAACAACTTCTTTGCCCAAAGCTTCAAACTTTTCATCATCAAGGAATACTGTTGCGCCTTCCGGGGCAGTTATGATAACTGTTGGTTCAATACTTTTAAGGGTAATCGCAAGCTCCATCTTTTTTGCAGGGTCAATGCGAACCTTGCGAACTTCGGTTCTGTAGTTTTCTGAAATTACATTAACATTATGAATGCCGCTTGCAAGAAGCACGCCTTTTTCAGAATCCTCAGACGGGCAAACTTCATTATCAATAAAAATTGTAATATTGTTTTCTTCGGTCTGTGCCTGCTGTTCATCAAGCTGTGGAACATCAAGCTTAATTTTCAAAAGTCCCTTGTCGCTCAAAATAGGGCGCACGGTAAAGTTGATTTTAGAGTTCATTACTTCTTCCGGCACACCCTTCATGATCTGCTGAAGGCGCAGGAACACAAAGTTGCCTTTTGCCGAAGGAATCTGTTCTATTGTTTTTGTATATTGATTTGTCTTAAACTGTGCATTTTTTGTAAGCGGAATCTGCAAAATCCACGAAAGCTTTCCGGGAACTACACCAAAGAAAATCTTGCTGCCGGAATAATCTATCTGCTGGCTTGTTGGGGCAGGGCGGATTGAATCATAAATATAAGCACCGCAGCAGTCACGCCACATTGCCATATCTTCCGGGATTTCCATTTTAATTTCTATGCCTTCCAAAAAGAGCCGTTCTTCCGGAATATAAATTGCAAGTGCATCATTTAGTCCAAGCTTTTGAGAATCCGAAAAATCTGTTTCTTCTTTTAAGTTTATGACATGACATTTAGCAACGCGGAAGGTTTCTGCAAACAAAGAAGTCGATGCTACGCTAAATAACATCAGACAGAAAACAGAGAAAATGAACTTTCGCTTTGTAAATGCAAACATCGGGCTTTCCTTATTAGTGAAGCTTCTCAATTTGTGTTTGAGGATCCTTCGCAACCCCGCCCTGACGAATCTCAAAATGGAGATGGTCTCCTGTCGCCATTCCCGTATGTCCTACATATCCTATTATAGCACCTTTTCTTACAAATTGGTACTGATTTATGCAAATTGATGATAAATGTGCGTAAACACTTGTCATCTTACCTGTATCGTGGCTCAAAATGATGTAATTTCCAAAGGTTGGATCTTTTTCTATACAAAATGCAGCATGACCGTCTTTGACTGCATAAACAGGAGTTCCTTCCGGAGCTGCAAGATCAATTCCGTTGTGGTCTTTCCATTCACCGTTTACAGGATTTTTTCTTTTACCAAACTCCGAAGAAATCCAGAACGAATCTTTTGCAAGCGGAAGTCCAAGTGCAGAATCAAGAAAGTAAAAACGCTCTGTTGAAGAAAAGCGCTTGCCTGCAAAGAAAATATATTCTTCACCATCTATATCAAAAACTAAATCGTCAGCTGTTATTGAAGTGTCTGCATATTTTTCGTGTAAAAGAATCTCGAGCGAATTTGAGTTTTTATCTGGGTTTCGTTTTACAAAAAGTCCAGACACTGTTGGAATTATAATTGTTGTATTTATAAGATCATCAGTAGCATTTTGAATTTTGTTCAGGGTTGCAATTGTGTCGTAAGAAATATTACAGCGTGAAGCAAGGGAAATAAGCTGAGAATCGCTCCAATGAAGATCAGCTTTATCTGCCTGCGTAAACGTATGTACAAAAAAAATCATATCCGGCTTTTGGTTTCGTTTTATAACTTTGTAATTATCTTCAACAATACGGTTATATTCTTCAAAAACAGGATTGTTTCTTGCGGTTTTTAAACGTTCAAGTTGGGGCAGAGTTTCTTTATTAATATTTATAACTGTTTGCGCTATACATGGGGTAGTCGAAAAGATTGTTGCCAGGATAATAAAAATAGCTCTTATTTTGAGTTTCATTTGTTCTTCCGAGCTTTAGTTACAATTTTGCTGATAATTAAATAAAGAAGGGCAATTAAGCAAAGAATAAGCACCACTGCAGTATAAATGCGTGGTGCCGAAGTAGAGAATTTCCATAAAGGAAACACGAGGACAACAGTTGCCGCTACGCAAGCAGCAATCAACAGCAGAATTCTAAGAAATACAATGAATTTGCCCTTTGCCCGCATGGTTTCCTTCCATTATAAATTATTCTTCAACGATAGCGTCTGCAGGACAATCTGCAACACAAGTGCCGCAAGAAATACATTTATCCTGATCAATTACGCGAGCATCGTCTTTTTCAGCAATAGCTCCAACCGGACAATCCGGCTCACAAGCTCCACAATTTACACAATTATCTGTAATTTTAAACATACAGTGCTCCTATAAAATAATATGTTAAAATAATACATTATCTATTCCGATTTCGCAATAGTTTTATCAATCTTGAATTTTGAAATGTCATATAGTATTATATCCCCATGACCAAAGAAGAAGTTGCATCATATATTGACCATACTCTTTTAGCTCCGGATGCAGGAGTAAAGCAGATTGCTCAGCTTTGCAGTGAGGCAATTAAATACAAGTTTAAATCTGTTTGTGTAAATCCTGTTTATATTTCGTATGCAGTTTTTGCCCTTGCTCAGACCGACATAAAGGTTTGTACAGTAATTGGATTTCCTTTTGGTGCCGCTAACCCTGAAGTAAAAGCCTTTGAAGCTTGTGATGCAATTCGTAACGGTGCTGATGAAGTTGATATGGTAATTAATATTGGTGCCGCTATTGATGGCCGTATTTCTCTTGTAGGAAGCGACATTGCCATTGTTGTAAAGGCTGCCCGCGAAGAAGCCGCTAAACTTGGTCGTACAGTTGTAATCAAAGCCATAATGGAAACCTGCTTTCTTGATGATGAAACACTTAAGCTTTGCTGTCAGACTGCAAAAAAAGCAGGTGCCGATTTTGTAAAAACTTCAACAGGCTTTGCTACTCCAAAGGGACTTGAAGGTCAGCAGCTTCCAAATGGAGCAAGTGCATTCCATGTTAGACTTATGCGTAAAGCTGTAGGAAAAGATATGGGTGTAAAAGCTTCTGGTGGCATTCGCAATGCAAAAACTTTTATAGAAATGCTCGAAGCTGGTGCAAACAGAATTGGAACTTCAAGTGGTGTACGCATTGTAGAAAACTGGGATGAAAACGAAGTAGTTAAGCTTCCAAAATACTAATCGTTTTTACAAGCTTCCCAAATCAGTTTATTGTCTAAAACCTTTCCTCTGATCTGTTTATTTTCTCTTAATGCTGAAAGATGTGATCTTATTGTTGTGCTTACAAGATGATACTGTCCAAAGCCCATTGTAATGTTGTTTTGTTTTGCAACTTGAGTTATGAGCTCTTCTGTAGAAAGCGGCTGTTTTTTGAGTGCATTTAAAATTGCCTGACGTGTAGAATAAATTGCAATTGTGCAAAGTTCTGCTGTTTCATCTAAATCATCAGTTATGCATTTTCCGTGAGAAGGGATACACCATTTAAGATTTTCTATGCTGCAGATTTTCTGAAGAGTCTGTTCGCACTTGTCTGGCTGAATCATAAATTGAATCCAGTATTTGCCAAGTTCTTCGCGGTTTGTAATTGCGTCTCCAGCAAACAAAACTTTTTCACCGTCTGGCATTGTGAGCAGAATGCCTGTGTCGCCAAAATAATGACCCGGGAGTTCAAGAAAACTCATTTTATATTTTTTACCGTCAGGCGCATTGATAGATTTTGTTTTAGAAAAATCAATGAGCTTTGTGTGAAGAATACTTGCCGGTGTGTATAAACTGTTTCTGAATTCCTTTGGAGGAAAGCCGCCCCATAAAACTGCACTCTGCATAAAAGGATTTTCAAGGATCCCGCGCTCTGCTGCAGAAAGGTAAATCTCGCAGCCTGTTTTAATCTGAAAGAAAGCATCAGCGCCAGTGTGGTCTGCATGTGCATGAGTATTATAAATTGCTTTGATTGTGTATTTTCTGTCTGGGGCCGGGGAGGTGAGTGGCCCAAAATGATTTTCAAGTGCCTCCAGAACCTGGGCGGCCTGTTCTTCAGTTCGCCCGGTATCTACGAGGTAGATTTCTGATTTTTTTGAATCTGTTATAACACCGACATTTGTTATTCCAGAAATAACAAATATTCCTGGAATAAGCTCTGTCATTGTGCCGGCTTTATTCTTGCGCGGCAGGCTCATACAAACTCTCCTGAACCTTTGGCCTTAGATTTTTGCCTTCTGGATATCTTTTACAACGTAAACATATTCATGCTCGTTGATTTCAAACTTGATTTCTTCTCCAAGCTTTTTATCCATGATTGCGTTTCCGAATGGAGACATGTAAGAAATAATGTTGTTGTCAGGATCAGATTCCCAAGGACCAAGGATTGTATAAACTTCGTCTGCGTTTGTTTCTTTGTTTGTAAGAGTAACAACTGTAGCAAAAGAAACAACTGCTGTTGTACTTGTTGTTGGGTCGAATACTGTTGCGCGGTTGAGCTCTTCCTGGAGCTTTGAAAGTGTAAGGTTGAGCATGTGCTGCTTTTCCTTTGCAGATTTGTATTCTGCGTTTTCTTTCAAGTCTCCCTTTTCGCGGGCTTCGGCAATATCCTTTGCATTCTGTGGGATTTCTATGTTCATGATGCGGTCTGCTTCTGCTTTCTTTTCTTCGAGCATCTTTGCAGTAACAATCATGCCCTTTGGCTGAACAGTCTTTTCTTCAGATACACGGAACTTGAAGTCTGGATATTTTTCAAGAATCTTACTTCGTGTCTGTGCCTTGTAGTTAGGGTCAATATCTGCAATATCATCAATGAGTGTGTAGAGCTTTTTAACAGTCTCTTCATCATTTTCTGCAAGATATTTGAACAGAGTGTCTTCGTTGAACAAAAGCACAGAAGCATTTTTGTTGAGCTTTTTGTTTTCTGTTGTATTTACGTGGTTGTTTATCTCGCGGAATGTAAGTTCAATGATGTTGATGAGTGTGATGAGCTGCTTTTCGTAAGAAACACCAGCGTTCTTATACCATTCTTTGTCCTGACAGTTCTTAAACAGATAAACAACAGCTTCTCTGTAGTCTTTAGACTGTTCAAAGGCTGTACGAACAAATTTCTGAACATCAGCTTCGAAACCACCTTTAATAAGCTCGTTCAAGAGTTTTTCATCAAGAACTGTCGGGAAGAGCTTGATGTACTGAACGTTCCAGTCTGGAAGCATCTTAATGCATTCAAGGAAATCATCTTTAAGGGTTGTGTTCTTTGAATCCTTAAGCAGTTCATATACTTCTCTTGGACTTGGATCAATAAGTCTGTTGTAAAGATCAGCAAAAGTTTCTTTAACAGGGAAGAGGAACTGTCTGTCAATTCCACTAAGCTTTCTTGCAAGAAGGTATGATGCAATAACAAGTTCATCAACCTTTTTAATGTTCTTAAGATAACCTGTGAAGTAAGAGTACATTTCAGAGAACAAGTCGCTTGAATTGTCTGTAAGATCGCTGTTGAAGAACTTCATCAAGATTTCAATACGTGCAAAGAACAATTTCTGTGCCTTGAATTCGTTAGAAAGCTTTTCTTCTGGGCTGATTTCATGTTCGCGAACAATGAACTGGTTGATGTCGTTTGGATTAACTCCGAATTCTGCATCTGTATCAAGAATCTTCTTTGCAGCAGTATTCCAAGATGTCCATTCACCTGTTGTAAGAATTACAGGAACAAGTTCTGCCTTGATTTTCTTAAAGTCGCAGCTGTTATTAAAGCTCTGAATGATTGTCTTGAGAGCCCATTTCTTGTCGTCCTTAACCTTTTTAGCAAGCTCTTCTTTTTTCATTGTAGCCTTAAGAACCCAGATGTGCTCTTTAGAAAGTGGCTTAAGAGCAGATACTGCCATTTTTAATGACATATCGTGAATACCGCCTGTTTTTCCAAAGTTGATTGTAAGCATATCTTTTTCGAGCTTGCGGATAATACCAACACCCCAGTTGCGGTGGAATACAAAGCTTCCCTTATCAAAAGCAATGTGTTTTTCAAAGTCGTTGATAGCTTCGAATACGTTGCGGTAGCTCTGTGAAAGGTTAGAAGATTTAATATAGTCTTCAAGATGACTGTGAGAAGAGTATTTTCCTCTGTAGCAGTCTGTAATTTCTTTACGTGCCCATGTATCTTTTGGTTCAACTTCAAGATTCTGCTTAAGAATAGAAATTGCTGTATCCCAGTATGATGGATTTGCAGGTGCATTGTCTTTATACCAGTTGTAAAGCTCCTGCATGAGTGTAGTTGTCTTTAATTCGCCAAAAACCTTTGAGATTTTTCTGCGGAGAAGCTGGAAGAATTCAATTTCCTGTGGGATTTCTGAAACAAGTACAGACCATACTTCTTTACAAGCGTTGTAATTTGCTAAGTTGATGTAACGGAGTATTGCTTTTTTGTAGTAATCAAGAGAAAGCTCTTTGTCTGAATCTGCAAAATGTTCTGCAAGAAGCTTTGCAATATCTGCTTCCTGGAAATCAATTCTTACAATCTGAGTGTAGAGGTCCCAGGCTTTTGGATTGTCTTCTGCCATGTATGTATCGGCAAGAGTACGAAGGGCAAACTTGTTATTAGGAGCGTCTTCAAGAATGCTTTCACAAAGACAAGTAACAATTGCTTCCTTGTGGTTCTTCTTGAAAATATCTACAAGGGTTTCTAAGGAGTTGTTGTCAATAATTCCTTTCTGGAGCGAGAAGATACCCGAAAGATAAAGAGCGATAATGCTGTCTTTTGAGTGTGAAAGGTGTTCTTCACAAATATCGAGAATTTCATCTACACAATTTTCGTTTCTTGCTTTTTCTACGATGTCTGCAAGTTCCTTGAGGTTATTCTGTGTGTAACCGCTGATTGTCGCTCTTGTCCATGTCTCTTCTTTGAGCATATCCTGTACGCTCTGGATTAAAGTTTCTGCCATTTTATACTCCTGTGTAAGCCCTCATGCGGGCGTTATTTACTTTACATACGCCTCGTAAATAGACGGATCCAAAATTTTGATCTTAAGCAAAACCTCACTGACCTGAGATGCGTTTTCATGTGTAAGCACATATTGGTCAATAAGCCAAAAATAATCATTAAGCAGCTGCGGAACAAGAACGTCTGTGTTGCAGGAAGGATCTTTGTATTCGTTTTCCTTTGCATAGATTTCCTGTTTTAATCTGCCTACTTCCTGTGAATTAAGCTCTCTCTTTATATTAAAAATGCCGCACAAAACACCGTAAACAGGTATCCACTGCTTAAACGACCTTCCGGTGTGGCCTTTTTGTTCAGTTTTCTCAATAAGACATTTAATGAGCTCCGAATCAAGAAACTCTGTGTCTATACTGTCTGCATCTAAGAAAAATGCTTCTCTAAAAAACAGTTTGCCGTATCTGTCTTCACCGCAAAGCGAGTAGCAGTCTGCAAGCTCCGCAAGAACCGATGCAGTTTTTGGGCAAAGATGATTTGCTTCAGAAAGACAAGTTCTTGCATTTTCATAATCACCAAGCTTTTTATAACAGATTCCTGCATTCTTGTAGATTTCTGAACGATGGAAGACATCTTTTTCATCCATCTGCTTAGTGTAAAAATCAAGTGCCGAAGAAAAATATCCTTTTTGAACAGAGAATCTTGCCGGTTCGTATACGAACTTTTCTCTTAAAAGAAATTCTGTAAGCGATTTCCACTCTGCAAGCAGTCTCTGGCCTTTTTCGTATGGATTCGAGATTGCATTGAGTCTTACAATGCTTTCGCCCCAGAATGTGCAGCATCTGTCTGTGTAGATTAACTCTTCGCAGCCCAGTTCCTGTTCATACAAAGGTTTTAACGCCTTTCTTGCATTAACAAGATCAGCCTTTTCAAGGTAGAGAAGAACTTCTTTTAAACCTTTCTCTGTCTCAACTTCCATGGCACGTAAGTGCCATAAGGCACCTTATTAAAATATATATGAGTTTGGAATTTTAATCAATAAAGATTATGTGAATTTAGGAAAAATGGAACAAGATTTATACACCTAAAAAAACAATATGTCAAGCATTATTTTTCATTTCTTCAGTAGGAAAACAGCCTGCTCCCGCGAAATCGTGTCCACAACCTGCTGCTGACGCTGTATGGTAAACCATATATCTCGCTTCGCTCGTCAGCGTCAGATGCAGGTTGCGGCCCCGATTTTGCTCCGCAGGCTGTTTTCAACCTGTACTAGTAAAAAAACTCGGTCTCTGCGTGTTTCATTTGGAGTATATTAGAAGTAATAAAATATGAATTAATAAAAATATACATTAAGGATTTCATATAAAAAAAACAGCGCGAGCCTATAGAATGCCTTTCGCATTATATAAATAAAGAAATATGCGGGACGCAGGAAAAAGAAAGTAAGGTGTGTAAGGCCGCTGGCGGCCGGTGTTTTATAGCAGACCGTTAAAAAAATTGCGAAAGCAATTTTTAGGTCTACTTACTTACGGGGTTTTAGGGGCAGAGCCCCTAGGAGAAGGGGTAGAGGAAGACCGCTTGCGGGCTGGAGCGAGGGGAAGGCTTTCCCCTCCTGTCGCTGGGACCCGCTTATTGAATTCATACATATAATGCGAAAACTATAAATGATGGAAGCTGTTTTTTTTCTATAAGATAGCCTGTTATGTTATTTTTCATTGAAAATTTTCAAAATTTCCACTATAATATACTCCAAATGAAAACACCAATTTTAGCACCATCGTTATTGTCTGCAGATTTTTCGAATCTGGAAAAGGCAATAAAACAAATAGAAGAAAATAAAGGTTCTGCTGTTCATATCGACGTTATGGACGGGCAGTTTGTACCGGAAATTACTTATGGCGAACCTGTTGTACGCTCAATCAGAAAACTTACAAAGCTTCCTTTTGATGTTCATCTTATGACAGAGCATCCGGAACGCCAGATAGAGCTTTTTGCAGATGCTGGCGCAGACTGGATTACCTTCCACTACGAAGCAACTCCACATTCTCACAGACTTATTCAGCTTATTCACGAAAAGGGTAAAAAGGCTGGAGTTGCAATTTGTCCTGCTACTCCTATAGAGGCATTGTCGGAAATCCTCGAATGTGCCGATATTATATTAGTGATGACTGTTAATCCCGGATGGGGTGGACAGAAGATTATTCCTTCCTGTGTAGCCAAAATTGCGGCTCTTAAAAAGGTTAGGGAAGAGAAAAAATACAATTATCTTATTTCCTGCGATGGCGGAATCAACAGCGAAACAATTGCTGACGTTCTTAATGCTGGAGTAGATGTTGTAGTTTCGGGCTCAAGCTTTTTTACCGGAAAGCTCGAATGGAAAAATTGAGAGGTGTTGTTTTGAAAAAACTACTTGGAATTATATTTGCAGCAGCGCTTTTTTGCGGGGCATCGGGCTTTGTTTTTGCCAGTGATGCTTCTTCTGCTGCATATCTTGAGGCATGTAAAGCTTTTTCCCGTGGAGAATGGGAATCGGCAGAGCTGCTTTTGCGAAAGGCAGTAGCTTATCCTCAGAATAATAATGCAGATACAAACTATATGCTCATCACTGCAGAGATTTACGCAGAAGATTCAATCAGAGCATTAAAAGATACAGAAGCTTTCCTTCATAATTATCCTGGTTCAATTTATACACCACGTATTCAGTATATGCGCGGAAAGCTTTTATATGGCACCGGCGATTATGAAAAGGCAATCATCGTTTTAAGCGACTTCTGTCATCAGTATGAATCAAGCGAGCTTTATCCATCTGCTTTGTTCTATATTGCAGAATCACTTTATGCCGGCTACAAATATGATGAAGCGGAAACTCTTTACGAAAGAATTATCACTCAGTATCCACAGAGCGATAAGGTTTCGGCTTCTCAGTTCAGAATGGAAAGCATTGCACAGCGTTCACGAGAAGAAAAACTTCTTTATCTTTTAAAACAGACTGGTGAAGAATATCTTGCTGCAAAAGAAGATTACGAAAAACAGCTTAGACTTTATAATTCCGAAGCAATCAATACAACAAGAGAGCGCCTTGTAGACTCTCAACGAAAAAATCAGGAGCTTGAAGAGCAGATCCGCGACCTTGAAAATCAGATTGCAGAGCTTAAAGCAGAGCAGGAAGCACGTTCAGATGAGGAGCAGTCTATTACTGTTGCTGCAAAACAGGATGTGTTTACAGAAACAAGTTCTCCAGAAGAAGATTTGAAGCTCTTAAAACAAAAAGCTCGTCTTGTTCAGTGGATGATTGATGGAGGTAAACAGAATGATTCGAAATAAATTATTTACAGGTCTTGCTGCCGTTGCAGTTTTATTCCTGTTTGCCGGTTGTGCCTCTACTAAAGATGATGGTGTAAAAGAGGTTGTTTTTGATTCTGCAGATACAGATCTTGCAGAGGCTGTAGAAACAGAAGAAGAACAGGAAGTTACCGAAGTAAATGCTGTTGTTGTAGAAACAGAAGAACAGTCATCTTTCCTCGTTGAAGCAACAGCTCCTGCCGGAAGAGAAGGCAAAAAGAATTATACAGGCTGGGTTGCTACATCAATTCGCCCTGTTACAAATACTATTGGAAATATTAAGCTTACAGCTCGTCCAAAGCAGGGAACCTTCTCAATTTCTGTACTTAATTCCGAAGGAAAAACAATTCCTGTTATTTCTACTGCAAACGAATATACAACAACATCGTTTTATCTGCGTGCAGGTAAAAAAATCGTAAAGCTTTGCGATGATTCTGGTGTTGTTTCTGCTGCTAAAAAGACAGCTAAAGGTATGAAAATCAGATATACCGTAGATAAAGTCGGTATTGTAATTATTGATTTTGAATGTCTTGCAACAAAAGAAGGCTACAACGAAGATACAATCAAAATTACTTCTACAATTGTAAGTCAGTCAAAGAAAAAGAATGATTTTGCACTTAAACTTTTGTTAGATACAGTTCTTGGCGAAACAGACAGACATCACTTCTATTATTCAGATGGTTCTGCTGTTAAAAAAGAAGTTTCTTATTACACAATGAAGGATGAAAAATATTTTACTTCAAAAAACGCCAAGGCTAGCATGCAGATTATTTTAAGTGGCGCAGATATTACAGATATTCAGTCTGTAGCACTTGCAAATTTCACTACACTTGATACAAGAAAATGGGAAGCAGATATGAATTCTTCCCGCTCTTTTGATACAGTTCTTTCTTATAATAACTCTGCTGTAGGAATTTACTGGCCTTCTGCAAAACTTGAACCGGAACAGGAAACTACTTCTGTTTTCTATATTTCTCTTGCTGCCGATACAGACATTCCGGGCGGTGCTGCATATATAGAAGCACTTTCTGCACCAGCTGAAGAAGCAGAAGAAGTTGAAGAGGCTGCAGAAGAAGCTGTAGACGAAAAAACAGAAAAGCCTGCTAAGAAGAAGGAAAATCAGGTTCAGAATATTCAGGCTGTTAAAGAAGAAGATGTTGTAAAACAGAATAAAGAGCCTAAGAAAGAAGAACCAAAGACCGAAGAACCTAAGGCACAGGAGACTAAACCTGAACCAAAGAATGAGCCTAAGAAGCAGGAACAGCCTGCAGAAGAGCAGAAGGTTCAGAATGTTGCAGCTGTAGAAGAAGAACAGCCTAAAAAGAATGAAGTTGTTGAAGACAGATTCTCTGTAGATCATATTCAGGAGCTTTTGGATAGAATCGAATTGCTTGAAGAAGGTGATCCAGAGGTAAATAAAGCCGAAATCAATGCTTTGAATGCAGAGCTTGATGCGATTCTTACAATATTGAACTCAAATTAGTCTTGTAAAAAACGGATTTGCAGATGGTACAGGATGTATTAACAATTGCATGGAAATTCATGCGCAGAAGAAAATTCGCTACCGCCATAAAGCTTCTCGAAGCCAGAGAAGAAACTTATGAAGGAAATTTTGAATATTATATTCTGCTTGGAATTTCATGTCTTTATGTTGGTGACATCGGTTCTGCTGTAACATATTTTCAACGCGCACGTAATATCAAAATAAATGATACAAGACTTCTTTTAGGGCAGGCTGCAATTTTCCTAAGAAGGGGAGATACAGACCGTGCCCTTCAGTATTACATGGAAATAAAAGATATTGATCCTGGTAATAAAACTGCTATAAATGCAATTGAGTTTATTCGCACACGCGGAGACTATGATACTATCTGCCGCTGGGTAGACACTGGTAGAATTGAACAGTTTTATCCTCCTCTTGGAATTAATCCAGAAAAGGTTACTGCAGTTGTTCTTCCTGCTGTTTGTTTTATAGCAGGTGTTGTGCTTGTGCTGGCTTTGTTTCCTCATAAAAAGAATTATTATAAGGGTGAGCGCCGCGATCTTACTGAGCTCACACTTTCTGCTGATGAAAAGAATAATGCTCAGGAAAAAGATTTGTCTGGGCAGACCTATGGCTTTATTCTTAATGACAAGCAGATTGCCAAAGCATATTATGCTGCGGTTGATTATTTCCAGTCCAGAAGAGATAATGCTGCTCAGGTAGAAATTAACAGGATTCTAAATTCAAATGCGTCTGTAAGCATTAAGCAGAAGGCTCACGTTCTTATGAGTTATCTTGAAGAACCAACCTTTGATACACTTACAGATAATCCGTCTTACGCTGCAGTAGAAGCAGAACCTTTGCTTTATCTTGATGCATGGGTAAGCTGGGGCGGTAAAGTTACAAATGCAGTTTTGAATGAAAATGGTACTTATTCCTGCCAGCTGCTCGTTGGTTATGAATCGGGAGAAGTTGTTGAAGGAATTGTAAATGTACGGTTTGCATCTGCGCCTAACATCATGCCGGATCAGCCGGTGAAGATTCTTGGAAAGATTTGCTCCGAAGATAAAAAAATCTATCTTGAAGGAAAAGCAATCTACCAGAGCATAAAAGACGGATTAAAATAGTAAATTTTTAAAAAAAATTTGATTTTTTTAAAGAATTTTTCAAAATTTTTGTAAGAAGTCGATTTTTTTCGCCATATTATATGTGGGAGGAAGGTGGCAAAAATGTCAAATACAAATTCAACTCCGATGGATACCTCGGAGAAGTTGAAGGCGCTCGAGGCAGCACGTCTGCAGATTGAAAAACAGTTTGGACAGGGCGCTTTGATGAAGCTCGGCGACAAGGCAGATGCAACAGGAATAGACGTTATTCCTTCTGGTTCAATTCTGCTCGACGAAGCTCTTGGGATCGGTGGATATCCACGCGGTCGTGTAATCGAAATGTACGGTCCAGAAAGCTCTGGTAAAACAACACTTGCTTTGCACGCAATTGCAGAAGCTCAGAAGCTTGGTGGTGTTGCAGCGTTTGTAGATGCTGAACATGCACTTGATCCTGTTTATGCAAAAAATCTTGGCGTAAATATTGATGAGCTTTGGGTTTCGCAGCCAGATACCGGTGAGCAGGCTCTTGAAATTACAGAGAACCTTGTTCGCAGTGGTGCAGTTGATATTGTTGTTGTAGACTCTGTTGCAGCCCTTACACCAGAAAAAGAAATTGAAGGTGAAATGGGTGATGCTGTAATGGGTATGCAGGCACGTCTTATGAGCCAGGCTTTGCGCAAGCTTACAGCAGTAATCGGAAAATCAAATTGTATTGTTGTATTCATCAACCAGATTCGTATGAAGATTGGTGTAATGTTCGGAAATCCAGAAACTACAACTGGTGGACAGGCTCTCAAGTTCTATTCATCTGTTCGTCTTGAAATCCGCCGCATTGAAACAATCGATGGTAAGGGTGATGAAGATGCTCTTGGAAACAGAGTTCGCGTAAAGGTTGTAAAGAACAAGGTTGCGCCTCCGTTCCGCAAGTGCGAAATTGATATTTACTTTGGAAAAGGTATTTCTAAGTCTGCAAGTTTGCTTGATTCTGCAGTTAAACACGGAATTATCGACAAGCGCGGTGCCTGGTACACAATGGGCGAAGAAAAAATCGGTCAGGGTAAGGAAAATGCAGTTGCCTACATTGAAGGTAACCCACAGCTTGCCGCAGATATCGAAAACAAAATTCGTGCCGAAGTTTTCCCAGGTCAGGTACTTAAAGACAAGGAAGGAAATCCTGTAGAAGCAAAACCTGCTCCTAAAACAGAGGCAGTTTCTACACAGGAGTAACTCGTCATTGCGAGCCCGAAGGGCGTGGCAATCCACGTATTAGAAGGCATGAAATATGCGAAGAGTTCTTTTGGGGCTAGGCTCCAATAAAGGTTATAATGGTTTCACACCTCTTCAACTTTTGCAGAAGGCCTGTAATGAACTTACAAAAATCCTGGACTCTCCGCGTTTTTCTTCTGTTTACAAAACCCGTGCAATGTATGTAGAAGATCAGGATGATTTTTACAACATGACTGCATGCGGTTTTGTAGACGACAATTTATCCCCACAAGAATTATTAAAACAAATAAACAATATAGAAGCCCAATATGGCCGTGACCGTTCAAGTGAAATCCGTTTTGGTCCGCGCCCCCTCGATATTGATATAGAACTTTTTGGCAACGAAACAATAGATACACCTGAATTGCAAATCCCTCATCCGCGCATTGCAGAAAGAGCATTTGTTCTTGTTCCTGCACTTGAGATTTTAACAGATTCTGCCGATGTTACTATTAGGGAAAGATTTACCGCTTATCTTAAAAACCTTAATTTAGAAAACGGAAGCGGCATAATAGAACAGGTGGCAGTTATGAGTGATACATTTGAATTAACAGAAAAACCAGCAGAAGCAGTTGCTGTAAAAGAAAAGCATGCATATAAGGCAGGGGAGTTTGAAGGTCCTCTTGATCTTTTGTGGTCATTAATCCGCGAAAGTAAAGTAAATATTTACGATATTCCAATTGCACAGATTACAGAACAGTATCTTGAATATCTTGATTATGCTGTTCAGACAGATCTTGGAGACCTTTCGGAGTTCTACAGCTGGGCCGCAAAGCTCATTTATATTAAAAGCCGTATGCTTTTGCCTGTTGAATTCAACATGGACGATGAAGATGAAGAAGATCCACGCCAGGAGCTTGTAGATAAACTTATTGAATATCAGAAGTTCAAGAAATTATCGTCTATGCTCGAAGAACAGGAAGACGAATCTGAATGGAACTTTGAACGCAAAAAAATTGAACGCGTACTTCCTTTTGAAGAAAGCGACGAAATGTGGGAAGAAATAGACACATGGGAATTGCTCCAGCAGATGCAGTCAATCTTCAAGTCTATGATGGGTCAGTATTCAAATGAAAAGATTCTGAACATGTACGAGGAAATTTCAGTAAACGAAAAAATCACTCTGATGAATGAACTCCTCGAAGACAAAAAAGAATGTATGTTCACTGATCTTTTGACCCGTAAAGGTAACGAAATGGACGTTATCTGTGCTTTCATGGCTATCCTTGAAGCTGTAAAATTCAGAATGATTACTATTTACCAAAACAAATTATTCGGTGATATAAAGATATGCGCCAGAGAAGATAGTGACGGATACATTCCGGATGAAGAAGAATTAACAAGTAATTAAATCTTGTAATTATATACATGGCCGCCTTGCGGCCGCACTTCAGAGCGTTTTTGAAATCCGTTCCCCTCCCTCCCGCTATTTTTTTATAAATACATTTTAATTTATTAAATCCTCTTTATACGAACCATCCCTTTCCGGGAAATCCAACTTAAAAACCATATCAGATCCTAAGTGAAATAAAAAATAAAATCTAATTGAAAAAAAATTGTAAGATCCAATTGGAAAAAAATAACGCGAGGGAACAAAACGGGGGACAAAATGACTCTGACTGTTGATGCCGCGGGAGCGGCATTTAATAGTTCCACTACAACAGTCAGCGTCAAGCGGCTAGCCGCGGTTTTGGCCCCCGTTTTGTGACCGGAAGTTATTTTTTTCCCAATAGGATTGCATTCTTTTTCAATTTGACTGTATGATGTTTTTTTATTATTATAGACTCACTTAGGATATGAGTATGGATTTTAATAAAGAAACCGCGTTATGCGAGACAGTTTTATTTTTGGAAAGCGAACCAATCACTGCTAAGGTGCTTGCCAATAAGGCTCAGCTTTCTGACGAAGTAACCGAGAAGTGTCTTGAAAATCTTAAAGAAAAATATAGTGCAGAAAACTCTGGCATTGAGCTTGTAATGATTACAGGCGGCTGGTGCCTTACTCCAAAAAAAGAATACTGGGCTGTGCTTAAAGAACAGTACGGCTCAAAAAGGGAAGGCCGCCTTTCAAAATCGGCAATGGAAACCCTTTCTATTATTGCATATTCACAGCCAATTACCCGTGCCGAAATTGAAGCAATTCGTGGTGTTAGCGTAGATAATATGATCCGCCTTTTGATTGAACGAAATTTAATTAAAGAAGTAGGTAAAAAAGAGGCACCGGGTCGCCCAACTCTTTTTGGAACAACAAAGGAATTTTTGCGTTTGTTCCAGCTCAATTCAATTGCAGAACTTCCAAAGCTCGACGAAGACGACCAGGAGAGATTCGAACTTGCAAGATAGTACTGCCTCTCAAAATCAAACACGTCTTCAGGCTTTTCTTGCCCATTGTGGTGTAGCAAGCCGCCGTGCATCAGAACAAATCATTTTAGATGGCCGCGTAACTGTAAACGGAACAGTTATAACAGAGCTTGGAACAAAAGTAAGCGACACCGACAAGGTTTGTGTAGACGGAAAGCCTGTTCATCTTGAAGAACGTAAATGTTATGTACTTTTGAATAAACCCGCAGGCTTTGTATGCTCTTCTAGCGATGAAAAAGGCCGCCAGGTAGCCGCAGATCTCCTTCGCCAAGACTACAAAGAACGCCTCTACAACGTAGGTCGCCTTGATATGTACAGCAAAGGCATGATTTTATTCACCAACGACGGAGATTTTGCTGCAAAACTTGGTCATCCATCAAGTCAGATAGAAAAAGAATATATAGTAGAAACAAGCCAGGATGTAAGCCCGGAAACCGCAAAACTCCTGGAACACGGTGTACGCATAGACAACATTTTTTACAAATGCGTGCGCTGCGAAATCCTTAAACCCCGTAAAATTAAAATAGTCCTCATAGAAGGTAAAAACCGCGAAATCCGCCGAATGCTCGAAAGCCAGAATATCGGAACCCGTTCTCTCGTGCGGGTACGTATAGGTAATGTAAACCTTGATGATCTTCGCCCTGGAGAACACCGTGATCTTACACCAAAAGAAGTTTCTGGATTACTGGCTTTGTGTAAAGACTAATTTTTTTCAAAAAAAATCCTAATTTTTCACAATATATGGTATAATATTGCATTACAATAGGAGATACGTATGAAAAAACTTTTTCGCGTATTGATAATCTTTCTTGGAGTCATTGCTTCACTTTTGATTATCATTTTTGGCTCTCATTCAATTTTTGCTAAAAAAACAGATTCAAGACTTGAAAGCCTTGCTTATACAAAACTTCTTGAGCTTGATAATGGAACAGGCCCTGAACTAAAACTTGCTCTGCAGATGGTAGAATCTCCAATTGTTATTGATCATCTTACAAATCCGTCTGACCCCGAAATTAAACGTCTTGCCTTCCGCGAATTTGAGGTTTTTCAAAAGCAGTTTCAGTCACATCGTACCTTCTGGATTTCTGATGCCGATAAACGCTATCACTCTAATATGGAATTTATTTATGACCTTGATCCAAAAGAAGCTGGAAACGAATGGTACAATGCAACCTTAAATTGTGGCGAAGACTATCAGTTTTATGTAGATTATGACCTTGGTCTTAAAAAAACATATATGTGGATCAATGCAATTGTTTACGGGGCTGGACACAAGCCTGTAGGAATTGCCGGAACAGGAATTGAGCTTACAGACTTTGTAGATTCCATGTACGAAAATCTTGAAAGCGGTGTTACTATGTATATGTATAATGCTAACGAAGAGATTTCTGGTTCAACAAATCTTGAGCATCTTGAAAAGAAAGTTCATATAGATGCTGTATTACCAGAGCTTTTAAAAGCATCTTCCCTTACTCCAAAAGAACCCGAAATTGTTTCTACTTGGAAAGGTGAATATTATATTCTGCCAATGACCAGAGTAGGCTGGACAATGGTAATGTTTATTCCTTATACAATGAAGGCTTTCTTTGAAAATGCGGCTCTTCCTTTTGCCCTTATTCTTGCAGTGCTCATAATTATTCTTATTGGTTATACCCTGTTAAGTATTATTACACCACTTAGAAATGTCCGAAATGCCATTGAAGATATTTCTACCGGCGAGGCAGATTTGACAAAGCGCGTTAATGCCGATATACGAACTTCCCTTAAAGTTATTCCCGCAATTGTTGACGGCTTTAACAAATTTTTGGAAAATCTCTGGAACATGATGAAAGGACTTAAGCAGTCAGAAAGTTCTCTTTCTGTTGTTGCAGAAGAAATCAGTCAGAATGCACAGGCTACCTCTGCTTCAATTTCTGATATTTCTACAAATATTGAAAATATTCATTCTCAAATTGAAAATCAGGCAAGCAGTATTTTAAAAACTTCAGATGCTGTAAGCGGTTCTTTTTCAAGCGTTTCAGAACTTACTCAACGAATCGAAGTTCAGGCTCAAAGTATTACAGAATCTTGTTCTTCGGTAGAACAGCTTATTTCTAATATTTCACAGATTGGAAATACCATGGGGATGATGGCCGATTCCTTTGGAACTCTTGATGGAGCTGCTCAAAACGGTGTAGAAAAGCAGGAAAAAGTAAATGAGCGAATTTCCCAGATTGAATCTGAATCAAAAATGCTTCAGGAAGCTAACTCTGCAATTGCTTCTATTGCAAGTCAGACAAACCTTCTTGCCATGAACGCTGCAATCGAAGCCGCACATGCAGGAGAAGCAGGTAAGGGATTTGCAGTTGTTGCTGATGAAATCCGTAAGCTTTCCGAAACTTCTTCTGCTCAGTCAAAGAAAATTGGTGAACAGCTCAAGAGTATCCAGAGTGGTATTGAAGAAATTGTTGCCGCTTCAAAAGATTCAAGCAATGCATTCTCCGAAGTTTCTTCAAGAATCAGACAGACAGATACTGTTGTAAGAGGAATGAAGGATTCTCTGGAAAAGCAGAATGAAAGCTCTCAGGCTGTAATTACATCTCTTCATTCAATGGAAGAAAATACAGAGATTGTAAAAAATGCTTCAATTAAAATGGCTCAGGCAAACGACTCCGTTCTTTCAGAAATGCTTAATCTTAAAACCAGTATTACAACTCTGGAAGCTTCAATGGATGTTATTTCGGACGGAGCCAAAACAATTTCCAAGAATGGTGCCGACCTGTCACAGAATTTCACAAGAATGTCAGAGTCTGTATCAACTATCGGCGATGAAATTGGAAGGTTTACTGTATAAAAATTCTCCACAGGAGGCTTAAATATGAAAAAGAATTTTGTAAAAACTACTATGGTTTTATTGTCTTGGGGGGCTTGTCATGCTGTTTGGACTTGTTTCCTGCGATAATTTTATGCAAAGTGGAAATGTTCGTAAAGAAATTGAAGATGCTATTGCCTTTAATAATGCAGCTTCGTGCGATGTTATTTTTCGTATGGAATCAAAAACAGGAGAGCCAGAGCTTGGAGAGTTTCTTGGTACAACGGAAAGAACTCTTCACCAAGGTTATGATACCGAAGTTCAATTTGAAATAAATGTTGAAGATTACGCTTTTGTAACATTGGAAGCTGTGAGCCAGAACGATAAAACTACTTCACGCAATGATTGTGTAAAATTCGAACAACTTGAAGCAGACAACACAAAAGGAAAATACAAGTATAAAGTCACACTTTTAACCCAGGCCAAGGATATTTTAATCCGCCCGGTTTGTATTGCGCGACCAAGAATTACAGGAATTACACCTGATTCGTTATATGTAACTTATAACCAGGATTCCGTTATCAAATTTACGTTTAATAAACCTCTCAATAAAGAAAGTCTAAATGACTTTAGTTATTACATCTTTGCAGAATCTGACCTTACCACAAAATTTGAAACACCTTCGTTATCAGAAGATGGTCAGACTCTTTATATTCGTCCAAAAACAGGGGAACATATTCTTCCGCCAAATGAAAGCAAAGGTATTTTAAATGTTCAGATTAGTTATGATTTTACAAATGTGACTGACAAAGATTCTCTTCTATTAACAGCAAAAGGAACTCATGAATATAAAATAAATAAAAACTTTACAGGTGAACAGATAGCAACAGTTTATATTCCTGTAGAAAATACTATGGGATATTTTTCTGTTTCTGGAGAAAAATCTTGTACTGTTGGTTATACATATGAATTGCAATACACATTAATTAATAATAATTATACATTTATTGATTTTGAAGCTGTAAGCAATAAAGATAATTCTGTTAGCCGGAATAATTCTGTTTCTTTTGAAAATAAGAGTTATAACAGTGAAATAGGTGTTTTTAAGACAAAACTCCTTGTAAATGAGCTTCAGGATGATATTCTTGTACGACCTAAATGTTTATTAATTCCTGCGGTTAGTTCTCATGTACCAGTTAATAATTCTATGCAATATATAAACAAACCTGTTACTATTTCTTTTAATATGCCGATATCAGAGCAAGATGCAGCTCAATTTACATATACATATGAGGAAGATGGAAAAACTGAAAATGGTCCAATAATGATTTCAGGTGTAGACAATGTACAGGAATATTTTGAGCCTCCTGTTTTTTCAAATGATAGAACTTCTTTAATACTTCAACCTAAATTTGAAAAATTCAATGAATATTTTGAAAAATATAGAACTGAATTAATTGAAATAGAAATTTCTTTAAGTGATTCTATAAAGATTTCGCAGGGAGATATAATTCTTCCTTTAAAACAGGATAAAGAATCGTCATTTAAAATAAAATATAAAACTACTATTGAGAACAATCCGCCAGTAAAAAATAAGGATGGTTTTTTCGTAACTGGTCATAAAATTTCGTTGGAAAATGCTGTAACTCTGGAAGAAAACAAAAAATTCACCCAGGAAATATTTGATGTTTCTTCACGTACATATTCTGCAAGTGAAGCTCAGATTAAAAAAAATCGTGCGGGCAATATACTGTATATTTATGGAAATTATTATGATGGCGAAAGTGGTGTATCAAAAGTTTTAATCACAGAACAGCGTACTAATGAATTTGTTTTTGGAACTGAAGTACAAGATAAATTGTATGATGATATTGAATATACAAAAAACGATACAGATAAAGCAGAATTCCTTACAAATGAAAATGGCGATACTGTTTTTTGTATACCTCATAAATTAAAATCACAAGATGGTGCTATTTCTGTTACAGTAACAGTTGTTGATGCTGCAGGAAATCCTGCTCAAACACAAAGTCTTATTGTTATAAAAAGAACAAATGTTGCTTTTTGGGATGTAATAGACGATGTTTATGGGATTCTAGATCTGGGAATTTATAATATTCCTAGAGGAATGTATGGTTATGATTATGAAGGTAATTATATTCCTTTGACTTTTGATGTATACAAGCAAAATTATAAAACTTTGTATATTTATAATTGGGATGGTGCATTTACTTTTAATATTGATGCAATTAATCATGGATATCCGGGTACTCCTTATGATTTATACGGACATGTGTATGCCAATATATGGATTCCTTCAAAAGAGTTTAAAGTCTGGTGTGAATATAAGAAAAATGGAATTACACAAAAAATTCCTTTTGTTTTGAACAATAATATGGGTAGTGCAGGTTGCTGGCAAGTTAATCTTGATGTGGATTCTGTAGCTGGACTTAATTTTGATGTAATTTTCGAAAATGACCTTGGAGTTTCCAGTACCTTATCATATGCATTTCCTTCAAAGCCTTTTATTACTTCTGTTGAACAAAAATCAGACTATACGGAAGTAAAATTTAATAATTCAGTCTATGTTGTAACTACTGATGAACAAAATACTGCATCTATGCCAGATTGGCCAGTAAATACTGTAGATGTTTACCCTAATAAAGAATACAGAATTTTCCCTGCATCAGATGATTTATTAGGACAGATTGAAGAACTTAAACTTGAAGAATTATCAGTTCCTGAAATAGAGATAAAAAATGTGACCTATGCCCGTACAAGGCCAAATATGCTTGATGTTACTATTACTATAGAAGATGATACCTGGGAAAAATTTGATGAGGTTGTAATAGATGATAATATTTATTTTAATAAAGGCGAATTTACAAAAACTATTGATTTAACGGGTAATAAGTCTCAAAATTTGTTCAATTATAAAAAAACAGTTAAGGTTTATGGCATTAAAAATTCAGTCTATTCACAAGCAGCTGAATGGGAAATAGACAAAATTACAGATTCATCACTTGATTACATAGCCCCTTATGGTTCTAAGGGGTATACTGAATATGGATTTATATCTTTTACTATTAACGATGAAATTAATAATACAGATTATGCTATTGGCCCTGATTATGGGGTTTTGACTGTAAATAAAAAAACATTCAGAGCTGATGAAACTACTGGATATACAGTAAAAATTCCTTTTTGGCTTGTTTATCAGAATCGTATTGCAAAAGAAAATATGGGACAACTTTCTATAGCAGAAACGCCTTTGCCTTGTACAATCTATGATAAAAACGGTAATTTTGGTGAAGATGATAGAGTTTTTTATTTTGAGGAATTACATCCAAAAATAGCAGCAATTACAAATACTGATGGAAATAGCTGGAATATTATAACTGAAAAAAATAAAGCAGATATTTTTACAAATAAGTATGCTCCTCGTGAATTTTCTGAGAAAAATCAGGACTTAGGAGTTTATAAACTTAATGAAGATGGTAGTTGGGAAAGTGATTCTTGTGAGGAGCTGATATTTACAAAAACTACAGAAACTGTCGATGGGGAAAAACTGTATACATATTCTGCTACGGGGGCTACTTTGCCGGATAATTCTTATGTTATGCTTTTCTGGGGACTTGTATCGTTTGGAGAAAGAGCTAATTATACAGACTTATCTGCTCCTTCGTATTTCTACACCGGTTCAGCAAGTACAGGAGATTACGATCTTCTTATGGCAAATGGAACTTCTACATCAAGTGTTGCAATTTCAAGTGACAAGCCAGTTTTTGCTCATACGCTCGTAACTTCAAAATCATACGATGAATGTAAAAACTGGTCTGTTGGAGAATGGGAATACTTTAATAAGGATATAGGAAACAAATATCTTGATTTTACAACAAATCATAATCCACAGCGTTATTTAATTCCTGTATCTGAAATTGACCCTGGTGAATGTTACGTAGTAATTGCCCACTTTGCCGATGGCTCAACTGCCATGAGTGAAGTTATGCAAAGATAAGTTGAATAAGGAGTTTTTTTAATGATTATCGCAATTGACGGACCAGCTGGAACTGGAAAAAGCACTATTGCCAAAATGCTGGCAGACAGACATGACATTACATTTTTGAACAGCGGAGGTTTTTACCGCACACTCACACTTGCTGTTCTGGATGCAGGAGTTGACTACAAGGACGAAGCTGCCACCCTTGATTTTTGCCGAAAACAGAAAATCGAATATACGAAAGAAGGTCACTTTATCTTAAA